>NZ_CP039543.1:3749391-4086739 GCF_013085545.1 Oceanidesulfovibrio marinus
GGCCGTACCTCGCGGCCCTCGATGGTGTAGCGCACCATCTCCCAGGCGTGGTGGTCGATGTAGTCTATCCTGCCCTCGGCCGTGTCCGGCAGCAGCGGGAGCAGGGCTTCCAGAAAGTCGTCGATGAGGAAGAACGGGCCCTCGTACTCCACGTTCAGGGTGTCGCCCTCGTGCTCCAGACAGTCCATCTGGAACATGGAGCCCTCCAGGCCGTTGAGCAGGGCGATGTACCCTTCCGAGGGCAGGCCTTTCACATAACCGTAGACGCGGATTTCTTCGTGGGACATACTTGTAATTTACGACAATCACCCACGGGAGTACATATCTTTTCCGGTGCGATCCCACATGGATGAAGGCATTCAGCAGACAGAGACGACGGCGGCCGGAGCCGGAGGCGCGGTAAAACAGGACGGCGCCGAGGCGATTGCGGTGCGGGCCTCCAGCGTGGCCGCTGCCACCATGGCCAGCCGGCTGCTCGGCTTTGTGCGGGATATCATCATCGCCTCCGTGCTGGGCGTGGGGCCGCTGGCCGACGCTTTTTTCGCGGCCTTCCGCTTCCCCCTGGTGGTGCGGCGCTTCTTCTCCGAGGGAGCCCTCAGCCTGAGCGTCATGCCGGCGCTGGCAGAGCGCCAGGCCCGGGACGGCTGGGATGGCGCGCAACACCTGGCGCGCTCGTTCCTCTTGCGCATCGGGCTGTGGTTCGTGCCCGCCGTCGTGGTCATCCTTATTGCGGCGCGGCCCCTGGCCGAGCTGGTCGCACCCGGTTTCGAGGCGGCGCAGCTCGACCGCATGGCCGCGCTCATGCGGTTGATGATGCCGTACCTGGTCTGCATAGCAGCCGTGGCGCTGCTTGCCGCGGTGTGCAACTTTCGGGACCGCTTTTTCCTGCCGGCCGCCATTCCGGCCGTGTTCAACCTCTGCATCATTACCGGCGGCGTGCTGGCCGTGCTTGCCGGCTGGGATACGGCGCTGGTCATCGCGGCCTGCGTCAGCATCGCCGGCGTGGCGCAGCTTGTCATCCTGGCCCCGGCGGTGCGGCGGCTCGGCTTCTCCGTCCTCGGGCCGGCCGATCTTCGTGATCCGCAGGCCAAGGCCATGCTCCGCCGGCTGGGTCCGGTGCTCGTGGGCTCGTCCTCCTTCCAAGCCATGATCGTAGCGGCCACCATCCTGGCAACGGCCATGACGTCCGGATCGGTCGGGGCCATCTACTTTGCGGACCGGCTCATCCATTTCCCCCTGGGCATTGTGGGCGTGGCCGTGGCCACGGCGACTCTGCCGCGGCTTTCCGCGCACCATGCGGAGAAACGGCACAGCGATTTCCGCCAGGTCTGGGAGGACGGCGTGGCGCTCTCGCTTTTCCTCACGCTGCCCGCCATGGCCGGGCTCCTGGCCCTGAGCGGGCCCATCACCTCGCTGCTGTTCGAGCACGGCGCCTTCGACGCCCACGCCGCGGGCATGACGGCGGGCACCCTGCGCGGGTTCGTCATCGGCCTGCCGGCGCTGGCCGCCAGCCGTGCGCTGGTGGCGGTGCTCTTTGCTGCGGCCATGATCCGGCAGGCGGTGGTGGCCTCGGTGGCCGGCATGCTCTGCTTTGCCGTGCTGGCTTGGCCGGCCATGGCCTGGCAGGGAGCGGCCGGTCTGGCCGGCGCCGGAGCCCTGGCGTCGTGGTTCGTCTTCCTGGTGCAGGCGCGCGCCGTGTCCCGCACGAGCGGCGAGCAGGCTCACGCTCCAGTCTGGCGGGCCATTGTCCGCCGGGCTTTTGTTCCGGCCGTGCTTTCGGTGGGGGTCTTCCTCGCAGCGTGGGCCATGTGCGGCGTGCTGCCGCCGTCATGGCGGCGGTGGTCGGTCATCGCGATCATTCCGCTGTGCGGGGCTGGGTACATGGCGGCGTCGCTGCGGCTGGGCGTGGCCGAGTCCAGGGCCCTGATGCAGTCATTGCGCAAGGGGGGACGGCGCGCGTGAAGATTGTGCAAACAGAAGGGTGGTTCCCTTGCGGGCCGCCATTGGATTCTATAGACCGGACAAAGAAAAAGGCCGCGGCATGCGCCACGGCCTTGGATCTTCGAATGGGGCGAGAGATGGGACTTGAACCCACGGCCACACGGGCCACAACCGTGTGCTCTACCAACTGAGCTACTCCCGCCGTAAAGAAGAAGGTAAACTAACCAAGAGGAGCCTCGCGGTCAAGACCTGAAACGTGAGCGACGCGCTTCTGTAACCAATTACACGCAACTAATCGGGATCATTCATGGACATACTCATTGTGGAAGGCAACGGACCCCTGTCCGGCACGGTGCCCATCAGCGGTTCGAAAAACGCGGCCCTGCCCATTCTCATCGCCTCCCTGCTCATGGACGGGTCTGTCAACTACACCAACGTGCCCAGGCTGCGGGACATCGGCACCACTCTCAAGCTGCTGGAGGTGCTGGGCTGCCCGGCGGAGATGGACGACGCCGGCAACGTCACCGCCAACCCCTGCGAGATCGCCTACCAGGCGCCCTACGAACTGGTGCGGACCATGCGCGCCTCGGCCCTGTGTCTGGGGCCGCTGCTGGCGCGCCTGGGACGAGCCTCCGTGGCCTTGCCCGGCGGATGCGCCATCGGCGCCCGGCCGGTGGACATGCATCTGACCGCCCTGGAGAAGATGGGCGCGACCTTCAATCTGGACGCCGGCTACATCGAGGGCGTTACCGACGGCCTCAAGGGCGCGCACATTGCCTTCCCCTTCCCCACCGTGGGCGGCACCGAGAACCTGCTGATGGCCGCCAGCCTGGCCGAGGGCACCACGATTTTGGAGAACGCGGCCCGCGAACCCGAGGTCTGCGACCTGGCCGAGTTCCTCATCCAGGGCGGAGCTAAAATCACCGGCCACGGCACCAGCGAGATCACCATCGAGGGCGTTTCCGAGCTTCGCCAGCCCAAGGGCGCCTCGTACCGCATTATGTCCGACCGCATCGAGGCCGGCACCTACCTCGCAGCGGCGTGCATCACACGTGGCGAGGTGCTCATACAAAACTGTCCGGTGGACAGCATGGAGGCGGTGCTCGCGCCGTTCGAGGAGATGGGCGCGAAGCTGGAGGAGCGCGAGGACGGCCTCTTCGTCTCCGCGGCCGACAGGCTCAAGTGCGTGGATGTGAAGACGCTGCCGTACCCCGGCTTCCCCACGGACATGCAGGCGCAGATCATGGCTGTGATGACCCTGGCCGAAGGGTCCGGCGTCATCGAGGAGACCATCTTCGAGAACCGCTTCATGCACGTGCAGGAGCTCGTGCGCATGGGGGCGCGGATCAAGCTCTCCGGCCGCACAGCCGTGGTGCGCGGGGTGGAAGCGCTCACCGGCGCGCCGGTGATGGCCTCGGACCTGCGGGCCAGCGCTTCCCTGGTGGTGGCGGCCCTTGCTGCGCACGGGGTGACGGCCATCCGCCGCATCTACCATCTGGATCGCGGCTACGAAAACATCGACGCCAAGCTGAACGCCCTGGGCGCGAAGGTGCGGCGGGAACAGGAATAAATCCGCCTTACTCTGGCACAATTCATGGACCGCCCGGCGCTCGTTCCGCTTCTAGGCTGGCAACAGCTCTTGCTCGCGGCGCTGGCCGGGTTCCTGGCCGCTGCCGCGCCGTGGGCCGCCGGGCTCGGGCTGGTTCTGCTACTGTGGTTTATCATCGGCAGCCGGGCGGCTCCACTCAGGCATCGTGTAGCCTTGGCCGTGGCCGCCGTGGCGGTGTTCGGCCTGGGCTGGGCATGGTCCTTCCATACTGAGCAAGCGCGCCAGGCAGAGGCAGCCGCCGCCCCGGCATGGGTGGAGCAGGGGCCGAAGGTGCGCCTGCGCGGCCGCATCGCCGAGGCAGTGACCCGGCCCGGACGCCGGCTGCGCATCGTGCTGGACGATCTGGAGCGGATTCATCAGGACGGCTCCGCCGAGGCCATGCCCGGCGCGCTCAGGTGGACGTGGCTCGATCCGCCGGTGATCCCGGCCGAAGGCGCGCGCATCGTGGCAACCCTCAGGCTGCGCCCCCTGCACGGATTGGCCAACCAGCCGGGCGGCGATGGCTACGAGCAGTACTGGCGGAGTCGCGGCGTGCTCTACACGGCGTTCTCCGTGGGCGACAAGGCCGAGGCCATGCTGCTGTCGCGCGGTGACGCGCTGTGGGAGGCGCGGCTGGCCGTGCGGGAAAAGGTCTTTCGCCATCTCATTGCCCGCGGCGCGCCCTGGACGTGGGCTCCGGCCGCAGACACGTGGCAGTCGCAGGACGGCGCGGCGGTTTCACCCGGCGGAGCCATGGCCGCGGCGCTGCTCCTGGGAGAACGCTATTTCCTGGACGCCGGCTCCATGACGCTCATGAAGCGGGCCGACCTCGCCCACTCCGTGGCCCTGTCCGGGCTGCATGTGGCCTGCATGGCGCTAATCGGCGCGGGGCTGGCGTTCCTGGCCGGCTGGCTGTGGCCGGGGATCTATCTGCGCGTTCCCAGGGCGCGGCTGGCCGCGCTTCTGGCGTGTGTGCTGGCGCTGGTCTACGTCTGGCTGGGCGGCGGCTCGCCCTCGCTGGTCCGCGCCGCCGTGATGTTCATATTCTTCGGCATCCTGCTGTGGATGGGCCGGCGGTCCGTGATCATCGACGGACTCTTTCTGGCCCTGGCCGTCATCTGCTTCACCACGCCGGAGCTGACCGGCGACCTGCGGCTGGTGCTCTCCGCCGCCAGCGTAGCCGGCATCGCCTGCGTCGTACCGTTCCTGCCCGGACCAAAGCCCTCCGGCGACGGCTCCCCAAAACCCCGCTGGCGGCGTTGGGTTGACCGGAGCTGGCGCTATCTCCTCGGCTTCCTGCTGGTCACGCTGGCCGTGCACCTGGCCACGCTGCCGCTGCGCGTCTGGTACTTCGGCAACCTGCCGCTCAATCCTTTAGCCAACATCATCTGGCTGCCTCTGCTGGGCGGTCTGATCATGCCGGTGCTCGTTCTGGGGCTCGCCCTGGCCGCGCTGCCGTGGTCTTGGGGTGCGGCGCAGTACGCCGCGGCGCACGTGCTGGGGTTCGGGGCAACGCTGCTGGACGGCATGGCGGCCGGGCTGCGCTGGCTGGACGGGCACGGGTTTTTCGGCACAGTGGTCACACTGCGGCCCACGTGGCCGTCGTGGGTTGGCTGGTGGTTGCTGCTGGTGCTGGCGCTGCTCTGGCTGGAGCGGCGGCGTTCCGGCCGGGACCACTTGCCGCGCGGCTGGCAGGCGCTGGCCTGTGTGGGGGTCGCGCTCATGGTCGCGCCGCCGGCCCTGGCCGGCATCCAGGCCATGCGCTCGGAGGCCGTCTCGCTCACTATCCTGGACGTGGGGCAGGGGCAGTCCGTCCTGGTGGAGGGGCCGGGTGGGGTGCGCGCCCTGGTGGATGGCGGTGGGTTCCGCTCCGATTTCTTCGACGCTGGCGAGGATGTGGTCTCGCCGTACCTGACGCGCAATCGCCTGCCGCGGCTTGCGTACGCTGTGGTCAGCCATGGCCATACCGACCACCTCAAGGGCCTGCTCTTCCCGCTGCGGCTTTATGATGTGGGCGCGTTCGTGCGCAACAGCGAGCCAGTGGCGGCGCAGGAGGAGCGTGAAGAGCTGGCGGCCATTTTGGCCCGGCGGAAGCTGCCGGTGCGTGTTGCCTTTGCCGGAGACAGCCTCCCCCTGGCCGAGGGCCTCTCCTTCGAGGTGGTGCATCCGTCGCCGGAGTTCGAGGCCGGCGAACTCAACGACTCCTCCCTGGTGCTACGCCTGGTGTGGCGGGGCCACCCGCTGGCTCTGCTGCCCGGAGATATAGAAGCCAAGGCCGTGCGCGCCATCCTGGACTCCGGTCGTGACATCACCGCCGAGGTGCTGATCGCGCCGCATCACGGCGGTGCATCCAGCGTGAACATGGAGTTCTACCGCGCAGTGGGGCCGCGCATCGCCGTGGCCAGCGCCGGGTACCTCAACCAGTGGAGGCTGCCGAGCATGAAGTTGCGTAGCGCCATGCAGAAGCTGGACATTCCGCTCATCGTCACTTCCAGCCACGGAGCCGTGCGGATGACATGGCAGGCGCCGGGCAGGGATCCGGCCGTACAGGCTGCGCGGGAGTAAGGCAGGGAAACAGCGGTCGCGCGAACAAAAAAACGCGGAAGGGGCGCTCGGTGGCAGCTCCCTTCCGCGTGTGTGGAACGGTACAAAGGCCGGTGCGGCTCTAGGTAAAGTTCAGAATCCCGCGGATCTCGTCCATGGTGCGGGTGGACTCCTCCATGGCGTGGGCGTCGCCCTTCCGGAGGATTTCCCAGATGGCGTCCGGGTCCTTGTCCAGCTCGGCGCGGCGCGTCTGGATGGGGCCCAGGAAGGACTCCATGGACTCCAGCAGCAGCTTCTTGCAGTCCACGCAGCCCCAGGTGGCCTTGGTGCAGCCTTCGCGGATCTCGGCCTGCTTCTCCTTGTCCGTCATGACCTCGTGGTAGGGGAAGAGGTTGCAGATGTCCGGATCGCCGGGGTCGCTCTTGCGCTTGCGGTTCTCGTCCGTGAGCATCTTCATGACCTTGGGCCGGATCTCGTCCATGGACTCCCGGAGGTAGATGGAGTTGCCGTAGCTCTTGCTCATCTTGCGGCCGTCCAGGCCCGGGAGCTTGGCCTGCTCGGTGAGCTGGGCCTGGGGTTCCGGGAAGAAGTCGCCGTAGAGGTGGTTGAAGCGGCGGGCGATCTCGCGGGTGAGCTCCAGGTGCGGCAGCTGGTCCTGGCCCACGGGCACGGAGCCCGGCCGGTACAGCAGGATGTCCACGGCCATGAGCACCGGGTAGCCCAGAAAGCCGTAGGTGTTCAGGTCCTTCTCCATGAGCTGCTGCTTCTGCTCCTTGTAGGTGGGGCAGCGCTCCAGCCAGCCCAGGGGGGTGATCATGGAGAAGATCATGTTGAGCTCGGCGTGGGTGGGCACCTTGGACTGCTGGAACATGGTGCAGCGGGCAGGATCGAGGCCGGCAGCGACCCAGTCCTTGACCAGCTCGGGCACGAAGCCCTTGATGCGCTGCGGGTTGGCGTACTCCGTGGTCATGGCGTGCCAGTCGGCGACGAAAAAGAAGCACTCGAAGTCCTTGGTCAGATCAACCCAGTTCTTGAGTACGCCAAAGTAGTGGCCGAGGTGGAGCGGTCCCGTGGGCCGCATGCCGGAGACAATACGCCGATTCAAAGCAGTCATGCTTCCTCCAGAAAAAACGATGGGTGCGTTTCTGCGCCTCTTACAGACCCACGAGGGTGAGGATGAGCTGCGCCGAGCCCGTAACGAGCGGCCAGAGCACGTAGCCCAACGCGCCGGTGGCGAGCAGAAGGATCAGGATCAAGAGTCCGTAGCGATCGATGCTCATGTACTTGATGGCCAGATCGCGGGGCAGGAAGCCCATGAGGATCTTGGAGCCGTCCAGCGGCGGTATGGGGATGAGGTTGAGGAACGCGAGAATAAGGTTGAGGTACAAGCCGGTTCGGCAGATCAGGAAGAGCGGGTAGAGCACGGCGCTGGCGCGCAACGCCTCTACGGAGTCCACGCTGAGGGTGACGAACTTCAGGGCAAGGGCAAAGATGATGGCCAGCAGGATGTTGGTGCCGGGCCCGGCCGCGGAGCAGAGCATCATCCCCTTCATGGGATTCTTGAAGTGCCGGGGATCAACAGGCACGGGTTTGGCCCAGCCAAAGACGATGGGGCTGGGCAAAAGCGCAGTGAGCACGAACACGAGCGTGCCCATGGTGTCCAGATGGGGGATGGGATTCAGCGTCAGGCGGCCGGCCATTTTGGCCGTGGGGTCGCCAAGACGATAGGCCACATAGCCGTGAGCGACCTCGTGGCAGATGACCCCCAGGAAAAAGGGGACGAAGCTGATGGCGACCGATTGGATCGCAGTTGCAATGTCAGGCATGGGAAGGCAGGGCTACCACGAAGCCCCGATATGGGCAAGACAAACGCCCCGCCTGCATGCTGGGCACGGCGGGGCGCGATGCGTACTTCGGGTTGTGCAGCTTATTGTTTCGCCGCCTTGGCCATGGCCAGGGCGACCTTGCTCTTGAGCTCGGAAAGGTCCACGGATTTTACCACGTAGTAGTCGGCGGAGACGGACTTGAGATCGTGCTGGAAGGAGTCGTAGGCGGTGGAGAGGATGACCGGGATGTCTGGGTCCTTGTCGCGGATTTCCTGCAGCAGGTCGAGCCCGGAGCGGTTGGCGCCCAGCTTGATGTCGAGGATGACGACTCTGGGATTCTCGCGAGCGATGACATCGAGAATTTCTTCCTGACCGTCGGAGGTGGCAATGTCGTATCCTTCGCTTTCAAGTTCCTCGCGGTACAGCATGCGGATATGCTTCTCGTCGTCGACAACCAGTACTTTTTTCTCATCGGCCATAGCCCAAGCTCCTTGTGCCGTATCCAGACGTGTCTTTGTGCTCCATGCCATGCAGAAGCCGCCAGGACCCTCATGCCGCATGGCGGGCGGCGGAACTACCTATATTGCGAACTATAGTAGAAGGGGGAAATGATGACAAGGCGTTTTCAGGATTCCATGGAGACTGTGCAGAGAGCACCCCTATTCGCGACTTGCTTCAAACAGCGCAAAATCGTATGGTCGGTAAATTTATGTAGGCGTATTGTTGACCAATTCTTCCGCCGCCATCATTATTGTTATGGAACATTTGGAAATTACCGAGACACTTGCGAGGCTAGGTGGCGATATGGAGCTGCTGGGGGAACTCTACGCCGCATTCCGGCTGGACGCCCCGCTCAAGCTCGATAAACTTGCCAAGGCCATGGCCGACGGAGAGCTTGTGGAAGCGCGCAAGCAGGCGCACTCCATCAAGGGCGCCGCCGCCACCGTAGGCGCTCTGGCCTCCCGGCAGCTTGCCGAACGCTTGGAAAAGGGAGTCAACAATTTGCCGGCGCAAGAGTCCGAGGCTCTGCGCGCCGAGCTCGTCATCGAACTCCAGGTCGCTTTCGCGGCCATGGACAAAGCCGTGGAAGCAGCAAACAAGTGATACATCCTGAAATCGAACGCACACCCGCTAGCACCATCACCATCCGTTTCGAGCCGGATGGCGAGGAGCAGGTGATCCCCAAGCCCAACACCGTGCTGCAGCTGCTCAACCGCCTGGGCGAGCGGCCGGGCTCCGTGCTCGTCATCCGCGAGCCGCAGCGGCAGGACGACGATGGCAAGCGCCGGCTGCTCACGCCGGACCTGCATCTTCGCAACAACGAGATCATTTCCCTGCGCCGGGTTACCTCCCGGGGCTAGACGTCCGCACCCGACTCACGCAATAGTGTTCGAGCCGCAGCCTCTATCGCAGCATTGGCGCGGGAATCGTCAAACCGCAACATATCAGACCAAAATACTATGAAATGTAGCCGTTGCAAGGAGCCGGCGCAGATCGCCCTGCCCAGTCACCACGCGGGGTTCTGCGAGCCGTGCTTTCTCGAGTTCTTCCGCCGCCAGCTGGAGCGCGGCATCCGCAAGCAGAAGCTTTTCGACCATTCCGACTCCATCCTGCTGGCCATCTCCGGCGGCAAGGACTCCCTGGCCCTGGCACGAGAGCTCAAGGCCATGGAATACGACCTCACGGGCCTGCACGTGGACCTGGGCATACCGGGCTCCTCGGAAAAGGCGCGCGCCGTGGTGGAGGCGTTCTGCCAGGCGCACGACATACCCCTCGTGGTGGTCGCGCTGGAGGAGGAGGGCATCCCCATCCCAGAGGTTAAGCGCCGCATCCACCGGCCCATCTGCTCCGTGTGCGGCAAGGTGAAGCGCTACTACTTCAACAAGCTGGCGCAGGACCGCGGCTTCACCGTGCTGGCCACAGGCCACAACCTGGACGACGAGGTGGCTCGGCTCTTCGCCAACACCCTGCGCTGGGACGCCGCTTACCTTTCGGACCAGGGGCCGCTGCTGCCTGCCGAGGGCGGGTTTGCGCGCAAGGTCAAGCCCCTGTGGCGCATCTCCGAGTACGAGACCGCGGCGTACTGCTTCTTTACGGGCATCGAGTACCATATGGCTGCCTGCCCGTACTCCGAAGGCGCGAGCTTCACCCGGCACAAGAAGCTGCTGGCCGACCTGGAAGAGGCATCCCCTGGCCAGAAGCTCTCCTTCTACCAGAGCTTCCTGGAGTCCGGCAGGCCAGCCTTCGCGGCCAGCGAGGCCGAGCACGGCCCGGAGCTGACCCCCTGCGCCCAGTGCGGCTACCCTACCAGCGCCGAGCTCTGCGGCGTGTGCCGCGTGCGTGACGCCCTGGGGCAGGAGCCGGCCGCGTGAGCAACGCCCCTGCGGTGAGCGTGCTGCTGCCTGTACGCAACGCCGCCGCAACCCTGGAGCGCGCCCTGGACAGCGTGCTCTGCCAGACCCTGGACAGCTTCGAGATCATTGCCGTGGATGACGGCTCCGGCGATGCGACCCTGGACATCCTGCGCGCCTACGCGTCCCGTGATCCGCGCATCATCGTGGAGTCCACGCCGCCCCTCGGCCTGGTCCCGGCCCTGAATCGCGGGCTGGACCTGTGCCGCAGCGATCTCGTGGCGCGCATGGACGGCGACGACATCTGCCATCCGGACCGGCTTCTCAGGCAGAAAGAACTGCTCGACGCCAGGCCGGAGCTGGGCGTGGCCGGGTGTCTCGTGCACTTCGGCGGCGACGCCGAGGCCGCGGCTGGGTACGCCTACCATGTGGACTGGTGCAACCGCCACGTCGCCGAGCAGGACATCGCCCTGCACCGCTTCCAGGAGTCGCCGCTGCCCCACCCCTCGGTTATGTTTCGCACGTCCATAATTTTAGACGCTGGCGGCTATCGCGACGGCGCTTTTCCAGAGGACTACGAGCTGTGGCTGAGGCTCATGGACCGCGGCGTGCGCATCGCTAAGGTGCCGGAGTATCTGCTCACCTGGAGCGATCCGCCGGAGCGGCTTTCGCGGGTCGATTCGCGCTACGATGTGGACGCCTTCTACGCCGTCAAGGCGCAGTACCTGGCGCGTTGGCTCGAACAGGAAAATCCCTTCCATCCCAACGTCACCATTATCGGCGCCGGCCGCATCAGCCGCAAGCGCGCGGATATGCTGGAGGCGCACGGCGTCACCATCGAAGCCTACGTGGACATCGACCCCCGCAAGGTGGGCAAGACCGTGCACGGCCGGCCTGTCATCCACCGGGACGAATTGGACGGCCCCGGCAAGCGCTTCGCCGTCAGCTACGTGGCCAGCCGCGGCGCGGCCGGCGAGATCGAAGAGTTCCTCCACGCCCATGGCTGGGGCGCCGGCAAGGACTATATTCTTGCGGCGTAATTGCTGAGGACAATCGGCTCTTGCATTTGGAGGACAGCGTCCCTCAAGCCTGCTTCTTAATAAAAATACCGTCGCCGGATGGTGTCGAGCACGGCGGTGCTGGCGGCAAAGGGGTTGAGGCCGGGCAGGGGGGGATCGAGGCGGCGGTGGGCAAAGGGCGTGCGTTCCAGGTGGAGGTTGAAGGCCGTGGCGGCCAGCAGCTCCAGGGCGATGACGTCCTCCACGTTGTAGGCGATAAGTGTTTCGAGCACGGTTTCGTCGCGCGTGGCCTCGAACTCTTTCCACAAGAGCACGGCCCAGTAGCCGTCCACCCCGTCCAGGTCGCCGCGGGAGAGGCCGAGCTGATGCTCCACTTTCTTGAGCCCGCCGCCGATGCCGGCCGCCTTGAGCACGAAGCGCAGGTCGATGTGGGCCTGGTCCAGGGTGCAGTTGAACTCCCGTTCGATAAAGGGCACGTCGAAGCACTTGCCGTTGAAGGTAACGAGCAGGTCGTAGGCGGCGATGTCGTCGACAAAGTCTTCGAGGTTGCGGCCGTGGACATAGGTCTTGACCTCGCGGCCGTCGTAGAGTGCGATGGTGGTGATGTGGTCCATGCCGCAGCCGGTGCCGGTTGTCTCGATGTCCACGTAGGCGGCGCTGTGGCGGAAGTGGGGGAATATGCGCCACTGCTCCTGGGGCGGCAGGTCGCGGTAGAAGACACGGGCGTCGCCTGCGTCCAGGGCTGTGCGGCAGGCGTCCAGCAGGGAACGCGCCGTGGCCAGGCGACCAGGTCCCACGGGCCAGGAGCCGCCGGCCGGGGCGTCCTTTTCCAGGTCGTCCCAGGTGAGGACGCCGGCGTTCCAGAGCTTGGCTTCGGTCTTGAGGCCGATGCCGGGAAAATGGCAGAAGGTGTTTTCGAGCATGCTGTGTACGTCCTGATGTGTTAAGCGAGGGAAGGGCGGAGACGATGCCTGGTGCGGGCGTGGCCGAAAAGGGAATGCGGCCACCTCGATTGCTCCGGCTGCGACGGAAGGTACTGGGCTTTGGATCGGCGGGCAAGCCCCGGTGCAGAGGGCCGGTTTTCCAGAGGATATCGAACCAAACGCAAGGCGAAATCATGTGCGGACGATTCGGATTCTCCATCCCGCCGCGGCGGGCCTGGGAGTATTTTCAACTGGCCGACATGCACGGCTCCGAGATTCGGCGGAACATCCCGCCCGGCACGGACATCCCGGTCATCGTGCTGGATGACGACGATCCGTCCCGGCGGGTGCTGCGTTTCTTCCACTGGGGGCTTGTGCCGAGCTGGGCCGACGACCCGAAGATCGGCTACAAGCTCATCAACGCCCGCGGCGGGACCGCCCCGGACAAGCCCGCCTTCCGCAACGCCTTTGCGCGGCGGCGCTGCCTCATCCCGGCGGACCGCTTCTACGAGTGGGAGAAGCGCCCAGACGGTACGAAGCAGCCGTACGCCATAACCATGGCCGATCATTCGCCATTCGCCATGGCCGGCCTGTGGGAGCACTGGACAAAACAGGACGGCGAGGAGCTCTTCTCAGCCATCATCCTGACCACCGAGGCCAACGAGCTGGTGGCGCACGTACACGACCGCATGCCGGTCATTCTGGCGCCCGAAGACTACGGCCGTTGGCTGGCTCCGGACGCGGACCCGGAATCCCTGCGTGAACTCATCCGGCCGTACCCGGCCGAAGGCATGGCCCTGGTGCAGGTGAGCACGCGGGTGAATGATCCGAAGAACCAGGATATCGGCCCGGAGCAGTGTCTACTGACGTAGACAGATTGCGTCTAATGTTTTGGACACGATCAGCTGCGCGGCGGCATGGCCGTGCGCAGCCTGCGTGCCGGCACAGGCGCACGCCAGGGGTAGATGGGGTTGGCCAGGGTCCACCAGCCGGGCTGCTTCTCGGCGGTCAGCTCCATGCGCGTGACGAACTTGATGGATTTATAGGCCAGATCATACGGGCAGACCACCCGCGCCGGCGCGCCGCGGTCCTGCGGCAGAGGCGCTCCATCCAGCCCCAGCGCAAAAAGATAGCCCAGCTCGCGGTTCAGCAGCCAGTCGATGGGGAAGGACTCCATGTAGTGATCGACTCCGCTGCTGTTGTAGCCGGTCTCGCCCAGGGAGTGGAACACGACGTAGCGCGCTTCGGGCTTGGGGGATACCGTGGCGAGCAGGTCCTTGAAGGTCACGCCGGACCAGTGCACGTCCAACACGGACCAGCCCTCCACGCAGTGGAAGTCCGAGGTCTGCCTGGTCTGCGGCAGGGCCAGAAGCTGGGCGTAGGTCAGGGTGACCGGCTCGTCCACAAGGCCGCCGATGGTCAGGGCGTAGTCCTCCTCGCGGCCGTCGCCGTAGCGGACCTTTCCGGCCGCCGGATCGAAGGTGAAGGTGCCATGCTCCACGGTGCGCGTGCGGAAGGCCTGTACGACAAAGGCCCAGACGCGGCGCGGGGCCGAGACGGCGATTGCCGCGGCGCAGCCAAAAAGCTGCAGGGCGCGGCGGCGGTTCAGTGTGTACGGCATGCGGCTGTCCTCGCATAAAAAATGGTGAAGGATTATTCCATACTAACGCAGGTCGGGACATGCGGCAACGGCCGCCGCCAAAAAACACGGCCTTGATAACGCTTGCCGCGGAAGGTATTCGATATACCGTGCGGCGGCTCTGCATGGTGGCCATGCACCGGGTCAATGCCGCATGCGAAGCGATCGAGGAGAACAGCGATGGACGAGACAATGAAAAACGCGGTGCTCACGGCGCTGCACGAACGGCGCAGCATCCGCAAGTTCACGGCCGCGCCCGTGAGCCGCGAGGATGTGCATACCATTCTGGACGCCGGCCGCTGGGCGCCCTCCGGCAAGAACAACCAGCCCTGCCGTTTTCTGGTCCTGCGCTCCGGCGACGAGCGCCAGGGCAGCCTGAGCGACTGCACCAAGTACCCGCAACTCATCAACGGCGCCGCCATTCTTATCTGCATCTACCTGGACAAAGAGGCGTGCTACGACGAGCGCAAGGACCACCAGAGCGCCGGCGCATGCATCGAGAACATGCTGCTGGCCATACACGCCCTGGGCCTGGGCGCTGTCTGGGTGGGCGAGATTATCAACCAGGCCGCGGACGTGAACGCCGTGCTCGGCGTGGACGGCGAGCGCTACGAGCTCCAGGCCGTGCTGGCCGTGGGCCATCCGGACCAGCCGGGCAAGGCCGTACGCAACGAGCTGTCCGAGTACATGCTGGAGGCGTTTTGATGGGACGATCGGAAGATGTGATGCAGATTCGGACATTTGCCCTGGGGCCGCTGCAGACCAACTGCTACCTGCTTATCCGCAACGGCGACGCCGTAGTGGTGGATCCGGGCGGCGATCCGTCCGCCGTGCTGAACGTGCTCAGGAACGAAGGGCTCACCCTGACGCACATCTTGAACACCCACTTCCACTTCGACCACGTGGGCGGCAACAGGAAGCTGGCCCAGGAGACGGGCGCGCCCATCCTGGCCGATGAAAAGGACGCCTACCTTCTGGAGACGGAGCTGGGCCGCGGCGGGTTCATGGGCCTGCCCGCCATCGAGCTCTTCGAGTACGAAAACATCGAGCCCGGTGCAACGTCCTTCCTGGGGCTGGACTGCGCCGTGCTGCCCACGCCGGGCCACTCGCCGGGCAGCGTGTCCTTCCACTTCCCGGACGCGGCCGCGGTTTTTGTGGGCGATCTTTTGTTCAACCGCTCCATCGGCCGCACGGACTTCCCGGGCGGTGACCTCGACGTGCTCAAGAACTCCGTGGTCGGGCAGATATTCACCCTGCCGCCGGAGACCGTAGTCTACTCCGGCCACGGCGATCCGACCACGGTGGGCGACGAGATGCGGCACAACCCGTTCTTTACGGATTTTTCCTTCTAATGGATGAGACGACCATGACCGAGACGCAGACGTATATCGACCTGTCGCAGAAGTGTTGAGGGCTTGCACTGGAGATCGGGTGGTATCTCCGTTTTGGCAAGAGCGAGCCTGTTTCGTTTACTGTCCAGCAGTCCGCACGGGAGCTGCTGTACGACGTGCTGACCCTGGAGCCGTACTGGGACCTCGATGTGCAAGAGGCCGGCGACGGCTTGCTGCACGCAATCTATCATCGCAGGAAGCGTTGAGCATACGGAGGCGATGCGCATGGACCGTCTGACCCTGTACGGCTGCAGCCCGCGCCACGGCGGCAACAGCGATACGGCGCTGGAGCTGTTTCGCGATGCCATGGACGAGGCTGGCGTGGCCACGGACGCGCTCTGGGTGCGGGAGCATCCGCTGCTGCCGTGCAAGGGGTGCGGCCTGTGCGGGGAAAAAGGCTGCTGCACCCTGGCCGGCAAGGACGAGGCGGATGCGCTGTTCGCGCCGCTGCTGGGCTCCGGACCGGTGCTCTTTTCCTCGCCCATCTTCTTCTACCACGTGCCTGCCGGGTTCAAGGCGTTCATCGACCGGGCCCAGGCCTACTACATGCGCCGGCTGCACGGGGACGAGACCCTGCTCAATCTGCCGCGGCGGGAGGCGTTCGCCATGTTCGTGGCCGGCCGGCCGCAGGGGGAGAAGCTCTTCGAGGGCGCGATGCTCACGCTGAAGTACTTCCTGGAGCCGTTCAACGTGACCCTGGCCGACCCCTTGACCCTGCGCGGCATCGACGCCAGAGGGGACCTCGCCGGCAACGAGAACGCCCGGCAGGCCGTGCGCGAGTACGCGGCTTCCGTGGCGCGGCGTCTTTCGGAATCCACACCATAGGCGCAGGAGAATGCAGAGGGCGGCCGCGATCAGGATTCAGGCTGGCGTGCTCGGCCTGGCACATGCTCTGGGCATATTCGGCGGCCGCTGCCGGCGGTGCGGCGCCGCGCCGGAATCGGGCGGCGTGCTGTGCGATGCGTGCGGCCAGGCGCTGCAGCCGCGCACCGGCGGGTACTGTCCGGACTGCGGCGCGATCTTTGCCGAGGAGAGCGCGCCTGTATCGCGTTGCGCCGCGTGCCGGAAATCGCCCCCGCCATGGTCCGGCGTGGTGTTTCACAGCGTCTACCCCAGCGCCCTGGGCGAGCTTGTCCTGGAGCTCAAGTACGGCCGCCGGCTCAGCAGGGCGGCGATTATTACCGGCTGCATGGCCGCGGCGTGTCAGAAAGCCGGCGTGGCTGTGGATGTGGTTGCGCCGGTGCCGCTGCACCCCAAGCGGCTGCGGATGCGGGGATTCAACCAGAGCGCGGTGCTGGCCCGGCCACTGGCGCGGAAAATTGGCGCGGCGTATGCATCAACCGGGTTGCGGCGGGTGCGGGATACGCCGCCTCAGGTGAGCCTGCCCCGCAAGGCGCGGCAGAAGAACATCAAGGGCGCCTTTATCGCGAATGAGGAGCTCGTGTCCGGCCGCCGGGTTCTGCTGGTGGACGACATCATGACGACGGGCGCCACGCTGCGCGAGGCCTGCCGGACGCTGGACAAGGCCGGCGCAAAGAGCGTGGTCCTCTGCATTGCGGCCAGGGCCTGACATTCATCAACACTAGCCTAATGACGTAAGGACGTATCGTGACGCACACGGCGAGACATGGATCGGGATGGACGGCCGCGGCCGTAGCGGGCTTGCTTCTTATCACGCTCGTTCTGACGCCGCAGCATGCGCAGGCCGCGGGCAACGTGCCGCCGCGCTGGCAGCCCCTGGCCCAGCGACTGGTTGACGAGGGCATTTCGAACGAGCTGGTGATGGCGCTCTTTTCCCGCAGCGACGTGATCTACAAGTCCGAGTACATGGGCAAGAAGATCCGCGCCCTCTACCGCATCAAGTACGACAAGCACAAGCCGCCGGCGCGCGCGCAGGAACGGCCCGGCAGGCGCGACAAGCGGACGATCTACGATGTGCATCTGACGCCGGATCGCCTGGCCGCCATCCGGCTGTTCTGCGTGGAGTACCAGGGCGCGTTGCAACACGTGGAGAAGCAGTACGGCACGCCGCCGGAGCTGGTCATGGCCATACTTGTGGTGGAAACGCGGCTGGGTGAGTACCTGGGCGTGCAGAGCGCCTTCAATGCGCTGGCGAGCATGGCTGCGGCCCGATCGCTGGACGACATCGGCGGGTTCGTGCCCGACTCGCTCACCCCGGAGCAGAAGAAGTATCTGACCGAGCGGATGGACGACAAGTCGGACTGGGCGCTCAAGCAGCTGAAAGCGCTTATCCGCTTTGCAACGACGAACAAGCTCGACCCCGTGTCCATGCCCGGCTCCATCTACGGAGCCATAGGCCTGTGCCAGTTCATGCCCGCCACGGCGCTGGAGTGCGGCGTGGACGGCGACGGCGACGGCCGCGTGGACCTGTACGATCCGGCCGACGCCGTGCACTCCGTAGGATTCTTCCTCAAACGGGCCGGCTGGAAGAGCGGGCTTTCCCAGAAAAAGCGGGTGAAGGTCATCCGCCGATACAACAACGACGAGTTCTACGCCCGCACCGTGCTGCGCATTGCCACGCGGCTGTAGGGCCGGCGCGCGGATGTTTGCAGGGCGTGGGCTCCTGCGCAAATAAAAAACGGGCGGCTCCTGTGCGGGACCGCCCGTTTTGGTTTCCAGAAGCGGCCGGGGGGGGGACCGGCCGCCTTGAATTCCCCGATGAGGGGAAGAGGAGAGTCCCTCGTAAAGAGGGAAGGAAGCGACGCTGCTGCAGAATGGGGGGGATGCCGCTGCAG
This sequence comes from Oceanidesulfovibrio marinus, assembly GCF_013085545.1. NCBI lineage: Bacteria > Pseudomonadati > Thermodesulfobacteriota > Desulfovibrionia > Desulfovibrionales > Desulfovibrionaceae > Oceanidesulfovibrio > Oceanidesulfovibrio marinus. The sequence continues at coordinate 3,767,370 of NZ_CP039543.1, forward strand.
CGCAACTTCCGTTCGGAGATCGAGTGGGGGGACTCGTTCCCCGAACATGGTGGAGGCGCATGCGCCTCCGCTCCACTTGTTGCTCAATCCGGCGGACGGGGGGGAAGGGTCCACCGGATTGGTAACAACAACAGGTGCAGCAGTGCTGCACGATTTCTCAGGAGCCGGGTTACGGCTCCGAAAACTCAGACAACATACAGAAAGTCGGGGTGCTGCCTCGGCCGTAACGTCATGACCTGCATAAGCAGCGGTGCAAGACTCTCTGCCGTAAGCGCGCCTCGGATAACGGCGAACGCGGCGCTGAGGTCTCCCTGCGAAGCAAGGTCCATGCGGTGGTCATCCGCAACGAGGATGACCGGTACACCGGGAGCCACATGGTTGCAAAGTCGCAGCAGCTCTTCGCCGCGCATGCCCGGCATGGGGCAATGGCTGACGACGGCCGCCACGGACGGGCCTTCGAACGCGAGTGCGAAAATGCCCGTTACTGCGGAAGAGTATGCCCTGACGGAAATGCCGAGTTGCTCCAGCTGTTGGCGGCATTGCTGCAACGCGGCGGGGTTGTCATGCAAAAACTTGACATTCATGGCTGCTCTTCCCTCGTACAGTCACCAAGACAATACAAAGGATGTGCCAGAACGATGATGTTTTGCGAAATGCACGTAACAGTCTGGAATAGAATGAAAAATAAAACAAGCGCGCCCTGGGGCGCGCTGTGCGGAAAATGTGCGAATGTGCATGTGCGCACACTAAGTGCGCGAAATCGACCAGTCCTACTTCTGCACCCGTCTGTGCAGGGCGTAGCGGGACAGACCCAGGTACTTTGCGGCGCGGGATTTGTTGCCGCCGAACTTGTCCAGGGTCTTGCGGATAATGGCCTGGTTGAGCTCTTCGAGGTCCAGGCCGTCGTCCGGCAGGATGAGCTTGTCGATGTCGTGCAGGCTCACGGCGCCGTCCGCCAGCTGCTCCGCACCCTCAAAGGTAACGCGGCGGCGGTTCTGGTCCTCGCTGAAGAGGAAGTAGACGTGGCCGGGCAGCAGGGTCTCGCCGTCGCTGGTGAGCACGGCGCGTTCGATGGCGTTTTCCAGCTCGCGTACGTTGCCGGGCCAGCTGTAGGAGAGCAGGATTTCCCGCGTGGTGGAGTGGATCTCGCGGAAGCGTTTCTTTTTGCGCGCGGCCTGGCGCAGCAGAAAATGCATGGCCAACAGGTCGATGTCCTGGGGCCGTTCGCGTAGCGGCGGAATGACCATGTGGCCGACCTTGAGCCGGTGGTAGAGGTCGCGGCGGAATGCGCCGGAGTCCACGAGCTGGCCGAGCTTGCGGTTGGCCGCGCAGATAACGCGGGCGCGGAAGGGGTGCTCTTTGCTGCCGCCCAGGCGGTAGTAGCTACGCTCCTCCAGCACGCGCAGCAGCTTGGGCTGCATGGACAGCGGCATCTCGGCGATTTCGTCCAGGAAGACAGTGCCCTTGCCGGCCAGCTCCAGCTTGCCCTTGGCGCCCTGGCGGGCGCTGCCGGTGTAGGCGCCGGGCTCGTGGCCGAACAGTTCGCTCTCGAACAGCTCGGCCGGGATGGCGGAGCAGTTGATGGCCACGAAGGGGTCCTCGTTGCCCTCCTTGCCGTAGTGGATGAGTCTGGCCAGGACCTCCTTGCCCGTGCCGGTCTCGCCCTCCAGCAGCACCGGGACCTCGGGGTCCTCGTGGTAGATGAGGCATTCGCGCAGCAGCTTGACCATGGCAGGGGACTCGGCCACCACCTCGGTCATGCCGGTGGTGTCGCGCAGCCGCTCCTGGGCCAGGGAGAGATGCTGGCGCAGGCTCTGGGTAGCCTCCTCCAGCCGGGAGTGGAACTGGGTCCGCCAGGACTGGTTTTCCAGCAGCAGGGCCTGGTGCTCGGTGCAGCGCTCCACCACGGCGGCGAGCTCCTGGGCCGAGAGGGGCTTGCTCAGATAGTCGTAGGCGCCTTTGCGAAGAGCCTCGATGGCCGTGTCCCTGTCGCCGTGGCCTGTGATCAGCACCACGTCGGAGCTGAGGGAGTTCTGCTGGGAGCGCAGCTTGGTGAGCAGCTCGAGCCCGTCCATGCCGGGCATGCGGATATCCGTGACAATGAGCGGAAAGTACTCCTTGGCCACCGCGGCGAGGGCGTCCTCGGCGTTGGTCAGGGCAACGGGCTCGTGGCCCAGGTCTGTAAGGACAAGCGCAAGACTTTTCAGGCTGTCTTCATTGTCGTCAACGATGAGTACACGCATGTTGTTTTATCTCTGAAGGTTATTCGGCAGGCCGCATCCGGACCGTGAATGTTGCGCCGCCCCAGGGGCTTTGTCCTGCGGATATTTCGGCATCCCAGGAGCGCACCATGGTGTGTACGATGGACAACCCAAGGCCCATGCCCTTTCCGGGGTCCTTGGTGGTGAAAAATGGGTCAAAGAGCCTGTCTTCCATACCCTTGAAGCCGGGACCGTTGTCATGGACGCTCAGAATGACATGGTCCGATTCGCTTTCCGTCCGTATATACACGAACTTTTCAGGTAGCTCCATATCTGAAGAGGCTGGTTTTACCGGACGTTTACTTGCGGCCGGCGTGACGGACTCCAGAGCGTTCATGGCGTTGACCACGAGGTTGATGACCACCTGCTCCACCTGCACGGGGTTGGCGTGGACCTTGGGCAGGTCGCTCTGCAGGTTCAGGCGCAGGGTGATGTCGTGGGAACGGAGCTGCGCCGTGACCAGCGAGAGCGCGCTCTCCAGGGCGTGGTTCAGGTCCACGCTGCCCAGGCCACGGGTTTCCTGCCGCACCAGGGAGCGCATGTGGACGATGATGTCGCTGATCTTCCGGCATTCGTTCATGATCAGGCCGAGCCGCTCCTTGACCAGCTCGCGGCTGATGATCTCCTGCTGGTCGATGACCATGTCGAGGCCACTGACATACAGCCGGAGGGCATTGAGCGGCTGGTTGATCTCGTGGGCGATGCCGCCGGCAAGGGTGCCCATGGCCTCCAGCTTCTGCGCCCTCTGGAGGCGGGCCTGGTCGCGCAGGCGGTCGGTCACGTCCTCGATCATGACGATGAGCGAGCGGATGCTGCCGTCGTTGCGCCGGACCGGGTAGAAGTTGAAGCGCATGGTGCGCGTACCGCCGGCCAGGGTCATATCCTCCAGAATTTCCGTCTCCATGCGCTCCGCCAGGACGCGCGTGCACGGGCTCTTGCAGTGCGTATCCTCGGCGCAGGACGGGAAGAGCACCTTGCACGGCGGCGGGGAGTCGAAGTCCACGTGGGAGTACCACTCGCGCAGCTTGGGGTTGGCGGCCACCACGCGGTAGTTCTCGTCCACCATGGCGATGCCCATGGCGAGGTTGTCCGTGATGGAGCGGTAGCGCTGCTCGCTGGCCTGGAGCGCATCCTGGGCGCGGCGGGAGACGGTGACGTCGATGCCGAGCTCCAGCACCAGGGGGGAGCCGTCCACGTCTTCGAAAGGGTAGTCGTAGATCTGGAAGACCTGGCCTGTCCTTTCCGACGTCCACTCCCACACGGCCAGGCTGCGGGTGTCGAAGACCTCGAAGGTGGGGCAAGAAGCGGCGCAGGCTGTCGTGCAGGGCGGGCCGGCGTCCTCGCTGAACTGTTCCACGAAGTAGCGGTTCTTGAAACGCAGGGTTCTGTCCGTGGCGATGAGGCAGACAAAGGCGGGCAGCCGGTCCAGAAGGGAGAAGAGCCGCTTGCGCTCCACCTCCAGGGCCTCCTCGGCCAGCTTGCGGTCCGTAATGTCGAGGTCGGTGCCGGTCATGGACACGGGGTTGCCATCCGCATCGAAGCTGGCCACGCCCCGGGCCAACACCCAGACCTGGGAGCCGTTCTTGTGCAGCATGCGGTGCTCGAAGTCGAAGTACGGCGTCTGCCCGCTCAGGTGCTGTTGGATGCTCTCCTGCAACGCGTTCTGGTCGGCCGCGTGGACATGCTGGGACCAGTCGTCGATGTTCGATTCGATCTCCCAATCCTCGTAGCCCAGCATGTGCTTCAGGTTGGGGTCCAGGTACATGTTGCCCGTGTTCAGCTCCCACTCCCAGACGCCGATATGTCCGGCCTCCACGGCCATGCGGTAGCGATGCTCTCGCTTGCGCAGGTTGTTCTCGATGATCCGGGACTTGGTCACGTCCACGTAGATGATGGCGATGCCGTACCCTTCCAGGTCGATGGGCGCGACGTAGATGGAAAGCCAGATGACCTCGCCGTTCTCCCTGATGATGCCCACCTCCTGGCCCAGCAGCGTCTCTCCGGTGCGCAGGGCGCGGACGCAGGCGTACTCATCCGGAGGCAGGGGGCTGCCGTCCGGCCGGATCATCTGCCAGGAATCGTCGTACACGGACTTGCCGATGAGGGCCTCGGCGGGATGGGCCAGAACTTTCTCGGAAACCGAGTTCACCTCGATGATGATGCCGTCTTCGTCCGTGATGGTCAGACCGATGGGCAGGATGTCGTAGAGCACGCGGTGCTTCTCGCGCAGCACGGCGAGGTTCCGGCCGGAGGCCTTGGGCTGCTGCGCGGGCTGGTCTGGAGCCTGGTCCGGATCGAGCGGTTCGATGACGGCGATGGCGGACGCCGGATCGTAGAGATCGGTCCCGCCGCCAAAGGCCGGGCGGGTGTGGATCATGAACCACACGGCATCGTGTCCGGTCTCCACCACAAGGCGGTACGGCGCATGGATGCCTGCGGATCGTTTTTCCAGGGCCGTGGCTATGGTCCCGGCATTGGGCTCCTGGCCGGCCTGCTCCAGGAGCGCCTTCAAGCCGGCATCCGGAGCGCAGCCCAGCGCCGCGCCAAGGACTCCGGCGGCGTAGCGCAGGCAGTCCGGCACAGGAGACGCGTTCACGACGCCGTCCTGCAGAAACGCCGCGGGCAACGCACTGTCCGCCAGGTCGGCTGCGAGGAACTGCGCAAGCTGGCCGGGTCGTCCGGCGCGGAAGGGTGCAGTGCTCGCTTTGTTCATCGAAGGAAGGTTCGTCCGGAGGGGCGAGCCCCGGGGCTAGCCGCGCTTCGCTTGGGTGGATCGCGCCTCCGATCTGGAGGCCAGAATGTCCTCGACCTCGTTGAGCAGCGCGCGTTTCTGGAGCGGCTTGGGCACGTAGCCGTCCATGCCGGCGTTGAGGAAGCGCTCCTTGTCGCCCTTGAGCGCGTGGGCTGTCATGGCGATGACCGGGAAATCAGCCGGCAGGGAGTCGGCCTTGCCGGCGCGGATCGTCCGCAGCAGCTCCTGGCCGTCCATCACGGGCATGTCGATGTTCGTGATGAGCAGGTCGAAGGGCTCGCGGGTCAGGCGGTCCAGGGCCTCGGCGCCGTTGGAGACGCTGGCGGCCACGTGGCCGGCGTTGGTGAGCAGCCGGCAGGCCAGGGTGAGGCTCACGGGGTTGTCGTCGGCCACGAGCACGCGCGCGGTGCACGTCTTGGCGCAGTCTACCTCGCTGCCGTTAACAGCCTCGGCCGTCTGCGGAAGCGCCGGCGAGAGGCTGACGGTGAAGAAGAAGGTGGTGCCGTATCCAACGCGGCTGCGCAGCCAGAGCGCGCCGTCCATCATCTGCACGAGCTGGCGCGAGATGGCCAGACCAAGGCCCGTGCCGCCGTAGGAGCGGGTAGAGGCAGCCTGCAGATAGCTTTCGAACACCTTGTCCTGCTGGTCCGGCTCTATGCCTATGCCCGTGTCGCGCACGGAGAAGATGAGCTTGAGGGCGTCGTTCCGGCCCGAGGCGTCCCGCCGGCCGGGGGGGATGGCGACGAGGTTTGCTTCCACGGCTACGGAGCCTGTTTCCGTGAACTTGACGGCGTTGCTGAGCAGGTTGGACAGGACCTGGCCCAGGCGGACCGGATCGCCGCGCAGGGTGGCGGGGATGTTCGGATGGACGCGCGTGTTGACGGCCAGGCCCTTCTTGCGGGCCATGGTCGAGATGGCCTTGACCGAGCGGTCCATGATCTCCTTGATCTCGAACTCCACGTCCAGCAGGTGGAGCTTGCCGGCCTCGATCTTGGAGAAGTCGAGGATGTCGTTGATGATGCCGAGCAGGGTCTCGGCCGACTGCTTGATGGTGGTGATGTAGTCGCGCTGCTCGTCGTCCAGATCCGTATCCAGGGCCAGGTCGGACATGCCGATGATGCCGTTCATGGGCGTGCGGATCTCGTGGCTCATGTTGGCCAGAAAGGCGCTCTTGGTGAGGTTGGCGTTCTCGGCCGTCTGCACGGCGCTGCGCAGCTTGGACTCGGAATGGAACTTGTAGAGGGCGATCTCGATGGTGGAGTTGAGCTCGCGCTCGGCAAAGGGCTTGATGAGATAGCCGAACGGCTCCGAGCGCTTGGCTCGCTGGAGGGTTTCCTCGTCCGAGTAGGCGGTGAGGAAGATGACCGGTATGGAGTACTGGCGGTAGATCTCGTCGGCTGCCTGCACGCCGTCCATATCGCCGTGGAGGCGAATATCCATGAGCACCAGGTCCGGACGCACCTCACCCGTCGTACGCACGGCCTCCTCCCCGCTCGAACAGACAGCGGGCACGGAGTAACCGAGCCGTTCCAGAGTCCTGCGAATATCGAGGGCGACGATGCGTTCATCGTCCACGACCATTATTTTGACATCATTCATGGGTGCGTCTTTGACCATATTGGCAGCAAGGAGAAAGCCTTTGCGGCGGCCAGAAATGCACGTTGCCCCATATCCCGGAATACTTCAAGAAGCCTGTTCGGCAAGCGCCGGAGTTGCGTCGTTCCGGCCGGATGGATATCCTGATTCAAGGAGGAATCATTGTGGCCAAACGCATCTTGAGCCTGGACATAGGGAGCGGCACGGTGGACGTGCTGTATTACGTGACGGCGGAGGACGGCGGCCCCTGCGCCGAGCCGGAGAACCTGCCCAAGTTCGTGCTGCCCTCGCCGGCGCAACGCGTGGCCGCGCGCGTGCGGGAGCTGACGGCGGCCGGAAAGGGCATCTATCTGCACGGCGAGAACATGGGCGGCGGATTTTTTCGCAGCGTGTCCGCCCATCTGAAGGCTGGCCTTCCGGCGGCTGCGCACCCGGACGCGGCCTGGGCGCTTTCCGATGATCCGGTCCGGCTCGAGTCCATGGGCATCGAGATAACCACGGCGCCGCCCGCCGGTTTCATCCCGGTGCACACCGCCGACTACGAGCCCGGCTACTGGAACGGCCTGCTGGCCATGTGCGGTCTGGAGCCGCCGGATATGATTCTTGCCTCGGCCCAGGACCACGGCTACCACCCCACGGGCAGCAACCGGCTCGGCCGGTTCGTGATCTGGCGCAACCTGCTCTCATGCGATGGCGGGCGGCTGGACTCGCTGTTCTATGAGCAGGCTCCCGAATCCCTGACCCGCCTGGTGACACTGCAACGCGCCATCGGCGGCGGCCCTGTGGCGGACACCGGCGCAGCCGCCGTGCTGGGCGCGCTGTTCGATCCGCAGGTGGCGGCGCTTTCCGAAAGGACCGGCGTGATGGTTGTGAATGCGGGAAACAGCCATTTCCTGGCGTTCCTCGTGTACCGGCAGCGGATTTACGGCGTGTACGAGCACCATACCGGCATGCAGAAGCCCGAGGCCATCGCCAGCGACCTCGACAGGTTCCGCCGGGGCGAGATCGCCAACGAAGAGGTGCTGGAAAGCGGCGGCCACGGCGTGCACACGGTGGAGCTGCCGGGCGGCGGCGTGGGCTTCGGCCACATATGCGTGATGGGGCCGAGGCGCAGGCTGGCCAACGAGGCCCTACGGCAGGACGCCGGGCGATACGCGGGCATCATGCATCCCGCGCCGGGCGGCGATATGATGATCGCCGGGTGCTTCGGGCTGGTGAGCGGCTACTACATGACGAGGCGGAACGGGGAAACCGGAGACTAGCCGCAGGGAGTTCTCCAGGCCGGCACCATGCTGTTGGCCGGCACCATGTTGAAGCCCTGCAGCAGGCGCAGGGCCTTGTCCGAAAGGATGACGCCCTTGCGCTTCTTGCCCTTGCCCACCTCGGCTTTCACGTGGATGAGATAGCCGTTGCCCGAGAGGGAGCTGATGTCCTTGGGGCTGTATGTCTCCAGGATGTCGCTGGGCATGAGCCCGCCATAGGAGTGGATCTTGGAGTAGTGGTAGACGTCGGACAGGAGGATGCACTGGGTTTTGGAGAGGCTTGAGGTGGGTGTGCGCTTCACCTCCACAACCTGGGAGTCCTCGCCTTCGGAGCAGACCTCGCCCAGGTCGGCCTCTTTGGCCGCCTCTTCATACACGGGCAGGAGCTCTTCGAGCAGGTCGTGCCCGCGCTCGGTGAGCTTGAGCATGACGCGCTCCGAACCGCAGGCGAACGTGATGACGATGCGCTCCACGCACTCCTCGTCCACAAGCTCCTCCACCTTGCCGGCATCGTGGAAGATCGCCAGCTTTGCGGGCAGCATGCCACGGTAGCGCTTGATGCCGGAAAAGGCGTTGATATCTTTCAGTATCTTGAAATGCTGTTGGTCGAACTGCATGGCTGAATCGATGGTTTGAATCAGATTTCGTCGGGCGAGACCAGAGCGGCGGCGAGGCCGGCCTGGGCAACAACCTGGTCGCCCACGCGGGCGTCGCAGGTCATCTTGAAGAAGTTGCGGCGGTGGCGGATGTCCCAGCAGTTGAGGATAAGCTGGTCGCCGGGCACCACGGGCCTGCGGAAGCGGGCCTTGTCGATGCCAGTAAAGATGAACAGGGAGTTGTCGTTCTCTTCCAGGTTCAGGCTGATGAGCAGGGCGCCGGCCTGGGCCAGGGCTTCGAGCACGAGCACGCCGGGCATGACCGGGTTCTCCGGGAAGTGACCCTGGAAGAACGGCTCGTTCATGGTCACGTTCTTCAGCGCTGTGAGGCTCGTCCTTGGCACGTAGCCCAACACACGGTCAATGAGCAGGAACGGGTAACGGTGCGGCAGAAGGTCGAGAATCCTGCGGATCTGCAGCGGGCCCACGGTCGAGGTTTCTTGCGTGGTATCGGTCATTGTCGCTCCATGAAATGTATGGTCTGGTCTGATCGTCGTATTGATATGTCGGCAAGGAACCGAACGGGGATAAATTAGCCTTAATTAGGCGTATCGTAAAGCACGAAGGCCCGCCTGGCAGAGCCGCAGCGGTGTGCGCGGCTCTGCCGGACGGGCCTTTTTATATGGTGCGCCAGGGGCGCACGGACGATATTCGCTGCGGTCTAGAACGCGGCGTTGAACAGCTTGAGCACGTCGGGCGTGATGTCGATGCGCTTGGAGGCCCAGACAACGCCGCCGTTGATGTCGGTGAGGATGAGGTCGAACTGGTTCTCCTGGGCGTACTTCTGGATGACCTCCACCAGCTTCTTCTTGATGGGGCCCATGATGCGTTCCTCTTCCTTGCCGATCTTCTCCTGGAACTGCTGCATCTTGGTGGAGTGGTCATAGACCTTGCGCTGGTAGGCGGTGAGCTTTTCCTTTTTGGCGTCCTGGGAAAGGACGGCCGCCTGTTTCTTGAGCTCCTCCATCTCCGTCTGCAGTCCCTGCTCTTCCTGCGAGAGCTTGTCGCGCTCAGGCTTGAGAATCCGCCGCAGCTCGGCGTTGGCCTTCTTGCCCGGCTCGGACTGCATCAGCACATGAGTGAGAGAGACCACGCCGACCTTGGCTTGGGCATGTGCCGTGGCCGCGAAGAGCAGGCAAAAAATGAAAACAAAGGCGGTAATTTTTCGCATGTCGAAAGCTCCCGAGAGTTCTTTCCGCAGCGCCCTGCGCCGCCGGCATATGCACGACAGGCTATGCGGAAGTGGTGTCTTGATGTCGATCCAAAATGACCGAATTTCTTTCTGTAGTAAAAACGGGCGGGCACTTCAAGCATAGAAGGCCCGCCCGGATGATATCCTAACAAATATTTAGGGTTGGTCGGTTTAGAAAGACTGCCCCATGGAGAACTCCAGGCGGCCGTGGCTGCCCTGGTCGGGGATATCCTGGAGCGCGTAGCCGTACTCGATGCGCAGCAGGCCGAAGGGGGAAGCCCAGCGGATGCCGGCGCCGATGCTCGACTTGAGGTCGATGCTGTCGTAGCCGAAGCCGCCCCAGCTGTCGCCGGCGTCGAAGAAGGCAACGCCCTGCAGACCGAACTCCTCGGACAGGCGGAAGAGGTACTCGAAGTTCGTGAAGAACTCGTAGGTACCGCCGCGGATCTGGCCAAAGGGGTCGCGCGGTGCGATGGCCATGCCTTCGTAGCCGCGGATGGAGTTCATGCCACCCAGGTAGAAGCGCTGGTAGGAAGGCACATCGTCGCCGCCAGGCGTTTCGAGCAGGGCTCCGGCCTGGGCGTGCCAGTGGAAGATGTGCTCGTTACCCCAGGGCAGCAGGTAGTAGTAGTTGTGGTCGGTGATGAGCTTGATGAACTCGTCGTCGCCGCCGAAGATGCCACCGGCAGCGGACACGTTGACGGCGTTCTTCCAGCCGGCGGTGGGGTTGATGCCCGAGTTCAGGGTGGAGCGAGTAAGGCCCACGTTGACTATGCTCGACCAGAACGGGCCGCCGTCGCTGTAGGCGTAGTAGTACTCCTGGTCGGTGATCTTGTACCGCTCCAGGGTGTAGCCCCAGGACAGCGTCGAGTAGTGGCCCACGGGATGCGAGAAGTTGAGGGACCCGCCGACGGACTCCCTGTCGAAGTCCGGGTACTCCTCTTCGTTGTAGAACGCGTTGAGGCCAAACCCGAGGTAGGTGTCGTAGACGCGGGGGTTGGTGAAGCTGAAGTCGAAGCGCGTCTTCTTGCCGCTGAAGGAGCCGGTGAGGCCGATGAAGTAGCCGCGGCCAAAGAGGTTGCGCTCGTTGATCTTGGCGGTGATGAAGACGCCGTCATAACTGCCGTAGCCCAGGCCGCCGGAGATCATGCCCGTGGACTTCTCCTTGACGGAGACCTTGAGGTCCAGCTCCTTGGGATCGTCCGTGGGCACGGTTTCGATGTCGAAGCTCTCGAACAGGTCGAGGTTTTCGAGCCGCGCATTGGAGCGCTTGAGTAGCGTGCCGCTGAAGAGGTTGCCGTCGGTAAGCTCAAGCTCGCGGCGGATGACGTTGTCGCGGGTCTTGGTGTTGCCCTCGATGGTCACGCGGCGGATGTAGACCTTCTGGTTCTTGGTCATCGAGAAGGTCACGTCCAGAGCCTTCTCCTCGGTGTCCGGGGCTTCGTCGAAGCGGACGTTGGTCTCCGCATAGGCGTAGCCGAGGTCGTTGTAGAGGATGGTGAGGCTCTCGGAGTCATCACGCAGCACCGAGCGGTCGAACCATGCGTGATCCTCGGCCAGGTCGTCGATCTTGGTGATCTGGCGCAGATCGCTGTTGGGCACCAGCAGGTCGCCGGCAAAGGTCACCGAGCCGACCCGGTAGCGCGGGCCTTCCACGATATCGTAGCTCACGTGGATGCCGTCCTCGGTGTAGTCCACCTTGGCCGGAGAGACCTTCACGTCCACGAAGCCGTGGTTGGCGTAGTACTGCTCAATGGCCGCGGCGTCATGTTCGAGGAGCTCTTCCTTGAGAACGCCGGAGCCGGTGATCCAGGAGATGATGTTGCGCGTGGAGAGCTCCATCTCGCCGCGCACGTCGGACTCGCTCAGCGACTCGACGCCGTTGAGAGTGATCTCGGTCACGTAGAGGCGCTTGGTCTCCTTGACCACGATGTTGAGCCGGGCGGAGCCGTCCTTGTTGTCCTCCAGCTCGTAGGAGATCTCGGCAAGGTAGTAGCCCTTGTCGCGATAAAGGCCGCGGATCTTTTCGAGGTCGTCGGCCAGGATTTTCGGGTTGAGCACCGAGTTGGTCTTGGTGTTCATGGCCTCGATGATCTCGTCCTCGTCGATGGCGTCGTTGCCAAGCACGCCGATGGCGAGGATGCGAGGTTTCTCCACCAGGTCGAAGATGACCTTCTTGCCCTTGGGAATGTCCTCCACGCTGACGCGCACATCCTCGAAGTAACCGAGGTCGAAGATGCGCTTGATCTCGTCGTTCATGGCCTTGGGGTTGAAGGGGTCGCCTTCGCGGATGGACAGGCGGGAGCGAACCACGTCGTCATCCAGGAACTTCAGACCGCGGACGTCGATCTCGGCGATGGTGTCCTCGGCATAGAGCTCGTCGGAGAGCTTGTTGGTGAGCTCTCCCACGGCCATGCCCAGGTTGCCCATGCCGGTCTGGCTCACATACAGCGGCGTGGCCGGCTTGTCGCCCTCCACGCTCACCAGCCGTACGTCCAGGCTGATGGACTCGCCGATTTGGCTGAAGCTGCCGTAGACGGCGTAATTGGCGTTGGCCGCCGTGGCCAGGCTGCGCGCCGTGGAGAGATCGAGGAAGGTGACGCTCTGCTCCTTGATGAGCTGGCGGACACGATCCTGCGACACGGTTTTGAACCCTTGCTCGCCCAGGCTCTGGGTCAGCAGTTCCGGCAGCGAGGCGTTCAGGTAGTCGTACTTGGGCTCCGCATTGATTTGGAACGGAAGAACGATGACGGAAACGTCGCTTTGCGCCCACACGGGCAGGCCGTGGAGCAGGACGAAGGTGAACGCAGCCACGGTGAGCAGGGCAGTGCGCAACAATCTACACTTCATGGAGCACTCCAGAGTAGAGTTCCAACCGCCGGTGCATGCGGTTTGCAAGATCACGGTTGTGGGTCACCACCACGAGGGTGGCGCCGGTTTCCTCGTTCAGGCTGACGAGCAGATCGGTGACGAGCTCGCCGGTGCGTTCGTCGAGGTTGCCGGTGGGCTCGTCGGCAAGCAGGGCTTTGGGTTGCAGAAGCATGGCGCGGGCGATGGCGGCGCGTTGCTGCTCACCGCCGGAAAGAGTGGTCACGCGGTGGTCCAGGCGATCGCCAAGACCCATCCGGCGCAGATTCGCGGCGGCGCGGTCGTACGCCTCGCCCTTGTTCATGCCGGCTATGAGTCCCTGCATTGCAACGTTTTCCAGTGTCGTGAACTCGGGAAGCAGGTGATGAAATTGAAAAACGAAACCAAGGTCTCGGTTGCGCATGGAGGCTTTGGCCGAATCATCCATGGCGCCGATGTCGCGCCCGCGGAATTTGATCTCGCCCCGAGACGCCACATCGAGTCCGCCCATGAGATGCAGAAGCGTCGTCTTTCCCGAACCGGACGAGCCGAGTATGGCCACCGACTCTCCGGCGTCCACACAAAGGTTGATGCCGTCCAATATGGTTAGCTCCTCCCGGGGCCCCCGGAAGGACTTGCCCACACCACGCAGTTCATAGAGTTGAGACTCGGCCACAGATATCTCGATTTATGGTCGTTGAAAACCCTTTTTTGTCTAAAGAAATTTTAGACCAGCGTCATTCAAAACGAAGTGCCTCGGCCGGATCCAGACGGGCGGCATGCCGCGACGGGTACACTGTGGCCAGATAACACAAGGCGAAGGCGGCCGCCATAATCACGACCAGGTCCCACCCTTCGATCCGGATGGGCAGGTGCGACAAGGGGTAGACGTCCTCCGGCAGCTTGATGATCTTGTAGCGCTTCACCACCCAGCTTGCAGCCAGGCCCAGGCCCAGCCCCACCGAGGCTCCGGCGCCGCCCACCAGCATGCCCAGCAGCATGAAAATCTGTTTAATCTGGCTGCGCCGCGCACCCATGGCCACCAGGATGGCGATGTCGCGCGTTTTCTCCATCACCAGCATTACCAGCGTAGCCACAATGGAGAAAGAGCCCACGATGACGATCATGGCCAGGATGATGGACAGGCCGGTCTTCTCCAGCTCCAGCGCGGCAAAGAGGTTCGCGTTCATCTCCTTCCAGTTGCGCACCTCGAAGTCCGGGCCCAGCTTGCTGGCGATGTTCGCGGCCACCGCGTCCGCGGCAAAGACGTCCGTGCAGCGCGCCTCGATGCCCGTGGCGGCGAACTTCTGGAAGCCCAGCAGCTGGCGCGCCGCATCCAGCGACACGTAGACCAGGGCTGAGTCGTACTCGTACATGCCGGTCTTGAACGCCCCGGCCAGCGCGAACTGCTCCTCCTTGGGCGCGAACCCGGCCGAGGAGAGGCGGCCCGACGGCGAGAGCAGCGTGAGCGTGCTGCCCAGGCCGATGCGCAATCGCTGGGCCAGCTCCCGGCCCATGATCAGGGGCGGCTCGCCGAACTCGTCGTGCGAGAGCGAGGACAATCCCTTGCCGGCAACGATGTTGTTGTCCACGGAGAGCACGCCGGCGGCGGAGGCGGGGTCCACGCCGCGCAGGCCCACGCCCTTCACCCCGCGGCCGCTGGAAAGCATGACCTCGGCCTTGATGAACGGTGTGGCCGCTTCCACGCCTGGCGTCTGGCGGATTGTGTCCAGTGCCGGGGCGTAGTCGTCGAACCCGCCGTTCTTGTGCGTGACGATGATGTGCGCGGTGATGCCGAGCATCTTGTCGCGCAGCTCGGAGGAGAAGCCGTTCATCACCCCGGTGACCACGATGAGCGCGGCCACGCCCAGCGCTACGCCGGCCACGGAGACAAAAGAAATGATCGAGAGGAAGGAGCGTCCTCTCCAGGTGGTCAGGTAGCGCAGGGCGATGAAGAGCGGAAAGCGCATCGGGTTCCGTCTACGACTCGGACTCCGGCCGCAGGAGCGGGAAGAGGATGACCTCGCGGATGGAAGCGGAGTCGGTCATGAGCATGACCAGGCGGTCGATGCCCACGCCCTGGCCGGCGGCCGGGGGCATGCCGTACTCCAGCGCACGCAGATAATCCTCGTCCATGCCGTGGGCTTCGTCGTCGCCGGCTTCCTTTTCGCGGACCTGGTCTTCGAAGCGCATGCGCTGGTCCACGGGGTCGTTGAGCTCGGAGAAGGCGTTGGCAATCTCCCGGCCGGTGATGAAGAGCTCGAAGCGGTCCGTGATCTCGGGGTTCTGTTCGTTGCGGCGCGACAGGGGAGAGATGTCCGTGGGGTAGCCGTGGATGAAATGCGGCTGGATGAGCTTGGGCTCCACCACGAGGTCGAAGGCCTTGGCCTGAAGCTTGGCCAGCTTCTCGCCCTCGATGACCTTCTCGCCGTTTTCGCGGATGAAGGCCGCCAGCTTTTCGTAGTTGTTGTAGAGCTCGGGTTCGATCCCGCCGACCTGCTCCAGCGAGTCGTGGAAGGTCAGCCGGGTCCAGGCGCCGGGGGAGAGGTCGATGACCTCGCCCTGGTAGGTCACCTTGGTGTCGCCGGTCACGGCCTTGGCCACGCGCGCGAACATCTCCTCGGTGAGGTCCATGAGGTTGTGGTAGTCCGCGTAAGCCCAGTAGAACTCGAGCATGGTGAACTCGGGATTGTGGCGGACCGAGATGCCTTCGTTGCGGAAGTTGCGGTTGATCTCGTAGACCTTCTCGAACCCGCCCACCAGCAGCCGCTTGAGGTAGAGCTCCGGCGCGATGCGCATGTAGAGCTGCATATCCAGGGCGTTGTGGTGGGTGATGAACGGCCGCGCTGTTGCGCCTCCGGGAATGGGCTGCATCATGGGGGTCTCCACCTCCATGAAGCCGCGCTCGTCCAGGAAGTTGCGTATCTCGCGCACGATGGTGCGGCGCGCCTTGAAGATCTCTTTGGCCCTCGGGTTGACGATGAGGTCCACGTAGCGCTGGCGGTAGCGCAGCTCCACATCCTTGAGACCGTGGTATTTTTCGGGCAGGGGCCGCATGCACTTGGTGATCAGGGCCACGCTGGTCGCGTTGACGGTGAGCTCGCCCGTTTTGGTGCGGAACAGGGAGCCGACCACGCCGACGATGTCGCCGATGTCGAGCTTCTTGAACGTCTGGTAGGCTTCCGTGCCCAGCACGTCGCGTTGTGCCGAAACCTGCATGCGTCCGGTATCGTCCTGGATATGGAAGAACGCGAGCTTGCCGAAGGAGCGCAGGGAGACGATGCGCCCGGCAAGGGTGATCTCCTCGCCTGCTTCCTCGAGTTTTTCATCCGGGGCTTCCGCATAGGCGGCCAGGATGTCTTTGACTTCGGCGTTCTTGCGAAATGTATTGGGAAACAGCGGTACGCCGTTGTCGAGCAACGTGCACGCCTTTTCCACCCGGTTCTTGATAACCTGGTTGAGTTCGTCGCGCGCAGCCAGGCTCTGGAGCATGGGCTGGAACATCGCGACATGAGGTGACTTGACCGCGAGCTTGATTTCTTTGGCGGCCTTGGCCTTTTTCTGGCTCAAAGCAGGGACTCCGTGTTGCGAGAATATACGTGGGGCGCGGAAATGTTCGCGTCGTAATGTAAACGCAGAGAACTACGGCAAAGGTGTGAAAGCGTCAAGAAACGTGCGGGAAAGGTGAGAAGCTGGGGTCTGAAAAAATTTTTTCGCCGATACTCTTGACGACCCCGGCCCACGTTTGTATATAGCCACTCCTCAAGCGCGTTCCTCGGTAGCTCAATCGGCAGAGCGGGTGGCTGTTAACCACTAGGTTGGGTGTTCGAGTCACCCCCGAGGAGCCAGCAAGCAATCCCCCGGCGGCGAAAGCCTCCGGGGGTTTTTTGTTTTGTGTATGTTGGCGGTCGCTCAGCGATGCGGGCAGCGTTTCCCAAAACTATGCAGATGTGGTTCACTGGTGATGACGGTTCGAACCAAGGCGCCCCTGACAACCAGTTCTGGGGTCCAGGGGAACATCGTTCCCCTGGCCGCCGGAGTCGCAGCTTACAAGGAACAACACCAATGCATGACGCACACGAGGGCGGCGGCAAACGGCACCACCCGAAGTTCGCCGACAAGACGCCGCGGCGGGGCACCAGCTTCTGGATGCACGACCCGGACGAGCTGTTTGCAGCCATCGGCCTGGAGCCGGGCCAGCGCTTTCTGGATATCGGCTGCGGCCCCGGCGAGTACTCGCTCCACGCCGCGGGCATCGTGGGAGAGACCGGCAGCGTGCTGGCTCTGGATCGCAACGAGACGCTCATAGACGCGCTGATCGGCACGGCGGCGTCGCAGGGGCTGCACAACCTCTCGGCGCTGGCCGCGGACGCCACGCAGCCGCTGCCGGCGGACACGGATGGCTTCGACGTCTGCCTGCTCTCCACGGTGCTGCACATCCCGCCCGTCACGGCGCGCGCGGCCGAGCTGGCAGCCGAGATCAAACGGGTGCTGCGGCCGGGCGGCCGGCTGGCGGTCATCGAATGCCCCAAGCACGATCTCAGCTTCGGACCGCCGGCGCACATGCGTCTGGGCCCCGATGCAGTGCGGGATATCTTTACGCCTCTCGGCTTCACTCCGCGGGATGAGCTGGACCTGGGCTTCAACTACATGGTCCTGTTCGACGCCGCTTCCTGAGAAAACGCGGGGGACGCTGTGTACCCAATATTTGGGTCCAGGGAGCTAAGCTCCCTGGCGGGGTGCCCGAGGGGCGCCGCCCCTCGGCAACCTGTTCCCCTGGCCGCCAGAGGTGTATTCCTTCTCCCTTTTCCTACGGCGATCGGGCCAGTACGTTCTGCAGCAGGCTCCCCACCACGATGCTCAGCGTCAGCCAGGCCAGGGCCGCGGCATAGCCGCCGATGACGTCCGTGAACCAGTGGGTGCCCAGGTAGAGCCGGCTCAGCCCCACGCCCAGGATGACGAGGACTGAGACGGACGGCACGAAGAAGCGCGCGATTTCCCCTTTAGCCAGAGTGATGACCACATAGGTGAGAAAGCCGAAGGCGAGCATGGCGTTGAAGGCGTGGCCGCTGGGAAAGCTCATGGCCGACGCCTCGATGAGCGCACCGGCGGGCCGGCCGCGCTCGAAAAAAAACTTGGCCAGATAGAGGAACGCCTCGCCGAACAGGAAGGCGTGGGAGAGCTTGAAGGCCATCCACAGCTCTTGCTTGCGCACCAGGTACACGGCCAGGCCCACGGCCATGGCCAGCAGCACGTAGGCGGAGCCGAGCCTGGAAACCCACGCAGCCAGGCTGGTTGCGCCGGCCGCGGCATGCGCGGCCATGTACGCATGGACCGTGTGGTCCAGGTGGTAGAGGTACTCGTGCTCCCGCCACTGGTCGGCGATCTGGCCGAAGCCGGCAATGGCCAGGGCCAGCACGATGAGTGAGAAGGTCAGGCTGAGGCCGTAGGCCGAGCCGGCCTCGAACCGCGCCTTGAGGAACCGCCAGGAGCTGGGGAACTGCGCTGAAAGCGCGGCGTCGAACCGGCTGACGGCGTGGCGGCCCAGGCGGCGCTTGTGGAGCAGGTACCAAGCCAGGACCAGCAGGCCAATGACGATGGCCCCTTCAAGGCCCAGGCGGTGCATGGCCGCGAGGATGGTGCGCCAGCCGCTGCCCAGCACGAAGCCGAGCATGGAGAAGAGCAGCGCCCACAGCGCGCAGCCGTAGACATCGAAGAACAGGAAGCGCGGGTAGCGCATGTGCGAGATGCCGGCCAGCAGCGGCACCACGGCGCGCAGCCAGCCCACGAAACGGCCAAAGAACACGGCCTTGCCGCCGTGCCGCGTGTAGAATGATTTGGCCTCGCTCAGGTACGATTTCTTGATGAAAAAGCGGCCCGACGCCTTGGTCAGGAGCCGCTCGCCGTACACCGCGCCGATGACGTAGCTCACCGAGTCGCCACAGACGGCGCCGATTGCCGCGCAGAGCAGCACGTACTCGATGCGGAGAATGCCTTGCGAGGCCAGGAGCCCGGCCACGACGATGAGCGTTTCGCCCGGCACCAGCAGACCCACGAAGGCGGAGGTCTCCAGAAACGCGCCGAGGAAGAGCACGAGGTACCCGAGCTGGGTGTGGCCTGTGAGCAGCGCGGTTATTTCCTGTTCCATGGCGAGACTCCCGCGGCCCGGATACAAGCGGGGCCCGGCTCAAACCGCACCATACCATGTTCGGGCCGGCAGAGCACGCGGCGGCCGCCTTTCACGTTGCGGCAGGGAACACGCCATGAAAAAGGCCCGGCCGATGCAGAAAAGGTTCCGCGCCGGTCCGGGCCTTGCGTTGGATCGGATTTCAGGCCGAGCTGTCTACGAGGCCTCTTCCTGCATCGTGCGCATGAACTCGCGCAGATCTGCCGCCATCTGGGCAATCTTGTCGATGCCTCCCGAGGCCATGGCCATGGCCTCCACGGTCTCGACGGCGATGCGGTTGATCTCTCCGGTGGAGAGGTTGATCTCCTCGCTGGCCGCGGATTGCTGCTCCGAGGCCGAGGCGATGGAGCGGATCTGGTCATCCGTGCTCTCCACAAGGCGCAGAATCTTTTCCAGGGACTCGCCGGCCTCGTGGGACATGGTGGCGGCCTTGGAGATGACGGAGGTCGTCTCCTCGGTGGCGGTCATGTTCCTGCGGGCGCTGTCCTGAATGGCTCCAATGTAGGAGTTCACCTCGTTGGTGGCCTGCATGGTCTTTTCGGCCAGTTTGCGAACCTCGTCCGCCACCACGGCGAAGCCGCGGCCGGCCTCGCCTGCGCGCGCCGCCTCGATGGCCGCGTTCAGCGCCAGCAGGTTGGTCTGGTCGGCGATGTCGTTGATGACCACCATGATGCGGCCGATGCCCTCGGCCTGTGTGCCCAGGCCGTTCATCTCGTTTTTGAGGTCGCCGGCCTTGGCGCTTACCGTGTCCATCACGGCGATGACGTCGTGCACCTGGTCGGCGCCGACCTTGGCTGTCTCCTGGGCCGAGTGGGCCGTCTCCGAAGCAGCGCCGGCATTGCGCGCCACCTCCAGGATGGTTGCGTTCATTTCCTCCACGGCCGTGGCCACCTCGGTGGTGCGGGACCGCTGCTCGTCCGCGCCCTGGTTCGCCCGGAGTATCTGCTCGGTCAGCTGCTGCGCCGAAGCCGAGACATCCTCGGACACATTCGTCGCTTCCGAAACACCGCGCGCAATTGCCTTGTTCTGCGCCGTAATGTGGTCTTCCTTCAGCTTGATGTTGGTGAAGTCCATAACCGTTGTGAAGCACGCCATAATCTCACCTGCAGAGTTCCATATAGGAGAAGCGGCGATGGAAACGTATTTGGTGTTCCCCTTTCTGGAGTCGAACTGCGACTTCACAAACTGCTTGGACTTTTCGTGAAGCGCCTTGTCGGAGACGGTTTCGCGGACGTCTCCATAGAAAAATTCGGAAAATGGCTTGCCGTAGAATTCTGATGGATCGGCGGATTGTTCGGTCAGCTTGACCATGGATTCGTTCATCCATTGAATCGTTCCGTCCGTATTGATGAGCGCCATAGGCGTAATGATATTTTTCAGAAGCGATTCGTTCAGGGTGATTTTGTCCCTGAGAAGATTCAGAAGAGAGCGCATGGATTGCTGGAGATTCCGGATTTCCGGGGGGCCAGCCACTTTGATATCCACGGTGAGGTCGCCTTCGGCTGCCGTCTTCAGGCTTCTGGATATGGTTTCCAGCGGTGAGATGAGATGGAGGA
This sequence comes from Oceanidesulfovibrio marinus, assembly GCF_013085545.1. Classification (NCBI taxonomy): domain Bacteria; kingdom Pseudomonadati; phylum Thermodesulfobacteriota; class Desulfovibrionia; order Desulfovibrionales; family Desulfovibrionaceae; genus Oceanidesulfovibrio; species Oceanidesulfovibrio marinus. The sequence goes on from NZ_CP039543.1 coordinate 3,787,679, forward strand.
TGGAGAAGAAGAGCAAGACGATGACAAGGGCGATGGTCAGGCCGCAAAAGGCGAGCAAGTATGGCGTATTGTGGAGGTGCCAGGCCAGGATTCCCAGAAGGACAATGATTGCGGCGCCGGTGAGTAAAAGTTTCGTTTTCATCAGTATCTCGCAACGTTAGAGGGGGGACTCTAGTTTCCCGAACCCTGCCTGTAGCACTCTCATTGCTGTTGTACAATACTGAAATTTGATGATTTGGTGATGTGCAGTGCGTGTTATTAACCAGGCTTCCAGTATGTAAAATTTGCTACGAGAATATAAATTAGTGGCATTCAATCCCTGTGCCTGACAAAAATTGTGGAAAACATGTGCGGACAGAAAGCGTTGTCCGGCGCTACGCCTCTTTCGCGCGCGGCCGGTGTTTCGCGCTAGGATCGGAGAAACCGCCGATCGGTCCGGCAGGAAGGCGTGAAAGCCAGCAGGGACGGGATCAAAAAGAAAAGGGCCGGACGATACGCCCGGCCCTGGTCGTGTAAGTCTCAGAAATGATTACGCCGCAGCGGTGTGCATCTTGAGGAGGGCGTTCGTCGCCTCGCCACCGCGTGCCAGTCTGTGGGCAATGATGTCCTGTACGGTGAGCACCGGCAGGCCGTGCTTCTCGCCGAACTTCATGATCTCAGGCAGCCGCGCCATAGTGCCGTCCGGGTTGGTCAGCTCGCAGAGCACGCCGCAGGGGGAGTAGCCGGCCAGGCGCATCAGGTCCACGGTGGCCTCGGTATGGCCGGCCCGTTCCAGCACGCCGCCGGGCTTGGCGCGCAGAGGAAAGACGTGGCCCGGGCTGCGGATGTCCTCCGGCAGGGCGCCGTCTGCTGCGGCCGCGTGGATGGTGCAAACCCGGTCCGCGGCGGAGACGCCGGTAGTTACGCCCTTGGATGCCTCGATGCTTATGGTGAAGGCGGTCTGGTAGGGGCTCTGGTTGTCCAGGACCATCATGGGCAGGCCCAGGGACCGGACCTTCTCGTCCGTCAGGCAGAGGCAGACAATGCCGCTGCACTCGCGGATGAGCATGGCCATTTGGGGTTCGGTGAGTGTTTCGGCCGGAAAGATGAGGTCGCCCTCGTTCTCGCGGTTCTCGTCGTCCACCACGAGCACGCCGCCGCCTGCCGCCAGGTTGGCAAGGGCATTGTCGATACGTTGCTGGGGGGTGCCGAAACGGTCCAATAGCGACTGATTCATGGGTACGCTCCTTCGAAGATTGATGTACCAGAATCAGGGCGTAGGGTGATACGGCCCAAGACGCGCGCGGCGATCGCCACACGGTCCGGGGCTGCGCGTGGCGCATGAACAGCGCACACGGGCAAGCTCTGCGTCATCCTCTTCCATCCGGACTGTAACCGTCGGCTCTGGCGTCGCACCAGATCTGCTTGACCCTCCGTCACGATGACGGAGGCGCTCGCGGGCTCCCCGATTACTCGGGATACCGCCGGTGGGGAATTCCACCCCGCCCTGAGAATACGTGGAGTTGTCGTGCACCCAGGAGGGGGGTGGTGTCAAGGGGAGAGCCCGTGAGGAATAATGCAATACTGTGAAGCTGAAATTCTTTTTAAAATAAGAACCGCAAGTAAAAAATAAAAAATCTGATGTTTGTTTACAAATCAACATGAATGCAATATAGTCGTTAAAAATATAATTGTATAAATGAAGGAGGTGACTCGTAGCCGCTTGCAATGGTAATATATTATAATACCATAAAGTATAAAACAAATAAATTATTAAGAGGTAAGAATATGAAATTCAAAATTAATTTGAAATTTCAAATTGATGTAGATGTAATAAAGATTATGTGTACAGAGATAGTATTCACCTGACACTCCGCCCCTGGCGGGGTGATGGCTACGCTGCTTCTTCTTTTTCTACCTCTGCTTCGTTGATTACGATGCCGTCCAGGAACGCTTGGTAGGGCACTCGGCCGTCCATGCCGCGGCCCTGATGGGTGCGTTCCCGGTTATAGTGGTTCAGGTAACTATCCAAATCCTCTTGCATTTCCTCCACCGATTCGTACCACTTCTCGCGGCCCTTGATGCGGAAATGTTCGTCGAGCAGCGTCCGATGCAGCCGCTCCACGAAACCGTTGCTTTGCGGCCTCCGAACCTGTGTCGTGCGATGTTCAATACCTTCTAATTGCAGGAACAATTCGTACGGATGCCTGTCCGGTCGACCGCAAAACTCGCGACCATTGTCCGACAGAATCGTGGAGATGCGCGCGGCGTGCTCCTCGAAGAACGGCAGCACGTCTTCATTCAGCACGTGAACCGCGGTGACCGGCAGCTTGGTGGTGTAGAGTCGGCCCCAGGCGTAGCGGCTGTGGCAGTCGATAACAGACTGTAAATACACGCGTCCAACGCCTTTGAGCGTGCCCACGAAGAAGGTGTCCACGGCCACGAGGTCGCCGGTGTGGCGCGTCTCGATGTGTCGGTCGCGGAACTCGGGGCTGAAGCGCTCCAGAACGCGAATCTGCTCGTCCGAGAGTTCGAGGCGCTGCGCCCGCACGCTCTTCTCCAGCCGTAGCAGTCGCTCGTGTCGGGTGAGCAAGCCGTGCCGGCTCCAGACGCCGCGGACGCCGCCGGAGCTGACCTGAACGCCCTGCAGGACAAGCTGTTGGGCGACGCGGAGCGGGCCGTACGTGGGGTGGGCCAAGCAGTAGTCGAGGATTGCCTGCTCGACAGCCTCGTCAACGCGGTTGGGATGCGGGCCTCGCGGCCCGGGCAGACGATCCAGCAGGCCTTCAGCGCCGAAGGTCTGGTAATTGCGCCGGATTTCGTAGAATTGCTGCCTGGAATAGCCCATGATTTTGCAGGCTTTGCTGACGTTTCCCAGCTCGGTAGCCAGCTCTAGCAGACTCATCTTCCTTCGTGCTACTTTGCGTTTCGTGGTCATGGCGTTCTCCTCGCTGCGGGTTGGATGAAGCTTCGCAACTCCATCGATACCCAGCCAGGGACGGCATGACCACAACCTTTTGGTGGTCAGTGTCAGGTTATATCCATCTCAGTTCAACCGGCCCGAATCATCTCGATCCGGGCCGCTTCAATTTTCCAGTCATACCGTCATCTTCCGTACGTCGTCGTGATGCTCGCCTTGGCCAGGGTGTGGTCCTTCATCATGAAGCCCACCATGGCTGCCGAGCTGTCAGGCGCGAGGTCGAGCTTTTCCATGTCCAGGGCGTGAACCGTGAAGACGTAGCGGTGCGCCGGGCCGGGTGGCGGGCAGGCCCCGCCGTATCCGGTGCTGCCGTAGTCGTTGCGCGCCTGCACCGCGCCTTTGGGCAATCCCTGGCCGCTGCCGGCGCCGGCCGGGAAAGAGCGCGCCGTGGCCGGGATATTGAACACCACCCAGTGCCACCAGCCGCCGTCCCTGGGCGCGTCCGGATCGAACACCGTAACGGCAAAGCTCTTGGCGCCTTCCGGTGGGTCGGACCACTCCAGCGCCGGGGAGATGTTCTCGCCCGTGCAGCCGAAGTTGTTGAGCACCTGGGCGTTGGGCAGGGGCTGGCCCTCGCTGATGTCCGGGCTTTTCAGGGTGAAGCCGCCAGCCCAGGCCGGAACGGCGAGGCAGATAACCAGAATCAGCGTGATGATTGCGCGCATGGCGTCCTCCTTGCGGTGTGTATCATGCGTGGTTTGGAACCCGCTGTCACGGCCCGGCCAAAGAATGCCTGGAAGGAATAGTGCACACGGCGGTCTGGGAAAAGATCTGCAGCTCAACATAAAACCGGCCCGAATCATTTCGATCCGGGCCGGTTTGTTTTCAGGTCAGCGTGTGGCGGGCGTCAGCCCGCCTGCTCGTCCCGCTCGCGGATCTCGGCGCGTTTGATCTTGCCGCTGATGGTCTTGGGCAGCTCATCTACGTAGTCCACCACGCGCGGGTACTTGTACGGCGCGGTGACCTTTTTTACGTGGTCCTGGATGTCCTTGGTCAGCTCCTCCGAGGGCTCGTAGCCCTGGGCGAGGACCAGTGTGGCCTTCACGGCCTGGCCGCGCACCGGGTCCGGCACGCCTGTCACCGCAGCCTCAACAACGGCCGGGTGGGAGACCAGCGCCGTCTCCACCTCGAACGGCCCGATGCGGTAGCCCGAGCTTTTGATGAGGTCGTCGTTGCGGCCCATGAACCAGTAGTAGCCGTCCTCGTCGGCCCAGGCCTTGTCGCCCGTGTGGTAGAAGCCGTCGTGCACCACGGTCGCGGTCTTTTCCGGCTCGTTCAGGTAGCCGGTGAACAGGCCGAGGTTTCTGCCCTCGCCCAGGCGGATGCAGATCTCGCCTTCCACGCCGGGGGGGCAGGGGTCGCAGTTGTCGTCCAGCAGCACGATATCCCAGCCCGGGGCCGGCTTGCCGATGGAGCCGGGCTTGGGCTCCATGAAGGGGAAAGTCACGAGCTGGAGACAGGTTTCGGTCTGGCCGTAGCCCTCGTAGATGTCCATGCCTGTGGACAGCTTCCAGGACTCGAACACGCTGGAGTTCAGCAGCTCGCCGGCCGTGGTGCAGTGGCGCAGGGACGAGAGGTCGTAGCTGGTGACCTCCTCGCGCACGAGGAAGCGGTACACCGTGGGCGGCGCGCAGAACGAGGTGATCTTGTGCGCAGCCAGGATCTCCAGCAGCGCGTCCGGGGTGAACTTGCCGCGGAAGTCCCAGGTGAAGATGCAGGCGCCGGCCAGGAGCTGGCCGTAGAACTTGCCCCACACGGACTTGCCCCAGCCCGTGTCGGACAGGGTCAGGTGCAGGTCGCCGGGCCTGAGATCGTGCCAGTACATGCCGGTGGTGAGGTGGCCCAGGGGATAGGTGTGCGTGTGGGTCACCATCTTGGGCATGCCCGTGGTGCCGGAGGTGAAGAAGATGTAGAGCAGGTCGGAACCGCCGGGCCGCCGGCCGTCCGGCCGGGTGTACACGAAGTCGTCCGTGCCGTCGGCGCGGACATCGTCGTAGCGGGTCCAGCCCGCCGGGGGCTCGGCCTCGCCCACGCTCACCAGTAGGGAGAGGGATGGGCTGTTGGGCCGGGCCTCGTCCGCCTTGGCCGCCAGACCGTCCTCGCAGATGATGGCCTTGGCCTTGGCGCACTCCACGCGGAACTCGATGTCCTTGGGCGTGAGCAGATGGGGGCCGGGAATGGCCGCGGCGCCCAGCTTGTGCAGGGCCAGCACGGTGATCCACCACTCCACGCGGCGGTAGAGCATGATCAACACGGTGTCGCCGGGGCCGATGCCACGCTTGGCCAGGCCCTCGGCCAGGCGGGAGGACTCGTTGCTGAAGAAGGCGAGGTCCAGGTCGCGGCGGTTGCCGGCGTCATCCACGTGGACCATGGCCGGCCGGGTGGGGTCCTGGGCGGCTTCGGCGTCCAGAAAGTCGTAGGCGAAGTTGAAGTTCTCAGGGACGGTGACGGAGAATTGTTCGAGAAACTCCTCGTAGGAGCCCGGCTTGAGCTTGCCGGAGGGGTGCACGGTATCGAGCAGCACTGGTCTCTCCTTTATATGATGACGTCGAGGAAGGTGGCGTCCTGCCCGTCCAGGGCGCGCAGGGCGTGTGCCGTCTTCGAGGAGAAGTACAGGCTGTCGTGCGGTTCCATGACCAGGACATCGTTCTCCAGGGTGATTTCGAGCCGGCCTTCGAGCATGTAGATGAACTCCTCGCCGGGGTGGCTGTTGAATGACAGCTCGGCATCTTCGGCAAAGGGCACGGTGACGATGAAGGGCTCCATGGAGGGCCGGAAGAAGCGGTAGGCAAGGGACTTGTACTTGTATGCCTTGCGGCGGTCCACGGACAGGCCCTTGCCAGCGCGGACCAGGCTGTAGCCGCGCAGGTGGGCATTGTCGCCCGTGAGCAGGGCTGTCAGGTCCACGTCGAACGCCTTGGCCACCTCGAACAGGTAGCTGACCGGGACCTCGGTGTCGCCTTCCTCGTAAGAACGCACTTCATCCACGCTCACATGGGCGCGGGCAGCAAAATCCTCAATGGTGAAGTCGAGGGCGTCGCGCAGACCCTTCAATCGCGCGGCGATCTCCCTGGTATGGTTGTCCGGGGGCACGGTTCCTCCTTTGGGCTGTTCGCGCCTGGGGGGCGCTGTTGGATGTACCGGATCGCGCCTGGGGTTGTGCGGGTGCAATCCGCTTTCGTGTTGTCGAAAAAACATGTCATGTCAAACACTCATTACCATAGAGTGACGGCTGCAACAGCGAAGACGCGCGGCAGTTCCCCGATATCAGCGGTAGGAAAAGGGGTGGCGGATTGTATGGATTTCGGGTAGCAGATGCGACCGGAGGTTGCTCGGTTTACAGGCGAACCATACTTGGTAAACCGGGATGGGAAAAAACGCTCCAAGCCAGGGGAGGCTAACGAATGCATCCAGAAAAGCTGGGAACGCGGATTCGTACGTATCGCGAGAATCAAGAACTGAGCCGCGCCGAGCTGGCGCAACGTGCGGAGCTCGACGAGCTGTTTATCGCCGCGCTTGAAGAGGACAACATCGCGCCTTCGCTGGGCCCGTTGATCCGCGTCGCACGGGCGCTCGGCGTACGCCTCGGCACATTCATGGACGACGACGCCTGCCATGACCTGTGCATTACCCGCAAGGCGGAGCGCCAGAACCTGGCCTCCATCCACACCACCACCGTATCCCCCACACGGAACGTCAAGGGCAAGGGGCTTGTGTTCCACTCCCTGGGCGCGGCCAAGACCGACCGCCATATGGAGCCGTTTTTCATCGAGATTAACCCCATGGACGAGCCCTACGCCGAGGGCGCCGAGCCCCTGTCCTCCCATGAGGGCGAGGAGTTCATCGCCGTGCTCTCGGGCAAAGTGCTCTTTGTCCACGGCAAGGACCGCTACCTGCTCGAAGAGGGCGACTCCATCTACTACAACTCCATCGTTCCCCACTACGTGGGCTCGGGCGGCAGCGAGACGGCGACCATCCACGCCGTGCTCTACCTGCCGTGCTAAGGGGGCGGATATGACCCGTCCCGCACTGCGCGAAATCACATTGGGGCAGATGCTCGACGAGATCATCGAGCTCTATCCTGACAACGACGCACTGGTGTACGTGGACCGCGACTTCCGGCTGACCTACCGTCAGTTCGGCGAGCTCGTGGACACGCTGGCCAAAGGGCTGATGGCCCTGGGCGTGGAGCACGGCGAGAAGGTGGCCGTCTGGGCCACCAACGTGCCGTACTGGATCGCCCTGCAGTTTGCCACGGCCAAGATCGGCGCCATCCTGCTCACCGTGAACACGAGCTACAAACGCTCCGAGCTGGAGTACCTGCTGACCCACTCGGAGTGCGAAAACCTCTTCATCATCGACGGGTACCGCGACTCCGACTACGTGCAGATCCTCTACGACGTGGCGCCGGAGCTCAAGCACTCCCAGCGCGAGTCGCTCAAAAGCCCCAAGCTGCCGCACCTCAAGCGCGTCTGCTTTCTTGGACACGCGAAGCACCGCGGCATGTACTCCCTGCCCGAGATCCTGGGCCTGGCGCGCATGGTCTCCGACGAGGAGTACCAGGCCAGGCAGGACGCCTGCGACCCGCACGACGTGGTCAACATGCAGTACACGTCCGGCACCACGGGCTTTCCCAAGGGCGTCATGCTTACCCACTACAACATTGGCAACAACGGCTACTGGATCGGCGAGAACCAGCGCTTTACCGAGAAGGACCGCCTCTGCCTGCCCGTGCCGCTGTTCCACTGCTTCGGCTGCGTGCTCGGCGTGCTTGCCGCAGTGAGCCACGGCAGCTGCCTCGTTGTGCTGGAGGCCTTCAACCCCATCCAGGTCATGGCCTCCGTGGACCAGGAAAAGTGCACCGCGGTTTACGGCGTGCCCACCATGTTCATCGCCGTGCTGGAGCACAAGCTCTTCGACCGCTTCGACTACTCCAGCCTGCGCACCGGCATCATGGCCGGATCGCCCTGCCCGGTGCACGTCATGCGCCAGGTCATGGAAAAGATGAACATGACCGAGATCACCATCTGCTACGGGCTGACCGAGTCCTCGCCGGTGATGACCCAGACCCTGCCGGACGACTCGGTACGCCACCGCGTGGAAACCGTGGGCCGCGCCATGCCCGAGATCGAAGTGCGCATCGTGGACCCGGAGACCAACCAGGAGGTCCCGCACGGCGTGCAGGGCGAGGTCTGCTGCCGGGGCTACAACAGCATGAAAGGCTACTACAACAACCCGGAAGCCACGGCCAAGACCATTGAGGAAACCGGTTGGCTCCACTCCGGCGACCTCGGCGTGATGGACGACGACGGCTACGTGACCATCAACGGCCGGCTCAAAGATATGATCATCCGCGGCGGCGAGAACATCTATCCCCGCGAGATCGAAGAGTTCCTCTATACCATGGAGGGCGTGAGCGACGTGCAGGTGGCTGGCGTGCCCAGCCGCAAGTACGGCGAGGAGGTCGGCGCCTTCATTATCCGCAAGAAAGGCTCGGATATTGAAGCCGAAGACGTTAAGGACTTCTGCCGCGGCCAGATCGCCTGGCACAAGATCCCCAAGTACATCGCCTTCGTGGACTCCTATCCGCTCACTGCCTCCGGCAAGGTGCAGAAGTACAAGCTGCGCGAAGACGCCGCCCGTCTGTTCCCGGAAGCCATGAAGTAGGAGTTTCTGTTAGAAAGTTGGATAAATAATCGTCCAGAATAATAGACTGGCAAAATGGCCCGGTTCCCACAGCGTGGGGACCGGGCCGTTTCTTTTCATGCCAAGCGCATTTGTATGGGGGACGCTGTCCCCCAAGCCCCCTGCTGGGTCCATATGATCCCGTTCAGGGGTCCAGGGGAACATTCCCCTGGCCGCCGGAGGCAAAAAAACGCAGCCGCCGGAGGCTTTTCTTTAATTATTCTTAGAAGTATCCCAGCGCCCGCAGCTGCGCCATGACGGCTTCCTTGTCGGGGTTGCGGCTGGCGCGTTCGGAGGCGGCCTGTCCTTCTTTACCAGGGGCTGTGGTGCAGGGGATGCAGCTCAGGGAACGGTAGCCCTGGTCGTAGGGCGGGGCGTAGGGCAGGTCGAAGGTGCGGATGTAGTCCCAGACATCGGTTTCGCTGAAGTCGAGCAGGGGGTGGATGCGCTCGTGGGGCGGGTGCTCGCGCGGGGAGACGGCTGTTTCGCCGGCGCGGGTTTCGTGCTCGTCCCGGCGGATGCCGGAGATCAGGGCGGTGAGGCCGAGCTCGGTGATGGCTGCGCGCAGGGGCGCCACCTTGAGCACGCGGCAGCATTCCAGCCGGTTGGTGGAGGGCATGGCGCCGTCGGCGGCCATGGCGGCCCAGTCGGCGTCCTGCACGATGCGCAGGTCCAGGCCCCAGTCGGCGGCCAGGCGGTCGCGAAAGGCGGTGACCTCCGGAAACTTGACGCCGGTGTCGATGGAGAGCACGGGCAGGGGCACGCTGCCGCCGTACATGGTGCGCACCAGGTGGAGGGCCACGAGGGAGTCCTTGCCGCCGGAGAAGGCCACGGCCATGGAGCCGTGGTGGCGTGCACGCGCGGATTCGAGGAGCGCGAGAGCGGTTTCGATCTTGGTTGGAAGCTGGGAACGGGAGGTCATGCGTTGTCCTGGAGAAGGGTGATGCGCAGGCCGGAGTTGCGTACGCCGCGATCGGGTGGGATGATCAGGCCCATGCAGAAGGGGCGTTCGGCATCGGGGCCCCGGCAGATGAACGTGGCCGGAAAGGCGTGGCCGTTGTTGTCTCGCAGTGTCAGGGAGCATTCGTCCAGGGGAGAGGCGCCCGGTTGGGACATGCTGTGCAACATGTCGCGCAGGAGAGCGGCCTGGTCGGCCTGCACGTGATCGAGGAAATCGGCGAGGGGCGTGAGGCGCGTGCGGTTGGTGACGAGCAGCAGCCGGCACAGCGCGTAGGACCAGAAGAAGGTATCGCTGACCGGGTCCCACTCCCATACGCCCCAGGAATGCAGGGGCGAGAAATCGGGGTCCTCGGTGCTGCCGGCTGCCGGCACGCCGTACTCGTCAAAGACGTTGCAGATCAGGACCCGGTTGAGCACGCCGCCCAGGCACTCGGCAACAGCCTCCAGGGCGCGCTTCGAGACATCGGGGATGACGTCGAATGATCCGGCGTTGAGGGCGGCGATGGTTTTTCCGTTGTAACGAACCGGAATTATGGAAATGTTCTTATATGCAGCCACGAGCTCCGGGTTGGGGGACCGCAAGACCGCCTTCATCTCGTCGGTCGCCTCGTCGGAGTGGATGGGCTGGTTGGTCATGAGCTTGTGGTACATGGGGAGGGCTGGTGTGATTGCGTGGTAGTAGTTGGAGAACTCCGGGGACAGGTTGCGGGAGGTGAAGAGCTCCAGGGGGTTTCCCTCGCGATTCTCCACGCAGACGTGGATGCAGCTCGAATCGACACCATCAAGGGCCTGGACCGAGTCGAGGATGGCGTCGAGTGTCTCGTCCTGTGTGGACGCGCGGCTCAGGGCCAGGGCCAGATCGCGCTGGCGCTCTATCAGCGTCTCGGCGGCCATGCGTTCCTCGATCTCGCGCATCAGCCGCCGGTTGGTCATATCCAGGGCCTGGGTGCGCTTCTCCACAAGGCGTTCAAGATGCTTGCGGTAGCGTTCGTTCTCGCGGGCCAGGCGTTCGGCCGAAAGGGCCAGCCGCCTGTGCTCCAGGGCGCGGGACACCGTGCTGAGTAGGGTCTGCTTGCGCACCGGCTTGGCCAGGTAGTCGTACGCGCCGCGGCGCATCATTTCGGTCATGGCCTCCAGGTCCGGCTTGCCCGTGACCATGATGACCACCGGCGGCTCGTTGATGGCTGTGATGTGCTCGATGAGCGTATCGCCCATGTCGCCGGGCATGAGGATGTCCGTGATCACGATGTCGAAGCGCTTCCTGGCAAGGGCCAGGGACGCGTCCTTTACCGAGCCCACGGTGGTGACGTCGTACGAGGCCTTGCGCAGAAAAAAGGAAAACGTCTCTTGGATGGACTCTTCGTCGTCCACTACGAGTATCTGTGCCATGCCTTCCCAGTACCACAACGCCGGGATGGAACACGAGGGCTCATTTGGCGCTTCGCGGCCTGGAAAGGCATGGAACAGACAGGAATTGCTACTTTTCTTCGACAGGGTAGTTGCTGCGGAACCATTCGTGCCAGCCGCCGAGGAGCACCTGCACGTTGGTGAAGCCGTGCCCCATGAGTTCCTGCGCCACCCGGGCGCTGGTGTGTTCGTTGGGTCAGGCGCAGTACAGAACGTACTCGGCCTCGGGATCGAGCGAGCCGATGGCGGCGTCCACGGCGTTGGGATCGAGATGCCTGGCGCCGGGAAGCTTGTACTCGCTGCCCTTCCAGTCGGAGTTGGAGCGGACGTCAAAGATGGTCAGGTTCGGGTCGCCCAGCCTGGACTTCAGGGTGTCCTTGTCCATGCGGGGCACTGTGTCTGCAGCGGTCGCCGTGGCGGCCAGGCCGAAGACGAGGGCCAGTGTCAGGATCAGCAAAACTGCGCGGTGCGTCATAAGTTTCTCCGTCTGCGGTTGGAATGGAAAAAATGGTCCTCGTTCCATTCTATACCGACAGACGTGACGGCCTGCAACCGCTCAGCGTTTGCGAGGGAAGGATACGGCCGCGGCCAGAAGCACGCAGGCGACGAACAAGCTGACCCAGGGGCGGTCCGAGCCGCCAACCAGGGCAGCGGCCATGATCAGGTATATGCCGGCTGCAGCGCGGTGCGCGATGCGGGAGTTGCGCAGCACGCAGTTGGAGGCAGCGACGTTGACCACGGCGTAGCCGGCCAGCCACAGACCGAAGGCTCCGGCGGCGTATGCCTCCAGCACAGGCTTGCCGGCATAGCCCAGACCCAGCAGGCCGGCCACGGCGGCGCAGGGCAGGAGCATGGGCATGGCGGCCAGGAACGGACGCCGCGAGGCCGGGAACAGGGGCACGGAGGTGGCGCGGATGGCCAGCAGCAGGCCGCCCAGGGCCGTGATCGTCGTCAGGATGCACGCGCCGCCCATGAGCATCCGACCTGTGGAGCCCAAGGCGCGGCGAGCCAGGAGCATGTGCGGCACGGTGGTGTCGGCAAGGCGGCCTGCATCCACCACATGCAGAGCCGCGGCCCCGAACATGGCCAGCAGCACGGCTCCGGCGATGACGGTCAGCATGTAGGCGCTGCGCCGGGCCGAGACGTCGGGCTCGGGCTCCGCCAGCAGAGGGCCGATCTCAAAGCCGATAAGCAGCGTGGTGGCCAGGAGCAGCCCGGAGAGCGAGAACGCAGGTAGCTGGTCCACGCCGGCGTTCTCCCCGGCCGGCGCACCCAGGGCGGCGGTGAAGAAGATGAGCAGCGTGAGAACGGCCAGCATGCCCGAGACGGCCACCAGTTGCCGCAGCGGTTTTTCACCCAGGGCGGCGAAGCCGGCCAGCACGGCCAGCAGCAGGAAGGAGAAGCCGAGGTTGGGGAACTGCCGCCAGAAAACCTCGTTGAAGATGTAGCCGGCCAGGGCCAGCAGCGAGGTGCCCATGAACAGGAACACGCCCACGCGGGCGGCCAGCGGCACCAGGGCCAAGCGGACGATGACGCGGGGCGTGGGGTCCTCTCCGCAGACGGGCGAGAGGCCCAGGGCGATGGACTCCGGCTCGCTGCCTCGTGCAGGCAGCCGGACGTAGGCTGCGGCGGTGAGGCCGTACAGCGCGGCGAGCAGCGCCGTGATGATGAAGACGATCCAGCCGCTGTGGCCGGCCAGGGCGCCGAAGGCGGCCAGCGCGCGTACGTTGAGCACAAAGCCGAGGGAGACGATGAGCGCGGCGGCGAGGGAGCGGAGCGGCGGGACGGGCTGTCCGGAACCCATGTAGCGATACCTCCGGGAATCTTGTGTATGCGGTTGAGCGGTGCGGCACGCATTTGCCGGCCGAATTACGGCCGGGTCGCGACAGCATACCACGTCGATTCCAGAAGGGAAGGGTGTGGCGAAAAAAGCGCCGGACTCAGCGGCTCTGGTGCTCCAGCAGATACTTGAAGAACCGCTGCACGTAGCGGCCGGAGACCACGTCGGGCAGGGTGAGCCGCGGGGGCGACTGGTCCGGAAAGAAGCCGGTGAAGGCCAGGAAGATGTCCTGCGAGAGCTTGCCCAGCACAGGCTCCAGCTCGTTATTCCACAGCTCCTCCTGCGCCCCCTCGGGCAGCTCAAAGGTGCGGCACTGCAAGGGTCGGGAGTCAAACAGCAGGCAATGCTCCTCCTCCAGCAGCGGGCAGACCGCGCCGGACTCGGCCAGACACCACTCGTCCGTGGCGCTTTCCAGGCCGCGGGTGGTGGTGGCCTCGGTGCGCGCCGTCTCCATGGCGCGGGCAATGAGCTCCTGGCGCTTCTCGCTGGACAGGGACACGTTCATCTGATGGCTCAGGTACACGGCCTCGGCAAAGCTGAGCCGGATGGGCCGGGTGCAGCAGCGCACGTGGCCCATGCCGCAGCGGGGCACGGATTCATCCTCTTCGTCCAGCACGCGATCCTCGGCGCGTTGCACCAGGGCCTCGTAATCGCCGAAGAACGGGGAGAGATCCACGAGGTGTTTGTACTCCAGGGAGGGCTCCCGCACCGTGAGCTTGCCGGCGCGGCGGCCGTACTTGCGCAGGGTCCACCACTGGTTGAAGCTGGCGGGCTGCGACTTCAGGCCCTTGAGCTTCTTGCCGGCCAGCTTGTGGCCCAGGCCGCGGCGCAAGAGGTAGGCGTTGAGCACCGTGCCCGTGCGGCCGATGCCGTGGCGGCAGTGGATGAGCACCTTTTTGCCCAGGTAGATGGCCTCGTCCAGCCAGGCCAGGGCCTCTTCCATGGCCGGCATGTCCGGGGCTTCCTCGTCCGGTATGGGCAGGTAGTAGACGTCGAACCCGTGGTTGGCCTCGATGTCGTGCAGGTCGCAGAACTCGGCGCAGAGATTGAGGATTGCGGTAACGCCCTGCTCCTTGATGGCGTCCAGCTGATCATAGGACATGGGAGCCTGGCCCACGGCGAGCTGGTCTGTGACCCAGTGCAGGGTGTAGGCGGGGGCGTCTTTCTTGCGGAGCATGGCGAAGCTCAGCGGTCCGTTTTTTCGAGGAACGTGGCAAGGGCGGAATCGAGGCTGGCGTCATCCACCAGGGCCATGTCCAGCAGCCGGGTAACAGCCATGAGATAGCCGAGCATGGCGAGCCGCCGCTGGATCAGGCCCGCGTCGCAGCGCCTCAGGTGCGCGTCCAGCATGTCGCCGCGGATCTCGATTTCGAAGTCGTAGTGCTCCAGGATGCGGCGGATGAACTCCAGCCTGCGCCGGCGCTGGTCATAGGCTGCGCCGCCCCCCTGGAAGCGGAAGTTGATGTAGTTGTTCTTGTCCTCCGGACCGCAGACTGTATCCAGCACGGAGAAGTGGTAGCCGAAGCGGATCATCATGTGCATGTACTGCGCGGAGATGACGGCGTAGCTGGCCAGGAACTTGGCGTGCTTGGGGAAGATGCCGGCGCTCACGCGGTCGAACTCCTCCCAGTCCACGTGGGTCATGCCCTGGGACCAGTCGGCGTCCTGGTCGGAGAGCCCCCACCACACGGCCCACAGCGGCTCGCTGGCGATGTCGTCCTGGGTTATCTCGGTCTTCTGCGCCGCGGCAGGGAACAGGCCGTTCTCCAGGTCGAGCACGTAGAGCACGATGGGCAGGTCGGTCTTCAGCCGCTTGGCGCGGGTCATGGAGCGGCCGCCCTTGTCCACCAGGGAGAACATCTCAGCCACGGATTTCTCGTGCACGAAGCGGACGAGGTCGTGGAAGGAGCGGCAGTGCTCCGGACTGAACTCCGGGGAGTCCGGATCGGTCAGGTTGAGGGGCGAAATCTTGGGGATGACGGCGGCCAGCCTGTCGCCTGCAGGGGTTCCGGCCAGGCGCAGGGCGGGTCGCTCTTCGCCGGCAAGAAGCTCGATGCGGCCGGCGTGCACCCTGCCCAGGCCGCGGCGGTGGGAAAGGGTGACGATTGCGCCCTCGGCCAGGGCCTCGAAGGGGTCGGGGTCTGCGCAGACAAACACGGGCAGGCCCTGCTCCCGCGCCACGGAGGCGAAGTGGCTGGCGCGGCTGCCGGCTCGGGCGACCACGCCGGAGAGCTTGTGCGCGATGGTGGAGAGCTGCGGGGGCAGGGTCAGGCTGACGAGCACGGCGCCTTCGGGGATGTCGGCCGCGGCCATGCTCGTGGCATGGACCACGGGGCCACTGCCGGCTCCGGGCGCGGCAACCTCCAGGTCCGCCAGCACGGGCACGTCGTCCACGTCCTCGGGCTCCTCCAGGGGGCGGGTGTCCACCTCTTCCAGGCCGGCGTGGGGACGGGACTGCAAGATCCACAAAGAGCCGCCCGGGTCCTCCACCCACTCGATTTCCCGCGCTTCCGGAGCCTGCTCCGCACCGGCGCTTTCTCCGGCGTGCTTCTCTGCGTCGCGTTCCAGCCGCACGGCGTGGCGGGCCAGCTCCAGCAGCCCTTCGCCCGTACGCATCAGGGGCGGCGGGGATGTGGTGGGCGCCAGGGACAGGGCGTCGTTCTCGTCGCGTTCCACCTGGAAGGAGAGGCCGCTGCGAGAGCCGTTGACCAGGCTTTCGCCGCCGCCTTCCACCACGTAGATGCCGGCGCGCCGGGCGCCGCCGCGGGATGCGTCGCGGCTGAGCACCACGCCGGCGTTGCGCGCCTCCACCATGGGCATGATCAGGACGGCCATGGGCGTCTCCTCGTCGGCCAGGCCGGACATGACGCGGTAGGCGATGGCAGACTCGGCGTAGCGCGAGGCGAGGACTGTCTTGCACGCCTCGGGCACATCGGCAGCGGCCACGTTGAGCACGGACTCGAACTGCCCGGCAAAGGAGCGGCTGCCGTCCTCGAACAGGCCGGAGGAGCGCACGGCGAACCGGACTTCGGCATCATCGGAGACCAGGCCGGCTTCGCGGGTCTCCTGCTCCAGGGCCGGGACGGCCTGGGCCAGCTCGGTCGCGATGGTCTCGGGCAGCTCGGCCTTGGCCACCAGTGGCATGAGCTTCTGCGAGGCGGCGCGCACCGAATCCGGATCGTCGAGATCCACATGGGAAAGGGCCGCGCGGATGGGCTCGCGCAGGGCGGCGGACTCCAGAAAGTAGTTGTAGGCGCGGATGGTGAGCACAAAGCCCGGCGGCGTGGGGACCAGAGCCGCGGCGCCGGCCAGGGAGGCGGCCTTGCCGCCGGCCAGCTTGATATTTCCGGCCGCCTTGGCCAGGGGGATGATGTGGGGCGGGGCCAGGTCCGGCTCGGGCAGGTCCACGCCCATGCTCACGTAAAAGTCGATCTTGCGGTAGAACTCCATGAGGCCCATGTAGCGGCTGGGGCTCATCTCCATGAGGCCTTGCACGCAGCGCTCCACGGAGGCGGAGAGGTCGTCGCAGAGCCGTTGGATCATGGCCCAGTCCACCAGGCGGCCGCCGTAGTGGATGCCCTCCAGGTCGGCGATGCGCTGCATGGACATATCGTCGTGCTCCAGCAGGGACTTGAACGCCGTATACTTGGCGCGCAGCAGGCTGCCGGGCGCAAAGACCTGGTAGGTCCAGTGCTTGAAGAGTTGGCCGATGGACATGGTATGAGGTGCCGTATCGCAGAAGTGGGGGAGGGAACGCAAGCCGAGGGGCTACATCGCGAGCACTTCCTCGACCTTGCTTTCGAGCTCGTCCTTGTCGATGGGTTTGACGCAGTAGTCCGATGCGCCGAGCCGCACGGACTCCCGGGCCGTCTCCAGGGTGGGGTAGCCGGTCAGCATGATGACCTTGACGCTGGGGGCGACCTTCTTGATCTCCTCCAACACCTCCACTCCTGTCATCTTTTTCAGCTTGATGTCCAGGATGGCGAGGTCCGGCGCGGTCTTGGCCGCGGCGTTGATGGCCTCCTCCTCTTCGGTGAAGGCGGTCACCTCGTGCCCCTTGCGCTCCAGAATGCGTTTGACCAGGGTGCCCTGGTCGCTCACATCGTCCAGTACGATGATGCGTGCCATGTATCCTCCGTATCGTGCTTTATGCTTACGCCGCGGGCGTGTCCGCGGGTTCGGTATCCAACTCCTGCTGTTCCTGCTTGCAGATGGAGCTGGATACGGGCGTGTCGATGGATTCCTCGTGGTCCAGGGGCAGGTCCACTACGAACACCGTGCCCGGACCGCGATCATTCGGCGGCGGCAGCTTCTGTTGCGTCTGCGGAGTGAGACTTTCGAAAAACGAGTTCGGCAGCGGGCTTGTGGCTTCTATGGAGCCGTCGTGGTCCTCGATGATGCCGAAAGAGACCGAAAGCCCGAGGCCCGTGCCTTCGCCCACGGCCTTGGTGGAGAAGAACGGGTCGAAAATTTTGGGCATGGCGTCCGGTGGTATGCCGGGGCCGGTGTCCGCCACCCAGATGGTGACCTTTTGCAGCGGGGTATAGAGCCGCGTCTTGACGATGATGGCGCCGCCTGTCTCGTGCATTGCGTCGCGGGCGTTGTTCAGGAGGTTTATCCAGACCTGCTTGAGCTTTTCCGGGTCGCCGAAAATGATGGGCATGCGGTCGTCCATGTCCGTGATGATCTCCACATGATCGAGGTAGAACGTGTGGGAGACCAGGGTGACGACCTCCATGACCGAGTTGTTGAGGCACATCTCGCGCTTGGTGCTTTCCGCGCGGCGGGAAAAGCCCAGGAGGTCGCTGACGATCTGCCGGCAGACCTTGGCTTGCTTTTCGATCGTCCTGAGATCCTTGTATATCTGCGAGTCGTGGTCCACATCGTCCTGCAGAAGCTGGGCATAGCCGAGGATGACGCCGAGGGGCGTGTTGATCTCGTGGGCCACGCCGCCGGCGAGCTTGCCCAGGGACTCCATCTTCTGGGAGTGGAGGAGCTGCTCCTGGTACTCGCGCACCTCGGTCATGTCGCGGCTGGTGCGCAAGAGACCCACGGTGCGGCCCTCGGAGTCGCGCACAGGCGTCCAGACCACGTGGAACCAGCGCTCGCCGCCGTTGCTCGTGTCGGATATTTCGGCCTTGCGCACCTGGTCGGTTTCCAGGGCGGCGCGGGCTTCGATGGCTCTGCGCCTGGCGTTCTCCGGAGCAAAGAGGTCCTCGTCGGTTTTACCGATGATCTCCTCCTCCGGCATGTGGACGAAGTCGGTAAAGGCCTTGTTCGCGGACATGTAGCGGAGGTTGTTGTCGAACAGGGCGATGAAGTCCGGCGTGACGGTCATGATGGTGCGCAGCAGCTCCTGCTGGCGCCGCAGGTTGGCCTCGGCCTCGCGCAATTCCTTGATGTGCGTGTTCAGGGTCACGGACATGACGTCAAAGGCCTCGGCCAGGTTCTGAATCTCGTCGCCGGCGTTCTGGCGGTAGATGACGCAGTCGCGGCAGGACTCCACGCAGGAGTCGGGCACGTTGTCGTCCAGGTGGCCGGCCATGTACCAGCACCGCCGCAGGGGGTCGCCATACGCCGGGCAGGTGGTGAGGTTGCAGTTCATGCACTCCCAGCAGTGCCGGGTGGGCAGCGGCGCGGACTGCACGTCCAGGTTGCCCATGACCACGCTCTCGGCGTGCTTCTTGAGCAGGTTGATGCGCCGGGTGACGCGGTGGGCGAAGGCCAGCCCGGCAATGAGCGCGATGAGCAGCGAAACCGAGGAGATGGCCAGCACCGCCACGTTGAGCCGGGACACGGGCTCCAGAAGCTGCTCGCGGGAGAGGCCCAGGCGCACGGTGCCGAGGTTGGAGCCGGCCAGGCGGACAGGCGCGGCGAAGTCGTAGATGTATCCGGCGCTCGTATCCACGATGACCAGGGAGAAGTTGTCGTCGGAGATGGGGTTGGCTTCGGTCAGCTCCACCGGGAAGCCGTTCTGGAAAGTGTGGGCCAGAACATTGCCGCTCTCGTCCATGATGAAGGCGTAGACGATGTCCGGCGAGACCTTCTTGAGCTCGTCCACGAGGTTCTTGAGCCGCAGCAGGTCGTCGGCGATGAGCGGCTCGGCGGCGCGCATGGCCAGGTTCTCGGCCACGGTGCGGCCGCGCTTCCTGCCCTCGGAGAGCACGGCGCGGGAGGCCATCTCGCCCAGGGTGACGGCGAAGATGATGGCCATGGCTATAACGATGCCCGAGATGCCCAGGGCGATCTTGGTGCGGAACTTCATGCGCTCCACGGCGCGCAGCACCCCGGCGAAGGGGCGGAAGCCTATGCGTCTCGAAGGGGCTTTGAAGTCAGGCATATCAGTCCGTGGCGTTTTGGCCGAGCATGCCCAGGCGGGCCATGAGCTCCCGCACCGGTTGGTAGTCCGCATCCTCTGCCGGGATGATGTCCTCTATCTCCGCCGCCTCCAGAATGAGCGCGTCCTGGGCCTTGGCCTTGTCGAGGGCGAACATGGCGTCGGCGATTTTCTGGACGACCTCCGGGTTCAGCCCCCTGCGTGCGGCGTAGACCCATCCGGGGTAGGAGCGCGTCTGGTCCACGATGCGCAGGCGGGAGATGTCTATCTTGTCCGCCACCACGTCCAGGGTGCCCTCGCGGATGGAGCCGAAGTCGTACGTGCCGGCGTACACGGCCATGGCCACCTTCTCCTGCTTGCCGCCCGGGCCGGGGGCGAAGTCGATGGAGGCGAAGTCCCTGGGCTCGATGCCGTGCATCATGAAGTGGCCGAGGACGAAGAGGTAGCCGCCGGCGGAGTTGGGGTCCACGGCGAACCAGTGCTTGCCCACGCAGTCCTGGAGCGTGCGGATGCCGCTGTCGGCGCGGGTGATGATCTGGCCGCGGAAGGACGGGCTGCCGGACGCCTCCACCACGCGGGCAAAGGCGTGGGCCCCCAGGTTGGCCAGGCGGACGTAGACCATGGGGTTGGAGAAGGAGATGTCGATCTCGCCGCGGGCGACCATCTTCACGTGCTCGTCGAAAGTGTCTGGAAAGACCTGGCGCAGCTCCAGGCCGGTCTCCCGGCTGAGGTACTCGATGAGCAGCCGGTGGCGGGAGTAGGACGTGGTGTGCGAGTACTGCGGCAGGTAGGCGTAGGTGATAGCCCCGGCAGGGGAAGGGATGATGATCTCAGCGCGCTTGGAGAGGTCCACCTTTTTGATCGGGGTGTCGGACATCTCGCCGGGTAGGTCGTCGCAGCCGGCCAGGGCGGCGCAGATCAGAAGCAGGCACAGGAACAGCCGCGCGGCTGCAGTATGGAAAAATCGTGTTTTCGTCATAAGCTTACTGACCATAACACGGACCCCCCCGCACATTCCACACGCAAAACGGTGCTATATCGCTCCGGATACGTGGGCGATTTCCGGCACTAGGCGCGGGATGCAAAGCATGGTACACGGGCGTTCCCCCAACGAGAGGCGTGAAAAGGACGATACATCATGACAGACGAATCGAATCTCGAGTTATATGCAGTGCCCATGTCGCGCCTGTGGCAGGTGCTTTATCTACTGGGCGTTGCCGCAACAGCCGGGGCCGTGGCCTGGAGCTTCAAGGTGGGCTTCACCTGGTCGGCCATCTGCCTGCTCGTGGTGGGCATCCCCCTGGGCGCGTTGTACTGGTACATGATCTTTTATGCGCCGTCGCGCATCTACCTGGGCATGGGCGAGACCAGCCTGACCGTGGCGGCGGCGCCCTTTGCCGTCCGCGTGGTGCCCTATGCCGAAATCGAGCGCGTCTTCGAGATCGACCTGAAGAACCCGGCGCCGGAGAACGAATCCCTCAAGCCGGGCAAGTCCAAACGCGGCCTCAAGGTGGGCAGCTATCGCGCCGGCATCTTCAAGATCGCTAGCGGCAAGGAAGCGCTCTTTGCCGTGTCCAGAAAGAACGCCATCGGCTTGCGCACCTCCGAAGGCTTCATCTTCGTCAGTCCGTCGCGGATGCAGCACTTCCGCGAGATGCTCGCCGCCTACGGCGTTTCCTGATCCGGGCTTCCCTACACCATCTCCATGGCCGCGCACGCATCCTTGCCCGAAACGGGCGAGGTGCGCCGGTTCCGCGCGTTCCGTGCGTCCGTTGATCGCGCCGCTATGCTGTTTTGCACGAAGGGCGAAGCGGTGCGCTTGCGGCGTAGCGCGGGTTGCTGCGCATTCCTGTAGAGCTCCGGATGGGAGCGCATGCGGTTGGAGTCGCAGCGTACGGTGTCCGGTTTCAGGCGGCTGCGAGGGTATTGTCCGTGCAGAGTTTCATCACACAATGGGTGGGGAATGCGGCGAAGCTGCCGCAACGTGAGCACGCAAAAAAAGCCGCCTCCGGAGCTGTTCCGGTGGCGGCTTCTTCGTGTCGTGCAGGATGTTACGAAAGCTATGACGCCGTGGCGGTCTCGCCGCGCTCCTTCTTGGAGTCGCGTTGCGGCACGTCCATGTAGTCCAGATAGTTGATGAGCTGCTCGGCGTCCGGGTTCTCGTCGCGCAGGATGGCGTGCGCCTTGCGGAACACGGGCAGGTACTTCTTGGAGTTCGAGAAAAGGACGCGGACCACGATGTACGTGGGCACGAAGAAGAAGTTGGGGCCGACGGCGCCGGCGAGCGGCAGGGTGAAGTTCACGTCGCCAAAGCGGTATCCCAGCCAGCCCAGCGCGAAGAACGCCGGCCAGAGGGAGGCGGCGAACAGCGCGATGTTGGAGAAGAATGTTTTGCCGAAGGCGTCGTTGGCCAGGTCGTTGCACGCTTTGTAGGTGCCTTTGTCCTTGGCCATGAGCGCGCGGATGGACAGGTTGTGGTTGCTGACCATGTCCGTGCGGTTCTGCCGGAAGTAGCTGCGGTTTATGTAGTAGACCCCGGCGATGGCCAGCTCGCCCACGGCGGAGGTGATCAGTGCGATCCAGGCAAGGCCCAAGGCGAATCCGAGCGTTGCGTCACCCGGAATGCGAAAGACCCAGATGAAGATCGGGTCGAGGAAATGGTAGATTGCTTGGCTGTCCATGGTGGTTGCTCTGGGCTGAATGCTCTGGCTGTTAGGGTTGTTGGAAACCGGACCCGACCAGGGGAGAAGGCCGGGTCCGGATTGGATGCAGCGTGCTCTTTAGAAGGGCGGCACCAGGCTGTAGCCCAGGAAGCCCTTGGACGTGTAGCGGATACCCACGTACAGGGCCAGGACGACGAAGAGGCGCTTGAGCCAGACGTCCGGGATGTACTTGGAGGTCCGCGGTCCGATGAGCGAACCGATGACGATGCCGATGAGCTCGGCGCCGATCAGGCCCCAGGCCACCGGAGTGCTCTTGGCCACCATGTAGGAAACGATGGAGTTGAGCATGCCGATGAACACCGCCAGTGCGGAGGTGCCGGCCACGAGGTACATGGGCAGGCCCGCAACGGAGGTGAGGAAGGGCACGAGCAGGAAGCCGCCGCCGACGCCCAGGAAGGAGGCCAGGGAGGCGATGATGAAGCCGCCGATGAGCGGCACGATGGGGTTGAAGGAGAACTCCACGCCGAAGAAGGTGAAGATGCACTTGGTCAGGGTGAAGGACTGCAGCTTCACGCCCTGGGCCGTGGTGTCGGAGTGGGACTTCACGGAATCCTGGAAAGCCTTGGCGGCTTCCTTGGCTTTCTTCTTCTTGTTCTGGCCGGCCGGGGTGGTCTCATAGAAGAGGTAGCAGCCCAGGAACAGAACGAAGAGGCCGAAGTAACCCAGGTAGGACGAGAGGTTGATCTTGCCCGCGGTGATGATCGGCACCAGCCAGGAACCGGCTACGGAGCCGACGGCCAGGGAGACGCCCAGCGGCGCCACGAGGCGGCCCATGCGGTAGTAGTTGAAGGACGACAGGGCGGCCGAGCAGCCCACGAGCCACTGGTTGGACACGCGGATGGAGTCGGTGACGACCTTGTTCAGGTCGTTCTTGCCCAGGCCCTTGGCGTAGTCGCCCAGGCCGTAGATGGTGATGTGGCCCACGCCGGCCATGATGCCGCCGAATGCGCCGACGGTGGAGAAGATCCAGCCCACCCAGATAGCCCAGATGAGACCGACGTAGATGTTGAGCGTGGGCGCGCCGGGGATGCCCAGGTAGCCGGGCTCGCCCTGTACGTTGCTCGATGCGATGGCGTCGGCGAGACGGTCGGCAAATGCCGGCTGCGCCAACACTGCCAGGCCGAGAAGACCGAGACAGAGACCAATGGTGAGTTTGCGCACGGTGAAACCTCCTTTCGTGACAATATTTGGGATATACGGACACCCGGCGGTCTGTTCGCGTTCGAGATGCCGGACCGCGCGATCAGCGTCCGCACTCTTCATGCGCCGGGACATGACGACCTTTGATTTTTGCTAGCAGCGGGAAGCGAGGATAAACAAAAGATAATCCGGATAGTGAAAAAAAGAACAAGCTCAACCTTCGCAGCTCGCCGCTGCGCGACTTTTTACCCGCTCTCGATTGTGACAAAGTTCACAAAGTTCGGTCGACGATACTGAGCCCATTCAATATCCATAACATATCCCCCGCGAATTGCGCTATCCCCGACAGATACTTTTTAGAACGCCTCAGGCAGCCGCGGCGCCAGTCCATGGGACCACCTGGCGTAATGGACGGAATGACCTGCCGCGGCATTATCCTTTATAGGGAGCGCATGGTGATTTCCCGTACGGGGAACGTGCCGGCGGTCCGCTCTGCCGCACAAGGAATCGGCTTCGCGTCAGGAGCACTGGTGCAGCTGTTCAATCTCGTGGTTTAATTCTGTGATTCAATCCCGTGGCTCGCCGTCCCGGGGCCTATTGACCTGTCCGGTTCAAGGGGTGATACTTATTCCGCCTGAAAACTATCGAAATTACTTGTGCAAGGGGGAAGGTTCATGTCCGAGGCCGATGCGGACATCACCACGGCGCCGCAGCACGGCGCTTCCGAGCAGCACGCATCGCGGAAACTCATACCGTTTTCCGGCGCCCGGCCACGCCACCATCTTGATATCGCCTACCTCTCGCTCAAGCGCACGGGCGTTGCCGCGTCCCTTGTCCTGCACTCCCTGCTCATCGTTTTCGCCCTTGTGAACCTCCACTGGGCCATGCCCTCCACGGAGCTGGAGCCCCTGGTCGTCAGCGTGACCCTGGAGGACATGCCTGAGGAGGAGGCCAGGCGGTCCCCGGAAGAGGTTGAGCCGCCCGAGGAGGCGGCGCCGCCGGAAGGTATGGTGGTGCAGGCCCCGGCAAAGGACAACGCCAAGCTCATCAGCGCCAACAAGTCCGACGAGGCCGTCATCCATCCGCACGACATGTTCTTCGGCGGCGTGCTCAAGCAGGGGAACGAGATACGCTGGTCATTGCGGGCGCTGGCCGCCGAGGCCTACACCCTGGACGACTACCTGGGGAACTACAAGATCCGCGGTGAGGACCGCATTATCCGGATCATCGATGGCCGCAAGAAGTACGGCAAGCTGCTCTTCCTGGACGAGCAGACCGGCGAGCTGCGCCAGCTAACCCAGTTCGGCGACAAGATTTTCACCTACGGCCCCACCTTCGAGGCCGAGGAGCCAGTGGTCGGGTCCATCACCTTCCTGCCGATCAAGCATCACGCCGAAAGCGGCGACACCGAGATTCCCAGCCGCATCCTCTGGCTGCCGCCCGATCCGCCCAGCAAGTACGGCGAGAAGATCCGCTTCGACGAACGCGAGGTGCAGGTGGCGGCCGGTCTGCGCGGCTTCCTCACGGCCCCGCCGGGCAAGGGCCCCTATCCGGCCGTGGTCTGGGCCGCGGACGCCGGCTGCCGCTCCCACTTCTCCTACCGTGTTGTGGCTCGCGAGCTGGCCCTCAACGGCATGGCGATGCTCAGCCTGACCGCCCCTGAGTGCCCCGATCCCCCGGACGACCTGCGGCCTGTGGTCACGGCCGAGCACATCCGCCAGGGCCTCGCTTTCCTGCGCAACCTGCCGGGCGTGGACGCCAGGCAGGTGGGCGTGTGGGCGCGCAACGCCGGCCTCGGCCCAGCCCTGGACACCTTCGAGCAGCCCGGAGGCCCCACCTTCCTCATCACCATACAGGAAAAGGTGGACGAAGACGCCCTGAGCACGGCGCAGATACACGCGCCACGGGACGTTCGCAGCCTGTGGTTCCTTGTGGGCGACAACACGTGGTCCACGGCCATGACCAAACGGTTGTCCGGCAGGGATGTGGAAGTGCGCGCCATAACGCCGCCGCGTACCTACGACACCCGCTCCGACCCGGATGCGGACATCGACCGTCTGAAGCTCATCGGTCCTGTCTACGCCGCCGATGTCTTAAAGTGGCAGGGGATAGAACATCCCGCCGGTCAAGGTGATTCCTGATCGTAACAGACCCTGCATCTTCATGGACAAAGTGAGGTAAAAGGGGTAGATGATTTTTTCTTTTCAAACCTCTTTTGCTACGTTGTCAGTACTATACACCTCATGAGAAAGCGCATTTTTTACCTGGATGTCGTGCGGAGCATCGCTCTCACGATGGTCATTGCTATCCACTATAATTTGAATATGACCATCCATAACCTCGACACGGCGGCGAGGATTCCATTCATCACCCAGCTGAACGGTCATGGCGCCATCGTGCAGTCGCTCTTCGTGATTTTGTCCGGCGCCGCGCTCATGCTCGTGTATGGAAAGCGCGAAAAAAGCATCCACTTGGGTGAATATGCGAAGAAGCGTATTCTTTCAATTTATCCACTGTTTTGGGTTACATATATAATTCTTTTTGTCTTCATGACCGTATACAAGGGCCATACGCCCTTCAGAGGTATACACACGTGGCGCTACATCTATACGGTCACGGCCTTTGACGGTTGGCTTCTGCCCATTCAACAAACACCATACATGATCGGCGAGTGGTTTCTCGGCTTCATCATCATTCTGTACTGCCTTTTCCCGCTGCTGCTGGCGATCTACCGCCGGAGCCCGGCAGGCATGATGATCTTCGCCTTCCTGGTGGCCTGCATTCCCGCGCTGTACGAGCCGGCGCGCCTGGGTATGAGCCTGTATACCTCTCCCATGGCCCGGCTGTTCGAGTTCGCTTTCGGTATGCTGTTCATCATGCACTACGAGGACGGCGTGTCCGCCAAGCAGGGTGTGGTCGCTGCTGTTCTGCTCGCCCTTCTCTACAATGTTCCCAACGGGCCATGGAATTTTCCGCTGAACGTGGTCATGGGCATACTCTGGTTCTCGGTCATTTCCTGGGTCTCGCGCTATCTGGAAAAGAGCGCGGTTATCCGCAACTTCTTCTTCTGGACCAGTCTGTACTCGTACGGCGCGTTCCTCTTCCACCACTACTTCCTGCAGTTCTATCTCCCGCGGTACGGCATTGCAC
Organism: Oceanidesulfovibrio marinus; assembly: GCF_013085545.1. Classification (NCBI taxonomy): domain Bacteria; kingdom Pseudomonadati; phylum Thermodesulfobacteriota; class Desulfovibrionia; order Desulfovibrionales; family Desulfovibrionaceae; genus Oceanidesulfovibrio; species Oceanidesulfovibrio marinus. Next base: position 3,813,880 of record NZ_CP039543.1, read on the forward strand.
CGCAGACTCTGGGCGGCTTTTTCCTGTACGGCATGGTGCTCATCATAGCTATTTACGGCGTCGGCTACCTGCTCACCAAGCTGACAGGAGTGCTGGTGAAGCAGATTCTGCATATGAAGCCGTCCCGCTCCCGCGAGCGGCTGGCTGGAGAAGGATAGGGCAGCCTACGATCCCTGAATGACTCCAGAGCCCGTCCCGCATCTCCAGCGGGGCGGGCTCTTTTCGTCTCCCGCCGTATCGCGAGGTGGATTGTTCTCCCTCTTGGCCATCCCCATTCGGAAAAAAATCTCACCGTATTCCACCCTTTTTGACACGGGTCAATTTCATCCGGTCGTAGTATTGTTACATGTGGGGCGACGATGACGGGCGGCCGTGATGGCGAGCCCGATAAAACAATCGGAGGATACCCCATGAAATACATGCATCTGCCCGAAGAAGCACAATTTCGCGACAACGGTCCCGGCAAGTTTCTGGTGCACGATTCGCCCTATGTGAAGATCCTCGTCTTTTCGCTGCACGAGGGCCAGGAGCTGCCCCTGCACAGCCACGACGACGAAGGCTATGCCTCGCTCCTGGTGCTGGAAGGGGAGGGGGTGTTCCTGAAAAAGGACGGCGAGCAGCCTGCCAAGGCCGGCGACGTGGTGGTCTGCGAGATCCGCGAGCCCCACGGCGTGCGCGCGACCAATGGTGATATGCGGGTCATCGCGCACATCGCCCCGCCCATCTAGCAGCCAGCTCTGAAACTTTTGTTGAATAGGGGAGGCAGCGTCACACACTCCCCCAGCCATGTCGGCCGGTGCGGAACTTCCGCGCCGGCCGTCTTTTGTTCTGGATGATGGGGACCTGCCCTACACAGGGAGGGGCGGAGGGTGTAGAATGGATGAATAGATGCCGGCAGCGCGCCGGTGCTTAACCCACAGACAACCGAGGAAGCCGACAATGGGCAGCACGGACAAGCTTCAGGAGTATAAGGGCAAGCGTGATTTCTCCAAGACGCCGGAACCAAGCGGCGGCAAGGGCTCCGGCGGCAAGCCGATCTTCGTGATTCAGCAGCACGACGCCAGCTCCATGCATTACGACTTCCGGCTGGAGCACGACGGCGTGCTGCTCTCCTGGGCCGTGCCCAAGGGGCCGTCCACCAATCCCAAGGACAAGCGCCTGGCAGTGCGCACCGAGGATCACCCCCTGGACTACGCCCGCTTCGAGGGCCGCATTCCGGAAAAGGAGTACGGCGGCGGCGTGGTTATCGTCTGGGACGCCGGCACCTACGAGAACATCAGCGAGAAGGACGACAAGCCCATCGACATGGACGCGGCCATCACAAAAGGCCACATCCGGGTGAAGCTCGACGGCTCCAAGCTCTCGGGCGGCTACTCTCTGATCCACACCAAAATGCGCGGGGACGAGAAGAACTGGCTGCTCATCAAGGAGGACGACGACGGCGCCGACGCCCGGCGCAACCCCACTTCCACCGAACCCAATTCCATCATCAGCGGCAAGACCATCAAAGAGATGGGCGAGGCTGTGCCGCCGGCCGAGGAGGAGTAGGGGAGATGGCCAACTCACTGACCCACCGCCTGACCACACACGGCCTGTTCTCCTGGGAGCGTTGCGTGGAGCTGGCCCGTATCCGCGACTCCATCACTGTGCAGCCGCTCGATGATGGCTCCCTGGCCATGCCTCTGCTGCTCGAAGAAACCTTTGCGCCAGTCGGGGTGCATCTTTCCTGGGACGAGGACGAGAAAGGCAATGGCGGCGTGCTGGTGCGTTGCGAGGATGTGGACGAGGACACGGCCTCGCGTGCGGCTGCGCAGGTGGAGCAGATTCTCTACCTGGACGTGACGGCGGAGGAGGTCGCGACCTTCGAGGACATACTGGCGCGGGACGATGTGCTCGCCACCGTGCATGCGCGGCGGGCCGGGATGCTGCCCGTGCTCTTTGTCACGGTGTATCAGACGTGCGTCTGGTCCATCTTCACGGCGCGGTCCTCCATGCGCCAGGCGCGCTCTCTGTGGCGGAAATACTCCGAGGAGCACGGCCTGCCCGTGACCATAGCCGGGCGAACGTACAGAACCTTTCCCCCGCCGGCGTTTTTTCTGGAAGGGCATGAGCTGCCGGGCCTGCGCCGGCAGAAGTGGAAGTACCTGGAAGATGTGGCGCGGGCCGCACTGTCCGGCCATCTGAACCGCAATCGCCTGCGGGAGATGGAGCTGGAGCAGATCAAGAAGGAGCTGAAAAAGGTGAAGGGCATCGGCCCGTACTTTGCGGACCTGGTCAGCGCTTTCGGCGTGGGCCACCGGGATGTGTTCCTGGAGCACGAGACGCGCATCCACGAGGCCATGGGCGCGCGCTACGGTGTGGAGCCCTCGGATATGCACGCCATCCACCAGATCAGCGATGGCTGGCGGCCCCTGCGTACCTGGGGCTGCTACCTGATGATGATAGACGCGATACTGGGCGGGTAGGGGGATGTGCAGCACATAGAAGTAGGAGAGTCGCGATGGATTCCAACTCCACAGGCGGAACAACCGCCGAGCGCATTGAGCGGCAGCTGGCTGGTGCGCGGTTGCGCGTCCTGATCATCGGGGCGGGCATTGCCGGGGCCACTCTCGGGGCTTTGTTGCGCCGTCGCGGAGAGCCTGCAGCAATCATTGAACGCAGCGACGGCGAGGAAGACGGCGGCTACATGCTGGGGCTCATGCCGCTGGGCGGCCGGGTGCTCAACGGCTTGGGTTTGGCGCAGGAGTACGAAGCCGGGAGCCTGCCGGTGCGGTTTTACATCCTGCACGACAGGCACGGGCAAAAGATACGACGGTATCCGCTCGCCCCGTTGGTGGACCGTTTTGGCAGCTGGCGCGGTATCGAGCGCGGCGTGCTCCTGCGCATGCTGCGTCAGGCCGCAGGACCCATCGAGTACGGCACCGTAGTCGAGGCCATTGATGAGGATGCTGAAGGAGCGACCGCGACTTTCCATGACGGCTCCAAGGCCACGTTCGACCTGATTGTCGGCGCTGATGGCATCCACTCCGCCACACGCGGTCTGATTCTCGCGCAAGACGAAGTTGAGGATTTCGACACGGGGTGGGGCGGTTTCGTGGTCTGGAGCACGCTCGATCCACAGGAGGCCGATACCTACCGCGAGCTGTGGTCGGCAGGGTGGGGCGTAGGCATTTATCCGGTCCCGGGCAGGTGCGGGATTTTTCTTGCGGGCCTCCATCAGGAGCTGAAGGAGCGTGAGGCCCAGGAGTACGGCGATACCATCGAGAAGCGTTTGCCGGCAGGGCCGTTCCGCAACGCCGTGGCGAACCGGGATCGCTCGACGCCGGCCTTTTACTGGAAGATGGCCGACTGCCGTGCGCGCACCTGGTCGCGTGGCCGGACGCTGTTGTTAGGCGATGCGGCCGCCGCGTTTCTGCCCACGGCGGGTGTCGGCGCCTCTGCGGCCATGGACTCAGCCGCCGCCCTGGCGGACGAGCTCTCCCGCGCCGATGTCGGCCACATGGACTATGCGCTGCAGCTTTATGAAAAACGCCAGCGCCGCCGGGTGGAGCTGGCCCAGAAGAACTCGCGCAACCTGGCCCGCTACATGTTCGTCAATTCCGGGCCCATGGCCTGGGCGCGCGACCAGTTCATGCGCTTCTACAGCCTCGAACGACTGATGCGTGACATCTCCAAGGTCATGGAGGGGGAGTGAGGGCGTTGATTGGAAAGGGCGGTAGGCGGGCATGATACCGGAAGTATTGCGAGCAGGCAGGATCAATTCATATACAACTTGACCCACCACCAGTTCTCGTCAAGTTGCATTTGTTCTGTTATCTCCAGCCAGTATAAATGGGGTAGTTCATCCGGAGGAGTTTCAGAATAGAGATACCCACAGCCTCCCATCCAAGGGTCGCCACCAAGATCGTCATATCTGAAAAGGATAGCTGCCGGACCGCTGGTGGCAACGAGGACGTTTTCACATCTATGATAAGTGCCTGTTTTGACTTGCTGAATATATTGCTCTCGCCATGTCTTGTTTACTGCAAAGTTGTAGTAAATTTTGGCATTGGTTTCGATGATTAAGAAGAGCAGCAACGCAACAAGTAAATATGGCGCAAATACTACATAACGTGTTTTTTTCTTTGGCTGCAAGACCGTTCGAATAAACTGCACAAAAAGAAACGAACATGAAACGAGGAATCCACCAACGTAAATGAATGTTGATAAAGATAGTTGAGTTGGGGTGCATAGCTCCAAAGTGGCAATGCACCCTACAATGGCACCTGAGAATACGAAGAAATCTAAACGCGACCGTTGGGCAAGATAGTGTCGCAGGGAAGGAATTGTATACTGCAGCATCAACACAATCAGCGTAATTAGCGACAAGGCAACAACAGAGGGCACTACGCTGACAATGAATGCCAGAATAATTGCATCAACCAGATGGACGCAGGCGTTTAGTGTCTGGAAGATACTCAATCCATCCGCAAGGTTTCCAGTCACTAAACTCAGTAAAGCGATGGCGCATATGACCATGAAGAGTAAGGCCACACCAATTATCTTCTCGCCCCTGGTATGCATGGGAAAGCTCCGGGTATGAGGTTTATGGCGTGGTGAGAAGCCTGATGAAAGCGCGTGAGTTCAATCAGACCGTGATTCCATCCCATTGGCCCGGAGTATGGATGAGTTCTGTGTGGTCCGTATGAGGACTATTGGGGAAGGGTGCGCAAAGTCAGTGCAGATTGCGTGCAGGAGGAGGGGCAGGGCAGATCCATCCTCCCGAACGCAGAAAGGTCCGAATCGAAAATCGATTCGGACCTTTCTGTTTGAGGAATGTGCCCTGGCAGCGACCTACTTTCCCACGAACTCCTCCGCAGTATCATCGGCGATGGAGGGCTTAACTTCCGTGTTCGGAATGGGAACGGGTGTGGCCCCTCCTCCCTGGCCGCCAGGACAAATTTGGCGAAATATAAGGAAAAATAGGGATGGATGAGAATGATGAGTAAAAAAGACGAACGGACTATTAGTACCGGTTTGCTGAACACATCGCTGTGCTTACACACCCGGCCTATCAACCATGTAGTCTACATGGGTCCTTCGGGGAGACCTTATCTTGAGGCAGGCTTCCCGCTTAGATGCCTTCAGCGGTTATCCTTTCCGATCATGGCTACCCTGCTGTGCCGTTGGCACGACAACAGGTCCACCAGCGGATCGTTCACCCCGGTCCTCTCGTACTAGGGGCAACCCCTCTCAAGTCTCCTGCGCCCACGGAAGATAGGGACCAAACTGTCTCACGACGTTTTAAACCCAGCTCGCGTACCACTTTAATCGGCGAACAGCCGAACCCTTGGGACCTGCTTCAGCCCCAGGATGTGATGAGCCGACATCGAGGTGCCAAACCGCGTCGTCGATGTGAACTCTTGGACGCGATCAGCCTGTTATCCCCGGCGTACCTTTTATCCAATGAGCGATGGCCCTTCCATGCGGGACCACCGGATCACTAAGGCCAACTTTCGTTCCTGCTCGAGATGTCTCTCTTACAGTCAAGCTCCCTTATGCCTTTGCACTCAACGGCTGGTTTCCAATCAGCCTGAGGGAACCTTTGCATGCCTCCGTTACTTTTTGGGAGGCGACCGCCCCAGTCAAACTACCCGCCAGACACTGTTTCCGAACCGGATAACGGTATCGGATTAGAGCCTTAGACTAGCAAGGGTGGTATTTCAAGGGTGACTCCACGAACACTGGCGTGCCCGATTCACAGTCTCCCACCTATCCTACACATGCTAGCCCAAAACCCAATGTCAAGCTGCAGTAAAGGTGCACAGGGTCTTTCCGTCTTTCCGCGGGTAGACGGCATTTTCACCGCCAATTCAATTTCACTGAGTCTCTAGCTGAGACAGCGCGGAGATCGTTACGCCATTCGTGCAGGTCGGAACTTACCCGACAAGGAATTTCGCTACCTTAGGACCGTTATAGTTACGGCCGCCGTTTACCGGGGCTTCGGTTTAGAGCTTCGCTTACGCTAACCCCACCCCTTAACCTTCCGGCACCGGGCAGGCGTCAGACCCTATACGTCGTCTTGCGACTTAGCAGAGTCCTATGTTTTTAGTAAACAGTCGCCACCGCCATTTCTCTGCGGCTTCCGACAGCTGAAGAAGTAAATTCTCTCACCATCAGAAGCACCCCTTATCCCGAAGTTACGGGGTCATTTTGCCGAGTTCCTTAGCTAGAGTTCTCTCAAGCGCCTTGGGATGCTCTCCCCGCCCACCTGAGTTGGTTTGCGGTACGGTCACGCACAACTATACTTAGAGGCTTTTCTTGGCAGCATGGGCTTAACCACTTCAGACGTTAAGTCACGGCATCGCGTCTCGGCCGTCCAGAGGGCGGATTTGCCTACCCTCAAGCCTACACGCTTACACCATCTATTCCAACAGATGGATGGTCTACCCTTCTGCGTCCCCTCATCGCGCGTTATGCGTGGTACGGAAATATTAATCCGTTTTCCATCGGCTACGCCTTTCGGCCTCGCCTTAGGGACCGACTAACCCTGGGAAGATTACCTTTACCCAGGAAACCTTGGGCTTACGGCGAACAGGTTTCTCACCTGTTTTATCGTTACTCATGTCAGCATAATCACTTCCCATCAGTCCAGCAAACCTTACGATTCACCTTCGTCCCGATGGGAACGCTCCCCTACCGCGCGAACAAAGTTCGCGCCCGAAGCTTCGGTACCATGCTTAGCCCCGTTACATTTTCGGCGCAGGAGCATTAGACCAGTGAGCTATTACGCTTTCTTTAAAGGATGGCTGCTTCTAAGCCAACCTCCTGGCTGTCTATACGCTCCCACTTCCTTTCCCACTGAGCATGGATTTTGGGACCTTAGCTGTCGGTCTGGGCTGTTTCCCTTTCGACCCTGGACCTTCGCACCCAGAGTCTGACTCCCAGGCTGGAAACTGACGGCATTCGGAGTTTGATAGGGTTTGGTAACCTGGTGGGGCCCCTAGCCCTTTCAGTGCTCTACCTCCGTCAGTCATCACCTGAGGCTATACCTCAATATATTTCGGGGAGAACCAGCTATCACCCGGTTTGATTGGCCTTTCACCCCTATCCACAGGTCATCCGAGAAGTTTTCAACCTTCAACGGTTCGGTCCTCCACTCGGTTTTACCCGAGCTTCAACCTGCCCATGGATAGATCACCGGGTTTCGGGTCTACTCCCTCGTACTGATCGCCCTATTCAGACTCGCTTTCGCTTCGGCTCCGCTCACGCTTAACCTTGCACGAGAGAGTAACTCGCTGACTCATTATGCAAAAGGCACGCTCTCACACCATAAAGATGCTCGAACTGCTTGTAGGCAAACGGTTTCAGGTTCTATTTCACTCCCCTATCAGGGGTTCTTTTCACCTTTCCCTCACGGTACTGGTGCACTATCGGTCGCCGGCGAGTATTTAGCCTTGGATGATGGTCCACCCAGATTCCCACGGGGTTTCACGTGCCCCGCGGTACTCAGGAGCCTCCTGAGCCGCGTACGATTTCATGTACGAGGCTATCACTCTCTATGGCACAGCTTCCCAGCTGCTTCCATTATCGCATACGGATCTCGTATGGAGGTCCTACAACCCCGCCTGCTCGAAAGCCGACGGTTTGGGCTAATCCCCGTTCGCTCGCCGCTACTGAGGGAATCTCGCTTGATTTCTTCTCCTCCAGGTACTGAGATGTTTCACTTCCCTGGGTTCGCTTCCTAAGGCCTATGCATTCAGCCAAAGGATAACCGGATAACTCCGGCTGGGTTGCCCCATTCGGAAATCCTCGGTTCAAAGCCTGCTTGGCGGCTCCCCGAGGCTTATCGCAGCCTACCACGTCCTTCATCGCCTGCCGGCGCCAAGGCATCCACCGTTTGCCCTTTCTATCTTTTCTACCCGTTCTCATCCATTCCCTATTTACCTGTCAAAGAGCGTTGGTCCGGGTGTCGCCACCCGGCGTCGGACAACCTTCCAGTAGAAGATTTCCCGGCGCAGTCGGAAGACGACTGTTGAACCAATCTGAGGAAAAACCGTATCCGTCGTGACCACCCGAATCAAATGGTGGAGGTGAACGGATTCGAACCGATGACCCCCTGCTTGCAAGGCAGGTGCTCTCCCAGCTGAGCTACACCCCCACGATTTCGTCTCGTGGACCCCGATCCGGGGCGTACGTGGTGGGCCTAGGTAGACTTGAACTACCGACCTCACGCTTATCAGGCGTGCGCTCTAGCCAGCTGAGCTATAGGCCCACGATGCGTTTCGCTTGTCGCGACCCGGCCGTGCGGCCCGAGGGTCCGGTGGGCCTTCAAAGGGCTTCGCGGTTTTCCTCTCGCTTGTGAAAGAACACTTCGAGCATCGAAGCTGCTCCTTGCAAGTGAACAGCGAGTCGGGCTTTTTTCTTAAAGGAGGTGATCCAGCCGCAGGTTCCCCTACGGCTACCTTGTTACGACTTCACCCCAATCACCAGCCCTACCGTCGGCGCCTGCCTCCCGAGGGTTAGCTCGGCGACTTCGGGTAGAACCAGCTTTCGTGGTGTGACGGGCGGTGTGTACAAGGCCCGGGAACGTATTCACCCCGGCATGCTGATCCGGGATTACTAGCGATTCCGACTTCATACAGTCGAGTTGCAGACTGCAATCCGGACTGGGACGGATTTTTTGGGATTGGCGTGACCTCGCGGTTTAGCAACCCTTTGTATCCGCCATTGTAGTACGTGTGTAGCCCTGGGCGTAAGGGCCATGATGACTTGACGTCATCCCCACCTTCCTCCCCGTTGACCGAGGCAGTCTCCTTAGAGTGCCCGACTTTAATCGCTGGCAACTAAGAATAGGGGTTGCGCTCGTTGCGGGACTTAACCCAACACCTCACGGCACGAGCTGACGACAGCCATGCAGCACCTGTCACCGCGCTCCCCGAAGGGCACCCCTCCGTTTCGGGAGGGTTCGCGGGATGTCAAGCCCAGGTAAGGTTCTTCGCGTTGCATCGAATTAAACCACATACTCCACCGCTTGTGCGGGCCCCCGTCAATTTCTTTGAGTTTCAGCCTTGCGACCGTACTCCCCAGGCGGGACGTTTAACGCGTTAGCTGCGGCACCGAGGGTCAAGCCCCCGACACCTAACGTCCATCGTTTACAGCGTGGACTACCAGGGTATCTAATCCTGTTTGCTCCCCACGCTTTCGTACCTCAGCGTCAGTATCGGTCCAGGTAGCCGCCTTCGCCACTGGTGTTCCTCCCGATATCTACGGATTTCACTCCTACACCGGGAATTCCGCTACCCTCTCCCGAACTCAGAGCCTTGCAGTTTCAAACGCAATTCCTCGGTTGAGCCGAGGGCTTTCACGTCTGACTTGCAAAGCCGCCTACGTACGCTTTACGCCCAGTGATTCCGATTAACGCTTGCACCCTCCGTATTACCGCGGCTGCTGGCACGGAGTTAGCCGGTGCTTCCTCTGGAGGTACCGTCAGCCGAAGACACTATTCGCATCCTCGGGGTTCTTCCCTCCTGACAGAGGTTTACGACCCGAAGGCCTTCTTCCCTCACGCGGCGTCGCTGCGTCAGGCTTTCGCCCATTGCGCAATATTCCCCACTGCTGCCTCCCGTAGGAGTCTGGGCCGTGTTCCAGTCCCAGTGTGGCCGGCCACCCTCTCAGGCCGGCTACTCATCGTAGCCACGGTGGGCCGTTACCCCACCGTCTAGCTAATGAGACGCGGACTCATCCCCAAGTGGTAGCTTCACTGAGAGGCCACCTTTCCCTTACGATAAACGTAAAGCGTATCCGGTATTAGCAGCGGTTTCCCACTGTTATCCCGATCTTGAGGGCAGATCATCCACGCGTTACTCACCCGTGCGCCGCTGTACTCATCCACCGAAGCGGACTTTCTCGCTCGACTTGCATGTGTTAAGCACGCCGCCAGCGTTCAATCTGAGCCAGAATCAAACTCTCCAGTTAAAAGAGTCGATAAAGCTGAATTAGAATCTGAACGGAGCACCCACCCAAACAACAAGTATTAACCTGCTGCATTAGGCAAATGCTTCCTTGCCCGACTCGCTATTCACTTGTCAAAGAGCAACTACTACTAATGTCGCTCTGGGAGACTCGCTCCCTTCCACCGTCGTTTTTCCCTCCGGCAGAACTCCCTCTTTTAGGGACGTTTCATTTGCTCGTCAAGGAAAAATTTCGTTTTCGGTGAATTTTCTTTGCGGCGTTGAGGCGTCACCTCGTTGCCGCGAAGAGGGTGTCTACGGAAGTGACCCCTCATCGTCAACACCTTTTTTAAATTTTTTTTATTGCCCGAAATCATTAACGATTCACGGGGTACTGAAAGCCCTGTTTCAGGCCGTTTTCAGGGCAGGGGGGCAGGTACCCCCTTTTCGCACCGTTTTCATCGTGGCCATAAAACCATCGTCACGGAGCAAATCGTCCGTCACATGATCGCCATGATCCCCCAAAGTCGTCTGTGGGAAAATACACTTGGCGCTCGAACTCGACTCGCGAACTCGAAATCAACCGCAAAATCCTCACAGGGGACATTGCGGTAAATACACTCTATACACTTTGTGCGCTGAAAGTCATGCCGCGATCCTGGATATACCCGAAGCAAGAGCATGTGCTTTCTGGCAGGTTGCCGGGGCAGTCGCCGTGCGCAGATCGAATCAACCCATAACCAAAGGAAGAAACGGTCATGGATGTTCAAATCGTTGATGTGGGTCCGAAGCGGCTGGCGTGTGTGCGCCACGTGGGGCCATATGAGGAAGCGGGTGTTGCCTGGGAGAAATTAAGCGCCTGGGCCTGCCCCAAGGGGGTGTTCCTGCCGGACACCGAATATCTCGGCTTCAGCCATGACGACCCGGGAACCGTTCCGGCCAGTGAGCTGCGTTACGACGCGTGTTTGACGGTTGCTGATGACGTTGAGGGAGAAGGGGAGGTCCAGGTACGCCACTTTGCCGGGGGCACGTATGGCAAGTACCTCCACAAAGGACCGTACGATGGCCTGAAGCAGGTGTATTATGACCTCTACACCAAATGGCTGCCAGCTTCGGGCAGGGAGCCTCGCCCGGAACCGCCCTTCGAGAAGTGCCTGAACGATCCGCATTCGACCCCGCCGGAAGAGCTGCTGACCGAAGTTCACATCCCGCTGAAATAGAAAAAGGGCGGCTCGGAACATCCGGGCCGCCCTTATCATAATATAGAGCGCAACTGCAGAATCCGTCCGGTCTCAGACTTCCCCCAGGATGGTCTCGGTGTCCACGACCTCGGCGAACGCCTGGCCCAGGGCGGCCATGAACGAGCCGTGCACCTGGGCGGCCGGGATGTCCGCGCCATTGAAGGAAAGGGTGCGCGTTGCGCAGGCGTCGTGCGCAACGGTGCAGGAGTGGCCCAGGTCGAACGCCGCGCGCACCGTGGCGTCTATGCACATGTGGCTCATTGAGCCGGCCACGATCAGCCGCTTGCTGTGCAGGGGCAGCAGCACCATGCTCAGGCCCGTGCCGCGGAAGGCGTTGGGGTAGTGCTTGGTGATGACGGGCTCGCTGGGCAGCGGAGCCACGCTTTCATGAATCTCCGCGCCCTCGGTTCCGGGCAGGAAGAACGTGGAGCCGGGCCGGATGGACTCGTGGCGGATATGGACCACGGGAAGCTCGCGCTCCCGGAAGCGGGCGAGCAGCCTTGCGCAGTTTGCCGCTGCGGCGTCCTGGCCTTCCAGCTCCATGGTTCCACCGGGAAAGTAGTCGTTCTGCACGTCGATGAGCAGCAGCACGTCCTGTGGGGTCGGTGACATATGGTATCTCCTGTGTCCTGACGGGCACGGTGAGGGTGACGGTGATGGCGCTGATGCTGCCGCCGTGTGGATCAAGTAACTGCATACACGCACTGAACCTGTCCAGGGTTCACATGCTCTAGAACTCCAGGTGCTTGGGCGTGCGCGGGAAGGAGATGACGTCCCGGATGTTGGTGACGCCCGTGACCAGCATGAGCAGCCGCTCGAAGCCCAGACCGAAGCCGGCGTGCGGGGCCGAGCCGAACCGTCTGAGCTCCAGGTACCACCAGTACGGCGCCTTATCCATGGAGCATTCGTCCATGCGCGCTTCGAGCACGTCCAGGCGCTCCTCACGCTGGGAGCCGCCGATGAGCTCGCCGATGCGCGGCACAAGCAGGTCCATGGCCGCCACGGTCTCGGCATCGCCCGCATCGTCGTTCAGGCGCATGTAGAACGGCTTGATGGAGCGCGGGTAGTTGTACACGATGACCGGCTTCTTGAAGTGCACCTCGGCCAGGTAGCGCTCGTGCTCGGTCTGCAGATCGGTGCCGAACTCCACCGGGAAGTCGAACTTCTGCTTCGCGCTTTTCAGGATGTCCACGGCCTCGCGGTAGGGCAGGCGCTCAAAGGGCTGGGAAACGATGTTCTCCAGCGTGGGCATCAGCTCCTTGTCCACAAACCTGGCGAAGAGCTCGATGTCCTCGGCCGAGGCATCCAGCACCGAGCCCACGAGGTTCTTGGTGAACTCCTCGGCCAGATCCATGTTCATGCTCAGATCATAGAACGCCATCTCCGGCTCGATCATCCAGAACTCGGCGGCGTGGCGCGGGGTGTTGGAGTTCTCGGCGCGGAACGTGGGGCCGAACGTATATACTTTTGACAGGGCCAGGGCGTACGGCTCGGCCTCCAGCTGGCCGGACACAGTCAGGTTCGCGGCGCTGCCAAAGAAGTCCTCGGCGTGCACATCGCCGTCCTTGGGGGCCGGCATGCACGGCGGCAGAGTGGTCACGCGGAACATCTCGCCCGCGCCCTCGCAGTCCGAGCCGGTGATGATGGGCGTGTGGATGTAGTGGAAGCCGCGATCGTGGAAGAAGCGGTGCGTGGCGTAGGCCGCCTCGGAGCGGATGCGCGTGATGGCCGAGTACTTGTTGGTGCGGGGCCGCAGATGCGCGATGGTGCGCAGGTACTCGTCGCTGTGGCGCTTCTTCTGCAGCGGGTAGTCATCCGGCGCCGTGCCGATGATGGTCAGCTCGCGGGCCTTGAGCTCCCAGGTCTGGCCCTTGCCGGGGGACTCCACCAGCTCGCCGGTCAGAGCCACGGCCGCGCCGGTGGCGGCGTCCTCAATAGCGCTGTAGCCCGGCGCGTCGGCGTCGAGCACGGCCTGGAGGTTCTTCAGGCAGGAGCCGTCGTTGATCTCCAGGAAGGAGAATCCCTTGGAGTCGCGACGGGTCCGCACCCAGCCGCGGATGCGCACATCTTCCAGCGGTCCCTGGGCATGCAGGGCGTTTTTTACGGTCAGGTCGATCATGGTCGTATCATTATATAGTGCGTTTTGAGGTTGGTCGGGTCGGAACGCGGATACAATAGGGGCGGATCAGGGGGGAGTAAAGGGGGGAGTGTTTTGACGAGAGAAGTCTCTATGCAGATAGCCGGGACCCCCGTTTGCTGGAATCTCATCGAGCAGACGAAGAGGTTTTGAGCCAGAGTGATTGCCGTTGTCCGCCAGCGGCGATATAGGATGTAGGAAGTTCGAACTGGTGTGAGTCTATCTTTTCCGGCTCAAACCCTGGTTGATACATCCGCTGGAGGAACAGCAGGCAGGCGTGAGGGGATGGATACGAGCATGGCGGCTGTGTCTGAATGCCCGGGGTCCATCGAGAAAACAATTGATGATCCGTACTCGTGGAAAAACTCAGGAGCTGAATATGCGCAAGGTTTGGTTGGCATTGCTCATTGGTCTGGTGCTGTGCGTCATGACGTCTGGAATGGCCTGGGGCGAGGATTCCCTGGCGGGTGATGATCATCCCTTGGACGAACCATTGGAAAAATGTCTGGAAGGGGAGGGAGCAACCAGTACACAGGCGACGGTGCAGTGCTATATGAGTGCCACCGAGGTTTGGGACGCTGCCCTCAACGATGCGTACAAGTCATTGCGGGAGCAGCTTGATTCGGAGAGCGCGCAAGACCTCAAGGAAGTACAACAAAAGTGGATGGCCTACAGGGATGCGGACATCCGCCTGGCTGCGGGGCTGATCGACGGAACAATCCGCCAGGTATTGGCGGCGCAGGCCGAGTATGAGCGAACCCGCGAGCGAGCCCTGACACTGGAAAGCTATCTGGGTGCGCTGCAGGATTCCAAGTAGAAAATTCCTCTCCCGCTGTCAGAGCCTGTCTGTATCGAGAGGGTGGTGGCGCGGAGCAGCGGATGCGCCTCAAGGTACTGCCGCCGTCGTTCATCGTGCTACTTGTTGAGTAGGATGGGTGCAGCAATTCTTTGGGAAAAATGGAGAGCAGGCCGGATGTCTCCGCGCGTTCAGGGAACATCCGGCCTGGGGATATTTAGGCTATCCAGGAGCGCTTTCCATCCGGCGTCTGGTCACAGTTGTGTAATTCTCCTATGGTACAGCGTTTGGGCAAACAACCCTGTGCACGGAGGAGTCACACATGCGCTATACACCACTCGGCAATACCGGGCTGATGGTTTCCGAGTTCTGTCTCGGTACGATGACATTCGGCGGCAGGGGCCTCTGGACCGCCATCGGCAGCCTGGAACAGTCGGTGGCGGACGGCATCGTGGCCAGCGCGCTCGATGCCGGCGTCAACTTCATCGACACCGCCGATATTTACTCCGAAGGTCTTGCCGAGCAGATAACCGGGCAGGCCATCAGGAACTCAGGCTTCCAACGCACCGACGTGGTGCTCGCCACCAAGATCTTCGGAACAGTGGGAGATGGGCCCAATGACCGCGGCGCCTCCCGTGCCCACATCATGGACGGCATCCAGGCCAGCCTGAAACGGCTGGGCACCGACTACATCGACCTCTACCAGGTCCACGGCCTCGACCAGATAACGCCGGTGGAGGAAACGGTGCGCGCTCTGGACGACCTCGTGCGCCAGGGCCACGTGCGCTACGTGGGGGTGTCCAACTGGAGGGCGTGGAACGTGATGAAGGCGCTGGGCGTGGCCGACCGCTACGGCTGGGCCCGGCCCGCCACGCTGCAGGCCTACTACTCCATCGCCGGCCGCGACCTGGAGCGGGAGATTGCGCCGTTGCTGCTCTCGGAAAAGGTGGGGCTCATGGTCTGGAGCCCGCTGGCCGGGGGCCTGCTTTCCGGCAAGTACTCCCGCGATGGCAAAGCGCCCGCCGGCTCACGCCGCATCGAGTTCGACTTTCCGCCGGTGGACCGGGATCGAGCCTTCAACTGCATCGACGCCATGCGCCCCATGGCCGAGGCCCGCGATGTCTCGGTGGCCCGCATCGCCCTGGCCTATGTCCTGGCCAAGCCGTTCGTTACATCCATCATCACCGGAGCCAAGAACGTGGCACAGCTGGAGGACAACCTCGCCGCGGCCGAGATTCAGTTGTCCGATGAGGAGATGGAAACGCTTGATACGGTCAGCGCGCTGCCGCCGGAGTACCCTGGCTGGATGATCAAGGTGCAGAGCGAGGAGTAGGCTTATTTTAAATCAGCGCCTTGGGTTGGCGTGGCTGTTGCTTTATTCTGTGTGGCAGGTATACTTCTTCGTAGCATATAAGATGCTGTGGGGAGAGTTGTGTCGAGTGGTGCTTTGATTGGAAAATAAACTAAGGGAACTGATATGAGCATCAGGAGCATTTTGATCGAGGCGCAAAAGGAACGTAAACTTGTCGCAATGTATGTCGATCCAAGTGATCAGACCAGTTGCTCTGTTGGGCTTGTTCACCATGTGGATACCGATTGGTATGTACTAAAATCATTTGACACAATAGGTGCTGATGACGGATTTGAGTTACGGAAAATTGAGCACCTGTATCGCGTTGATGTCCAAGGTCCATATGAAAAGAAAATTGATTTCCTCAGAAAACATTATTTGGAGACGTTCAGAGCCGTAGATTTACATGTCATCGATGACGAGAAAAAAGATTTCGTAACTATGTGCTTGGAAGAAATGCTCAGGAGTGATGCAATTGTATATATATGGACTGAAGATGAAGAGTATGCATCAATTGGCTATGTGAGATCAGTAGAAGATGGCGTAGTTATGCTTCAGACTGTTGATGATTTCGGTAGGATTGATTCGGATGTATATATTGAGATCGGTACGATTGAAGCTGTCGACTTTAACCCCAGGAAAAGTCAGGTTACTGATTTCCTATGTAAAAACAAAAAGGCATGGCTCGATGAATAGTATTTTCAATGACCAGGATAATAGCTGTGGTCGAGCCAGACGATATTGCCGCTGTCAAATATTACCAAAAAGAATTGTTAGAGAAGTGTACAGAGATAGTATTCACCTGACACTCCGCCCCTGGCGGGGTGATGGCTACGCTGCTTCTTCTTTTTCTACCTCTGCTTCGTCGATTACGATGCCGTCCAGGAACGCTTGGTAGGGCACTCGGCCGTCCATGCCGCGGCCCTGATGGGTGCGTTCCCGGTTGTAGTGGTTCAGGTAACTGTCCAGATCCTCTTGCATTTCCTCCACCGATTCGTACCACTTCTCGCGGCCCTTGATGCGGAAATGCTCGTCGAGCAATGTCCGATGCAACCGCTCCACAAAGCCGTTGCTCTGCGGCCGGCGAACCTGCGTTGTCCGGTGCTCAATCCCTTCTAATTGCAAGAACAATTCGTACGGATGCTTGTCCGGGCGACCGCAGAACTCGCGACCGTTGTCCGAGAGAATCGTCGAAATGCGCGCGATGTGCTCCTCGAAGAACGGCAGCACGTCCTCATTGAGCACGTGAACCGCGGTAACCGGCAACTTGGTGGTGTAGAGTCGGCCCCAGGCATAGCGGCTGTGGCAGTCGATAACCGACTGCAAATACACGCGTCCAACGCCCTTGAGCGTGCCCACGAAGAAGGTGTCCACGGCCACGAGGTCGCCGGTGTGACGCGTCTCGATGTGCCGGTCGCGAAACTCGGGACTGAAGCGCTCCAGGACGCGGATTTGTTCGTCCGAGAGCTCCAAACGCTGCTCTCGCACGCTCTTCTCCAGCCGCAGCAACCGCTCGTGGCGTGTGAGCAAGCCGTGCCGGCTCCAGACGCCGCGGACACCGCCGGAGCTGACCTGGACGCCTTGCAGGACAAGCTGTTGGGCGACGCGGAGCGGCCCGTGCGTGGGGTGAGCCAAGCAGTAGTCGAGGATGGCCTGCTCGACAGCCTCGTCGACGCGGTTGGGGTGCGGGCCTCGCGGCCCGGGCAGGCGGTCCAATAGACCTTCGGCGCCGAAGGTCTGGTAGTTGCGCCGGATCTCGTAGAACTGCTGCCTGGAATAGCCCATGATTTTGCACGCTTTGCTGACGTTGCCCAATTCAGTGGCCAGCTCTAGCAGACTCATCTTCCTTCGTGCTACTTTGCGTTTCGTGGTCATGGCGTTCTCCTCGAAAGGGTTCGTGAAGCTTCGCAACTCCATCGATACCCAGCCAGGGACGGCATGACCACAACCTTTTGGTGGCCCAGGTGTCAGGTTATATCCATCTCAGTTCAAGAGAAGGACTTGTTACGTTGTAAGCTTTAACAGGTCCTGCCAATCCACCCGCGAGGCGATCTCGGCGGAAAGGTAATCCAGTCCTGAGCCGTTCTTGGCCGAGACCGGGATGGCCTCGGGAAAGCGGTTGCGTCGCATGTCCTTGGTCTCGTCATCCACCGTATCCCACTTGTTGAGCACGGTGAGGCGCGGGATTTCGTGCAGGTCCATGTCCTGCAGAATGTCCTCCACAGCCTCCACCTGCTCCTCCAGCTCGGGGTGGCCGGCGTCGGTCACGTGCACCAGCAGGTCGGCCGACTCCAGCTCCTCCAGGGTGGCCTGGAACGCCTCTTTCAGCTCCTCGGGCAGCTCGCGGATAAAGCCCACGGTGTCGGTCAGGATGAGCTCGCGCTCTTCCGGCACGCGCAGCCGACGGGTGGTTGGGTCCAGGGTGGCGAAGAGCTTGTTCTCGGCAATGACCTCTGACTGGGTCAACGCGTTGAGCAGGGTGGACTTGCCCGCATTGGTGTAGCCCACCAAGGCCACCACGGGCACGCCGGCCTTGGCGCGACGGGCGCGGATTGCCCCGCGCTGCTTGCGCAGCTTCTTCAACTCGTCCTTGATGCGCGTCATGCGGTCGCGGATCTTGCGTCGATCCAGCTCCAGCTTTGTTTCGCCCGGTCCCCGGCCGCCAATGCCGCCGGTGAGGCGGGAGAGCGCCTTGTTGCGGCCCACCAGCCGAGGCAGGGTGTACTCCATCTGCGCCTTTTCCACCTGGAGCTTGCCGGCGCGGGATGTGGCGTGCTGGGCAAAAATGTCGAGGATGAGCTGGGTGCGGTCCAGGACCTTGCGCTCGGTGATGTCGGCGAGGTTGCGCATCTGCGCCGCGGTGAGCTCGCGGTCGAAGAGCACGAGGCCGGCCCGGGCGTTGAGCGCCGCGACCTCCAGGTCGGCGAGCTTGCCCTTGCCGAGCACGGTCTTGGGGTTGGGCTTGGCCATGCGCTGGGAGACCATGCCGGCCACCTGCACCCCGGCTGTCTCGGCCAGAGCGGTGAGCTCCCGCAGAGACGCCTCCTGCGCCGACTTGGGCAGGTTGGAGACGTGCACCAGCAGGGCTCGGCTTTCCTCTTTAGCCGTGGCGCGGGTCTCGGCCTCCTCGCTGCGGGACCACTCGTCCTCCAGGGCCTCGGTGAGGGAGGAAAAGTCCACGTCCACCCGGTCCCACGAAAAATCGAGCACGCGGTAAGGCTCATCCTCGCCAGGCGGAGCGCCTGCCTCGGAAACCGACGGCGTGCCGCTCTCGGGCAGCTCCGGCAGGCCGGGCAGAAGGTGCGCCACCTGCAGTTGTTCCGGCATGCCGTGCGCGCCGATGCGCAGGCAGGCCAGGGAGTCGAGACGCAGAAACACGAGGTCCATGAGGTCCTCGCGGGTCAGCGGTTCGCCGTGGACATGGGTGTGCAGAAAACGCAGGCCGCGCAGACGGCCGGCGCCCAGACGGCTACGGGCAAGCTCCGGGATGAGGATGGAGTCCGGTCCGCCAACGAGCACGTGGCGGGGCCGTCCCTGGCGATCGATGAGCAGGCCGAGCTGCCGGCCTGTGGAGGCCGAGAGCGCGGCGAGCTCCCGCGCCTGGTCGAGCGTATACCCGCCGTCATTGGGGTAGCGGCGGTGGTAGAGACGCGACAGGGCCTTGAGTTGACTGGGCTTGAGCCCCTGGGTGTTGCCCTGAACCTTGGATGCTATGCTCCAACCCTCCTGAAAGGATGGTGATATGAGACGATGCAGGCCGTTGAGGCGTCTTTGCCAGCTGCATTGCGTTGCATGCTCAAGCCTTCACGTATTCCATATATACGCATGAAGCTTGAACATGTCATGCACCGAGCCTGCGCGGCTTCTGAACAGCCTGCCGGAATAATCCGTTACTCCATGGACTTACGCGTCGTGGTCCTTGAGATATGCGGCGATCATCGCGTCGTAGGCGGACACGGCGGCAAAGGTCTCGGCCGCCAGCTTTTTGCGCAGCGTCAAGGAAACGGCACCGTCTGTCTGAATTTCGTCAAGAATGGCGGCATAGTGGTCCGGGCCGGGCACGACGAGCATGGAATGGAAGTTCTTGGCCGCGGCGCGCAGCAGGGTGGGCCCGCCGATGTCGATCTGCTCCACGGCGTCCTTGAGCGGCAGTTCTTTCTTGGCGGCCTCGGCGAAGTTGTAGAGGTTCACGCAGACGAGGTCGAAGGGCTTGATGCACAGCTCGGTCAGGGTGGCCATGTGCTCGGGGTTGTCCTTGTCCGCAAGCACGCCGGCGTGGATGGCGGGGTGCAGAGTTTTGACGCGGCCGCCCATGATCTCCGGAAAGCCGGTGACCTGGCTGACCTCGGTCACGCCAAGGCCCTCGCCGGAAAGAAGCTTTGCGGTGCCGCCGGTGGAGACGAGCTCCACGCCGTTGGCGGCCAGGGCGCGCGCGAACTCGGGCAGCCCGGACTTGTCGGTGACGCTGAGAATGGCGCGCTTGATGACGAGACGATCCATGATGTTCTCCGATTTGCAGGATATTACTGAGAGCAGAAAATATTTGTATTTTCGCTTTTCAGTTGTAAGAGCGGCCGCGCCTCGGGCCGGCCTCGCGGCAAATGCCGCGGGAGCACGAAGCTAACAACCTGGTGCTCCAGGTAATACGTGAATAAACGACGAAACGCACCACAGGACTGCCACGAACCCTTGCAGGTTGCAAGGGCAGGGCGGGTCCCGGTGCTCGAAGAACAGGTCTCCGGCCCCCTCGCGCCAGTGAGGGAGCCGGAGAACCGTGGAGGGGGATCGCGTGGGCGGGTGCGGTCCTAAACAGGTTGTTCCCGCTGGCTAGGGTGCCGTGAAAAGTTCAAGCCATCGCGTATCTTGCATACGCGTCAGCCCTACACGTTTCTTGCGCCTTGCCTGCGTTGTTGTTGAACAACCTGGCGTGCAAAACTTTTTCGGCAGCGTCCTAGAGGGCCGTCACTTGCTCATAAAGCTCGCGCGCAGCCGTGTGGCCGGGCTCGTGTTCTATGAGGATCTCGAGATGGCGGCCTGCGTCCGTGGTCTGGCCCAGGCTGACGAGGCAACCCGCCAGGGTGTAGCGCACGTCGCTCTTCATGGGGTCCACGGCCAGGCACTTCTCAAGGTACGGGATGACCGATTCGAGGCGATCCATCGTGTAGCCGGTCTGGACAATGCCAAACAGCGCCACGTGATTCTCGGGATTGATGGCAAGGGATTCGGCGAACTTCTCGTACGCCTCATCGTTGCTTCCCTGTTCCATGCGCACCAGGCCGATGCCGGCCAGAGCCTTGTCGCTCTGCTCCACGGAGGCGGCGCGCTGGTACAGGCCCAGGGCCTCGTCCAGGCTGCCACGCTGCACGGCGATGGTGGCCAGACCCATATAGGGAGCGGCGTGGACGCCGTTGGAGGTGGCGGCTTTCTCGTAGTACTCCTGGGCTTTTTCCAGGTCGCCCATGAAGAGGTAGCATTCGCCCAATTCTTGGTTGATTTCGTAATCCAGGTTCTCGCTCATGATTCCCCTCCATTGGGAATGTCCGTTGCCGGCCTTCTGCCGGATTCGGATCGAGTTCGCGATCCATCGCGAATCGTGTCGCATCTGATGGTCAGTGGCAAAGCAATCGCCGTGCCAATGTCAGCTGGTCCCGAGCCCTGTTTCACTGCCTGGTGCGGACGGCAGGGAATTCCGGGGATCGGACGCCTTGCGCATGATATGCAGGCAGCATGCCAAAACGCCAGCTGGGCGAATGTATCTTCATGAGACGGATTGTATCGGTAGGGGTGCCGAAATCTTGAGTTTATGCGCCATGCACTAGGAGGTACTACAAATAAATACTGTAAAATCAAGTAATTGAGAGTGTGGAACGGGATTTGCTTCCTGGATCGCGAACCCGTGACGCATCCGGCCCGGCGCCGGGCGCACGGTTCCAGAGAAAACAGGGCGCAGCCCAAGGAAATATGTCATGAAAAGCCTCTTCCCATCATTCGTACAATTGACCGGCAAGGTCATGGACATGCGGCTGGAACGTCAAAATGTCGTCATGAGCAATCTGGCGAACATTCGGACGCCCGGCTACCGGCCGCTACGGCTGGAGTTCGAGAAGGAGCTGCAGGCCGCGTTGGGCCGGGACGCTCGGGGCAAGATGTCCCGCACGCAGGGCGATCACCTTCCGGCCGTGTTCAACGCCAACGGCTTCGGCCCCGAGTTCGAACGCGCCTTTCAACCCCACCATGAGCACGGCCAGGACGAGGTCGACCTCGACAAGGAGGTCGGCATCATGAGCAAGAACAGTATGATGTACAACGCCTTGGCCACGGTGGTGAAGAAAGAGGCCTCGGAGCTCAGCAAAGTGATTCAGGAGGGTCAGAAGTAATGGACTTCATGACTGCATTCGACATCGGTTCGTCCGCGCTCTCCGCAGAGCGCAAGCAGCTCAATGTCACCGCCATGAACCTGGCCAACGCGAAAACCACGCGCACGCCGGAAGGCGGCCCGTACCGTCGCAAGGCCGTGACCCTGGCCACCTCGCCTGTGGACTCGCCATTCAGCGTGCACATGAAGTCCGCGCTGGACCGCGAGCTCAAAGGCGTACGTGTCATGGACATCACCACGGACGAGCGGCCCTTCAAGGAAGTGTACGACCCCAGCCATCCTGATGCCAATGAGGAGGGCTACGTGCTCTTCCCGGACATCAACGTGGTGGAGGAAATGACCAACATGATGACCAGCTCGCGCAGCTACGAGGCGAGCGTCACTTCCATCGAGACAGTCAAAAACATGTTCAACAAAGCCCTGATGTTGGGCACCTAAACTTAGGGAGATTTCGAAATGGCTATCAACAACATTGCCATGAACGCCTACAAGAGCGCGCTGCAGGATGCAAATAAGATTGTCGGTCAGAAGTCGTTTGAAAAGTCGGACGAGCCCGGCGGCAGCCACAACACTTTCGCCAACACCATCAAGGACTCCCTGGCCAAGGTGAACGGCCTGGAAGAGCAGAAGGCGGGCTTGATCGAGTCCTTTGCCTCCGGCGAGAACCAGAACGTGCACGAGCTGATGATTTCACTGCAAAAGGCTTCCATCGCCATGTCCATGACCTCGGCCGTCCGCGGCAAGGTTATGGAGGCGTACAGGGAAGTCATGCGCATGCAGTTCTAAACAGAAACGACGCATCTAACGCTGATACTACGAATTCACACGTCAAGCAGTTGACCGGAGCGAAGTCATGGCAAACCTTCTGCAATCAGGGCTCGATAGGGCAAAGCTTTTCTGGGGCAGCACCAATGTGGCGCAGCGCACCTTCATCGTCGGCCTCAGCGCGGCCGTCGTCGTTGCGTTCGTGCTCATGCTCATGTGGCTGAACACCCCGACCTACAAGGTCCTGTACTCCAACCTCGGTGCGGAGGACGCCTCCCGCGTGGTGGAGATCCTGAAGAAGGAAAAGGTGGACTACAAGCTCTCGGACAACGGCTCCACCATCCAGGTTCCCGAGCCCCGCGTGTATGATCTGCGGCTCAAGATCGCCGGCGAAGGCGGCCTGGTGGGCCAGGGCGTCGGGTTCGAGATCTTCGACCAGCTCAAGGTGGGCCAGACAGACTTCGTGCAGAAGATCAACTACCAGCGTGCTCTGCAGGGCGAACTCTCGCGGACCATCACCGAGTTTCCCGAGGTGGAGAAGGCCAGAGTCCATCTGGTCATTCCCCGCAAGAGCTTGTTTATCGAGGAGCAGGCCGACACCTCCGCGTCCATCGTGCTTTCCCTGGCCAAGGGCAGGGACCTGGACAACAAGCAGCTCATGGCCATCGTCAACCTTGTGGCCATGAGTGTGGAGAATCTCTCCAAGGACCGCATCACCGTGGCCGACACCCGCGGCAAGGTGCTGTACGCACCTGAGGAAGAGGGCACCCTGGAAGGGCTGACCACCTCCCAGCTGGAGTACAAGAAGCAGATCGAGACGGGCATCGAGCGCCGCATCGAGGAGATGCTCTACCCGGTCATCGGCGCGGGCAAGGTAATCGCCAAGGTCAACGCCGACCTCGACTTCAGCCAGGAGACTATCCACAAAGAGCTGTACGACCCGGACAGCGCCGTGGTCCGCAGCGAGCAGCGCAGCGAAGAGGCCACCCAGGGCCAGGCCAACACCAACTCCGGCGTGCCGGACGCCAACTTCCGCGGCGACGGCATGCAGGGCGCGCTCTCCACCCAGCAGTCCTCTCGCGAGACGCGTACCACCAACTTCGAGATCAACAAGGAAGAGCATCAGATCATCGAGCCGCTGGGCGAGTTGCAACGCCTGTCCGTGGCCGTTATCGTGGACGGGACGTATGAGAAGAATGCGGAGACGGAAGAGTATGTGTTCGTGCCGCGCAAGCAGGAAGAGATTGAGCGCCTGACCCAGCTGGTGCGCAGCGCTGTGGGCTACGAGTCGTCCCGCGGCGACACCATCGAGGTGTCCTCCATCTCCTTTGGCGGACCGGACACGTCGCTGGACCGCAGCCTGCTGGACAAGCTGCTCGACTCCTTGCGCAGCTCCCTGCGGCCCATACTCATCTTCCTCACCATCATCGTCTTCCTCATCGTGGTCGCGCGGCCAGTCATCATGGCCCTTATCCGGCCCCGCGTGGAAACGGAGATGGTGGAAGGGCTGGAAGGCCTGCCCGAGGGCGAGGAACGCCTGGCGCTCATGGAAGGCGACGCAGAAGAGGCGGAAGCCATCGACGCCCTGCGCAAGATCGAGGACATCAAGGCCCATGCCCTGCAGATGAGCGAGCAGAACCTCGACCAGGCCGTGGCCATACTCAGAACCTGGATGAAAGCCCCGGAGGCGGCAGCTCGTGCCTGATAAGCTCAGCGGACACCAGAAGACGGCCATTCTCATGCTGGCCATGGGTGACAAGTTCACCTCCGAGATGTTCAAGCGCATGGATCGCACCGAGATCACCGCGGTCTCCCGCGCCATGGTCGATCTCGACACCGTGCCGCAGGAAACGGTGGAAGAGGTGGTGCGCGACTACCACAAGGCCCTTGTCACCGGTCAGGACATGATCCAGGGCGGCGGCGACGCGGTCAAGCGGCTGCTGACCAAGAACCTGGACCCCGAGACAGCCAAGTATATTATGGATGCGCTCAACCTGGACCACGGGCCGGCGCCGTTCCGCGAGCTCGGCAACGTCAGCCCGCGCATCCTGTCGCAGATTCTCAGAAACGAGCACCCCCAGACCCTGGCGCTCATCCTGGGCCATCTCCATCCGGACCAGGCGGCCGAGCTGCTGCAGAACCTGCCCTCCGGCGTGCGGCCGGAGATTCTGATGCGCCTGGCCAGGCTGGAAGCCGTGCCCGAGGACACACTTATGGAAGTGGACAAGGTGCTTCAATCCCAGCTTATCGCCATGGGCGGAAAAGAAGGCAAGAAAGTGGGCGGCGTGCAGGCCGTGGCCGAGATCCTCAACGCCGTGGACCGCGCCACCGAAGAGGAAGTTCTCTCCGAGATCGAGGAGGAGTCTGCGCAGATGGCCGAGGAAATCCGGAACCTCATGTTCGTGTTCGACGACATCAAGGGGCTGGACGACCGCCACATCCGCGAGCTGCTCAAGGAAATCTCCAACGAGGACCTCACCATGGCGCTCAAGGGCGCGTCCGAAGATCTGCAGGAGAAGTTCTTCTCCAACCTGTCGGAACGCGCCGCGACCATGATCCGCGAGGATCTGGAGATTATGGGGCCGGTGCGGCTCTCCGATGTGGAAGGCGCGCAGCAGTCCATAGTCAAGACCGTCCGCCGTCTGGAGGTGGAGAACCGCATCCAGATCTCAAGGGGTTCCGGCGATGTCTTCGTCTGATGCAGGAAGCCAGACCGCCCGGACCGGCAAGGTCATCATGGGCGGCGTGGTGCGGAACCTGGCCGGTGCTCCGGTGGGCGATACGCACCACAACCACTCCATCTGGGACGAGGCGGCCGAGGCCGAGTATATGGCCCGCGTCAAGGCGCGCGCGGCGGACAAGGCCCGCGAGGTGTTGCTGGCCGCCCGCGAGGAAGCGCATCAGATCCGTCAGCAGGCCTCCGACGAGGGCTACGACGAGGGCGTGCGCCAGGCTCAGGAAGAGCTGGTGCAGGCCCACCAGGAGATGGCCGAGTCCCTGGCCAGCTCCCTGGCCGCGGTGAGCGACGGCTCCATTGCCGTGTGGCGCGCCTATCGCGAGGACCTTCTGCTGCTCGTGCAACTTGCCGTGGAAAAAATTATCGGCATCACCCTGGACGCAAGCCGCCGCGAGGTGATCGAGGCGCTGCTGGACGAGGCGGCCGCCAGGCTGGAAGCGGCCCAGGGCCTTGTGCTGCGCGTGCACCCGGACGACGCGGAAATCCTGCGCTCCATCCTCGAAGCCTTCGGCGACCGCTACCATTCACTGCGCAACTGGCGCATCGAGGGCGACGGTTCCATGACGCCCGGCGGGCTCAAGGTGGAAAGCTCCCTGGGGCTGGTGGACAACTCCCTGGAAAGCCGCCGGCAGGTGGTGCAGGAGGTGCTTGACTCCCTGGAGCTGCCCGAGACCCCGGCTGAGAAGCAGACCCGCGAGGAGGCCGAGGCCCGCGCGGCGCAGCTTGCCGAAGCCGCCACTGAAGAAATTTCCCCCGAAGCGTCCGCAGATGACCCCACAGAGGCTTCCACAGCCGCTTCCGCAGATGATCTCGTAGAAGCTTCCCCCGAAGTGTCCGCAAACACTTCCGCAAATGTTTCTGCCGACATGAACGAAGACGCCGGGCAGCCCGCTCCGGAGCAGGACGGCGGGGCTCAGGCATGAACCCGGCAGCCGCCGCCCGGATGCTCGATACCGCTTCGCCCTGCCGCACCTACGGCAAGGTCTGCAAGGTAGTGGGCATGATCGCAGAAGGATGCGGCATACGCGCCCCCCTGGGCACGGTCTGCGCGCTCATCCCGGACGGCGAGGGCGCCTGCAATGCCGAGATCGCGGCCGAGATAGTGGGATTCAAGAACGACGCCGTGCTCTTCATGCCATACGGCGACATGCGCGGCATCCAGCCCGGTTCGCTCATCCGCAGCGACGGCGCCGCGCCCCTCATGCCCGTGGGTGACGCCTTTCTGGGCCGCGCCGTGGACGCCTTTGGCAGGCCGCTGGACGGCAACTCCGGGCCCATTGCCGGCGACGACCGCTACCCCCTGTTCGCCGATCCGCCCAACCCGCTCTCCCGGCCCCGCATTTCCGACCCGTTGGACGTGGGCGTGCGCGCCATCAACGGCCTGCTCACTCTGGGCAAGGGCCAGCGCGTGGGCATCATGGCCGGCAGCGGCGTGGGCAAGTCCACGCTCATGGGCATGATGGCCCGCTACACCAAGGCCGACGTCAACGTCATCGCCCTGGTGGGCGAGCGCGGCCGCGAGGTGGTGGAGTTCATCGAAAAGGACCTGGGGCCCGAGGGCATGGCCCGCTCCGTGCTCGTGGTCGCCACGTCGGACCAGTCACCCCTGGTGCGCATGCGCGCGGCCTACGCCGCCACCAGCGTGGCCGAGTACTTCCGTGACCAGGGCAAGGACGTGCTGCTGATGATGGACTCGGTGACCCGTTTCGCCATGGCCGCCCGCGAGGTGGGTCTGGCCGTGGGCGAGCCGCCGACCTCCCGCGGGTACACGCCTTCGGTCTTCGCGCATCTGCCCAAGCTTCTGGAGCGCGCCGGCCGCAGCGAGAAGGGCACCATCACCGGCATCTACACGGTTCTGGTGGACGGCGACGACTTCAACGAGCCCATTGCAGACTCCACGCGCTCCATCCTGGACGGGCACATCGTGCTCACGCGGGACCTGGCCGACAAGGGCCACTTCCCGGCCATCGACGTGCTCCGCTCCATCAGCCGTCTGCGTTCCGACGTGACGCCGGACGACGTGAAGGACGCCGGCCGCGACGCGTTGCGCCATCTCGCCACCTTCAAGCGGGTGGAGGACATGGTCAACATCGGCGCGTACTCCCAGGGCTCCAACCCCGAGATCGACAAAGCGCTGCAGATGGTGGGCCCGCTCAACGAGTACCTGCGCCAGCCCGTGGGCGAGCAGTCCGTCCTCTCCGACAGCTTCACGAAGCTTACGGCCTTCGCGGCCTCCTGATCCACACGCCGGGAGCTCCGGCTACGCCTCCCCTTTTTTCCCACCTGTATACATGCTGCACATGTTGTATGGTTTTTATACATGCAGCGTGTGTAGCGCCCACGACCGTTCTCACTTCGTTATGGTGCATCTGTCTGACATATAAGCATGTTTTCTTGCACAGGTTGCGTTGGCACGCGTCGTGCTTTATACCAGACCAAATCAGGATGAAACACAAGAAGGAGGAGTTTCATGACCAGACATATCACCACAGCACTCGTTGTCCTCGCCCTGTTCGCGATCACCCTGCCGGCTTACGCCATGATGGGCGGAGGCGGCGGCATGGGCGGAGGCGGCCACGGTGGTGGCCACGGCGGCGGCCATAGCGGCAGCCACAGCTCAGGCGGCAACGGGTACGGCGGCGGCAGCCGCGGCAGCCACATGGGCAGCGACGGCCTGGCCCAGCATATGATGTCCGGCGGCAGCCAGAACCATTATCAGGATCACATGGGCACCACCCAAAATCAGATGGGTTCCGGCCAGAACCACATGGGCGACCAGGCGTTCGGCGCGGCCGACATGAATGGCGACGGCATGATGGACATGGGCGAGTTCCACCGTGGCTTTTCCGACATGACCCATGAGCAGTTCATGCACATGGACCAGAACGGGGACGGCATGATTGGCCACGACGAGTGGCAGAACCGCTAGACCTATTTCATAGATGCTGCTTCAAGGCGCTCCCAATTGCTGGGGGCGCCTTTTTTTGTTGTTCACAATGCAAATGAGAATCATTCTTTAATAGATCAGGTATCTTATGGATACAATCTTGACATGTATTGGGCGATTTCTGACAACATATAGCGAGGATGAGTTCACTTCATTACCCTGGCGATCTTCGAGGAGGTCATCATGAAAACAACATGTTGGAAGTGGCTGCGAGCGACGCTCTTGTGCCTCGCCGTGGCTGCGTTTTCGGTGTGTGCGGTGGGGCAGGCGCCCGCTGCCGAGGAAGCAGGGAGCTCCTGTCTGGAGCCGGCCAAGGGACCGACCGGCGCAGCGATGCAGGCACAGGCGCAGGCCGTTTCGAACCCGGCCACGGCTCCGCAGGCGCCGGTCATGGCGCGTGTCGGGCACGAGGCCCCGGACTTCGAGGCCCTGGCCTACCAGGATGGCGGATTCAAGCGGGTCAAGCTCTCGGACTACAAGGGAAGCTGGGTCGTTCTCTGCTTCTACCCGGGCGACTACACCTTTGTATGACCCACGGAGCTCACGGCGGTCGCCGTGAAATACCCCGAGCTGCAGAAGATGAACGCGGAGGTCCTCTCCGTATCCACGGACAGCCGGTTCACACACAAGATGTGGCAGCAGGACGAGCTTTCGAAGATGGTCAAGGGCGGGGTGCCGTACCCCATGCTTTCCGACGCCGGCGGCAAGATAGGCAGAGTCTACGGTGTGTATGACGATGCCTCGGGCGTGGATATCCGCGGTCGGTTCATCATCGACCCGGACGGCGTGATCCAAGCCATGGAAGTACTTACGCCCAGCGTGGGCCGCAACCCCAATGAACTCATCCGTCAACTGCACGCCTTCCAGCTTGTGCGCGAAAAAGGCGTGGCCACGCCGTCGGCGTGGGAACCTGGTGACACGGTCCTCACTCCCGGTCCGGAACTCGTGGGCAAGGTGTACGAGGTCTGGAATCCGGAAAAGGCAATGGAGCGCAAGCAGTAGCACGACGACACAATTATCCTCGCCTCCCGGGCAACCAGGCGCGAGGTGTACCAAGGCCGGATCGGGGCCATCCCTGTCCGGCCTTTGTCCCGCGGGGACAGCGGTATTGCTGGCCTCTGTCGGGCTCCGGGTGTTTTTCGGGGTGCTGACATACTCGGAGCATCCTCTATCCCCGCACAATTGAGCGGTATATTGTGTGGATAATGATTTTCCGTAGTCCTGATGAATGACATGAGCCTTGATTCGTAACACCGCCAGAATGTGCTGTCCTGCATCTCTGGCTTCTTCGCAACTACAGCCATAAGGGCCGCGCACCAGTGGTCCAGCGGCGGAACGCAATAAGAAGGAGGAAAAAGGTATGCACAGGTGTACACGAATCTTAACCATCGTCGGTTGCATCTTCGCGCTGACGGCTTTGACGGTGCTTGCGGCCCATGCCCAGGACAAGAAGATGATGTCCGATGTGAGCCACAAGCAGATGGGCATCCCTGACGATGTGGATCCCATCCTGGAGACGTACATGCCCGTGGTCATTCACGAAAGCTTCAAGTCCATCATGGATAAGGACGTGGCCGAAAAGCCGGAGGTGATGAAGCGGCAGCAGGCCCTGCTGGAGGAGCGCTACGACCTCTCGGACAACCCTTCGGACGTGATGATGTCCGCCGGGCGCAAGGCCGTGCAAAAGGGCGTGCGCGTCAAGCTGCCCGAGGGCATGACCTGGGACAAGCTCGCCAACATGTCGCCGGAGGAGATCAAGGAGAAGGGGCTCTTCCCCAAGGGATTCCTGCCCCTGCCGCATGTGAAGCATGCCACTGGCGGCCAGGTCTTTCCGGCCACGCAGATCGAAGAAATCCAGAAGCTGGAGAATCGCTCCCTGGAGCGTTTCGACGTGGACTTCGATCTGCCGGACCGCTTCATTCCCGAGTTCCCGCCGCCCATCTATCTGCAGACGCGGCCCGATCTCGGCGACGTCTCCCAGGGCAAGCTCCTTTCCCTCGACAACTACTATGAGATGATGAAGGGCATCCTGACCCCCGTGCAGATGGAAGGTCTGCGGCTCCTGCTCACGCCGTTCCCGCAGCAGCAGTTCAACGAAACCGAGGACCGCAAGGTGGAGAAGCCCAGCATGGGCGTTTCCTGCCTGGATTGCCACGCCAACGGCCACACCAACGGCGCCTTCCACCTGAACCCGGACACCCGGCCGCAGGTAACGCGTCTGCGTCTGGACACCGTGAGCCTGCGCGGCGTCTACAACCAACAGATCCATGGCTCCAAGCGCTCCCTGCGCTCCATCGAGGACTTCACCGAGTTCGAGCAGCGCTCCGCCTACTTTGACGGCGACCACGTCATCGCCGCCAAGAAGGGCGTGAACCTGCCCGACCGCGGCAGCCAAGTGGTGCTGATGGCGCAGATGCAGAACATGTTCGACTTCCCGCCCGCGCCCAAGCTGGACGTCTTCGGCAAGCTCATTCCGGAGAAGGCCTCAGAAAGCGAGCTCCGCGGGCAGGAGTTGTTCTTTGGCGACGCCAAGTGCGGCGAGTGCCACCCGGCACCGTTCTACCTGGACAACAATATGCACAACCTGCAGGTGGAGCGGTTCTATAAGTTCCAGATGATCAACGGCGAGTACATCATCGCCGAAGGCCCCATCAAGTCATTCACCCTGCGCGGCATCAAGGATTCGCCGCCGTACCTGCACGACGGCAGGTTGTTGACGCTGGAGGACACGGTGGAGTTCTTCTGCCTGGTGACGGGCGTGAAGATGAACGAGCAGCAGAAGGCGGACCTCACGGCGTTCATGCTAGCACTCTAGCATGACCGAAAAACATTGACGCGCTTCGCGTCAGCGTGAGGTGGGGGATTATGAAGCCGGGCCGGAAACATTCCGGTCCGGCCTCTTTTGTGCTGGACTCTCCCCGCAGCCTGTGATTTTTTGCAAAAGCTGGGCAAACCATAACGCAACTGCGTCCGCGCGTCGGACATTGCAGGCGAGGAGGGCGACATGGCTGGCGATTCCACGGTGCGGATCGGCAAGAGCGAGGCCGAAGAGATCGTCATGCGGCTGGAGATGATGAACCGGCACGGGCTCATCGCCGGCGCCACGGGCACGGGCAAGACCGTGACCCTGCGCGTGATCGCCGAGCAGCTCAGCGCCAGTGGCGTTCCCGTGTTCATGGCTGACGTGAAGGGCGACCTCGCCTCCATCTGCCAACCCGGCGTGGTGCAGGGCGGCATTCAGAAGCGCGTTGAGCTCCTGGGGCTCACGGATTTCGCGCCGCAGGGCTTTCCGGTTATGTTCTGGGACGTGTTTGGCGAGCAGGGCCACCCAGTGCGCACCACAGTCTCGGAGATGGGGCCGCTGCTCCTGTCCCGGCTGCTGAACCTCAACGAGACCCAGGCCGGCGTGCTCAGCCTGGCCTTCCGCATCGCCGACGACCAGGGCCTGCTCCTCCTGGACTTCAAGGACCTGCGCGCCATGATCGCCTTCGTGGGCGAGAACGCCAGGGAGTTCCGCAACGAGTACGGCAATGTCTCGGCCGCCAGCGTGGGCGCCATCCAACGCAAGTTGCTGGAGCTGGAAGAGCAGGGCGGAGAGCACATCTTTGGTGAGCCGGCCCTGAACCTGGACGATTTT
The DNA here is from genome assembly GCF_013085545.1 of Oceanidesulfovibrio marinus. Lineage (NCBI taxonomy): Bacteria > Pseudomonadati > Thermodesulfobacteriota > Desulfovibrionia > Desulfovibrionales > Desulfovibrionaceae > Oceanidesulfovibrio > Oceanidesulfovibrio marinus. The sequence continues at coordinate 3,845,799 of NZ_CP039543.1, forward strand.
CTCCAGACCGACAACGAGGGCCGCGGCGTGGTTAATATTCTGGATGCGCAGCGGCTGCTCATGGCCCCGCGCGCCTACGCCGCCTTCCTGCTCTACCTGTTGTCCGAGCTTTTCGAAACCCTGCCCGAGGTGGGCGATGCGGACAAGCCGCGGCTGGTCTTCTTCTTTGATGAGGCGCACCTGCTGTTCGCCGACGCGCCCAAGGCGCTGGTGGAAAAGATCGAGCTCGTGGTCCGGCTGATCCGCTCCAAGGGCGCGGGCGTGTTCTTTGTCACCCAGAACCCGCTGGACCTGCCAGACTCCGTGTTGGCGCAGCTTGGCCACCGCGTGCTGCACGCCTTGCGCGCGTTCACGCCGCGGGAGCAGCGGGTGGTTCGCGCCGTGGCCGAGACCTTCCGCCAGAACCCGGCATTCGATCCGGCTACGGTGATTCCCGAGCTCAAGGTGGGCGAGGCACTGGTTTCCATGCTGGACGAGCACGGCGCGCCGCAAATGGCAGAGCGGGCACTGATCGCGCCGCCCATGAGCCTGCTGGGCACGCTGGACCCGCAGGAGCGCGGCCGGATCATCCGCCAGTCAGTCTTGTACGGATACTACGAGAAGGTGGAGGATCGGGAGTCGGCCTACGAAATGCTCAACAAGCGGCAGGAGGCGCGGGAGCAGAAGCGCGAGGAGCAGCTGGCCTTGGAAAAGGCGGAGCGCGAGGCCCGGCAGAACCGGCCGCGGCCCAGCAACCGCCAGAGCTATGTGGAGGCGTTCGCCAAAAGCACCCTCCGCTCCATCGGCTACAGCATCGGCCGCAAGATCGCGCGGGGGATACTGGGCTCGCTCATGGGGAAGTAGGGGAAGATTCTTTTGTAGGCATGTTCGAAGCCGGTCCGGGGTTACTCTGGGCCGGCTTTCTTTGTTTCAGCCGGGGCGGTCGTAGCATCACTCTGTTGCGACGATTCGGACTTCATTGAATCGGTTTCTTCCTTCATCTCCAACGGCCCCTCCTCAATCCGCACTCTCGGTAACGCCTCGGGTTGCTCGCGGCGCAGGTACTCGATGAGCCGTTCCCGCACCAGGCAGCGCAGGTCCCAGGCCTTGGAGCCGTCAGAGGCGCTGACCAGGGCGCGAAGCTCCAGGTCCCGCTCCCGCGCGTCCGTCACCTGCAGGATGGCCAGCCGGCCGTCCCACAAATTTTCGGCCTCCTCCTGCACGATGCGCGTCAGCTCGGCGCGCAGGCCGTCGATGTCCACTGCATAGTCCGTGTACAGAAAGACCGTACCCAGGATGTCGGCCCGCGTGCGCGTCCAGTTCTGGAAGGGATGGTCGATGAAGTAGGTGATGGGCAGGATGAGCCGTCGCTGGTCCCAGATGGCCACCACCACGTAGGTGAAGGTGATCTCCTCGATGCGGCCCCACTCGCCCTCCACCACGACCACGTCGTCGATGCGGATGGGCTGGGTCAGGGCGATCTGCACGCCGGCAAAAATGGTGGCGATGGTCTTCTGCGCCGAGAAGCCCAGCATGATGCCGGCCACGCCGGCCGAGGCGAGCAGGCTCGCGCCCACGGCGCGGACCGACTGGAAGGTCATCAGCGCCCCGGCCAGGGCCAGAATAATGATGATGACCACGGCGATGCGCTTGAAGACTTTGAGCTTGGTGACGATCTGCCGGGCGCGGAGGTTGTCGCGCTTGTCCAGGTCAAAGCGCGAGAGCAGCAGCGACTCGCCCAGGTCCACGGCCGCGATCACCACCCAGGCCAGGGCACCGATCCAGCAGATGGTGAAGGCGTGGTCCACATCCACCCGGATTCCCTGCGGCAGCGGGGCGAGCTGCCTGGCCACGAGCATGCCCAGCAGGATGAGCACCAGCCGCGCCGGCAGGCGGAAGTGGGTCATCAGGAGGTTGTCGATCGCAAACGGCGTGGAGCTGGCGGCGCGTTTGCCCACGGCGTGCAGTACCTTGTGCGCGATGAGCCCGGCCACGGCTCCGGCCAGGAGCACAAGGGGCGGGACAAGCCAGGTGGTGGCGGCAAGATGGAGGTCCATCCATCAATTCTACACAGACCGCGGGCGTAGGCGCAAGGTTGCGGCGGAATGAAGGGCGGACTGCCGCAGTCCACACGAAAAAGCCGCCGCGCGGAGCTTCCTATATATAAGGATGCAGGGGATGAATCGGGGGCGCGGGGGAAGGGGCAGGGAGAGGGTCCGGCGGCTACTCTCTGTCCGGCATTTTCTCATCCTGAACTTCCTCGCCTTGCGCACCCTCGTCCTGCACCACTTGCAGCGGATGCTTGAAGGTGAGGGTGCGGTAGGGGAAGGGGATCTCGATGCCAGCCTGGTCCAGGGCGGACTTGACGGCCGTGACCACCTCGCCGCGCGAACGCCGGACGTCCAGAGGTTTGGAGCCGGTCCACCAGGTCACCTCGATATCGATGCTGCTGGAGCCGAAGCCGTGGGGAAAGACCTGCACCGGCTTGGCCGCGTCGATGGTGCGGCACTTCTTGAGCGCGTCCTTGATGACCTGCACGGCCGTGGCCACGTCCTCGCCGTAGGCGATTCCGGTCATCAACTTCACGCGGCGGGTGCGCTCATAGGTGAGGACGTTCAGCGGGTTCTTGAAGATCGTGGCGTTGGGCATGATGATCAGCTCGTCGTCCATGGTGCGGATGATGGTCATGCGCACGGTGACGTCCACCACCTTGCCCGTAATGCCCTGGCACTCGATGTAGTCGCCCTGCTCAAAGGGGAACTGCCAGAGGATGAGGAACCCGGCGAAGAAGTTCTCGAAGATGTCGCGGAAGGCAAAGCCCACGGCGATGGAGACCACGCCCAATGCGCCCAGGGCGCGGGTGGGCGTGAGGCCGGGGAAGACGACCATGGCCGTGAGCAACAGGCCCAGGCCCCACAGGCTGATGCTCACCATCCGCTCGATGAGCTGCTTCAGGGAGCCGCGCAGCTTGGAGGTGGACAGGCTGCGGTGCAGCACCCGAATGGCGATGCGCTCGAAAAGGACCACCACCAGTAGGACAACGACGCCGGCGATGATGAACGGAAGATAGTTAAGGAAATCCGTCCAGATGGAACGCAGCGTCTTGTCGATCTGCTCCCAGACGAAGGATGGCTCGAACGGCGATTCCTGCATGGCCGTGTCCGGCGCGGCAGCCGGCCGCTACTGCTTGGCCTGGTTGGCCACGGCCTTTGCCCGCGCGGCTATCTCGTCCGGGTCGCCCAGGTAGAAGCTTTTTTTCGGCTTGAGGTCCGCGTCGAGCTCGTAGATCAGGGGCACGCCCGTGGGGATGTTGAGCTGCGAGATCTCGTCGTCACCCATCTTGTCCAGGTACTTGACCAGGGCGCGAAGGCTGTTGCCATGGGCCGAGATGAGCACGCGCTGCCCGGACTGCACCACCGGGGAGATCACCTTTTCCCAGTAGGGCACGGCGCGGGCCACCGTGTTCTTGAGGCTCTCGCAGCGCGGGAGCTCCTCGTCGGTCAGGTCGGCGTACCGCCGGTCGTGGCCGGGGTACCGTTCATCGTCCGGCTCCAGGGCCGGCGGCGGGGTGTCATAGGAGCGCCTCCATGCGAAGACTTGTTCCTCGCCGTACTTCTCGCGCATCTCCGACTTGTTCAAGCCCTGCAGGGCGCCGTAGTGGCGCTCGTTGAGCCGCCAGTGCTTGACCACCGGCAGCCACATGCGGTCCATCACGTCCAGGGCAATGTCCAGAGTGCGGACGGCACGCTTGAGCACTGACGTGTAGCAGATGTCGAAGTCGTAGCCGCCGTCGCGGAGTAGCTTGGCGCCTTCCTCGGCTTCCTGGGCGCCCTGGGGTGTCAGATCCACGTCGGTCCAACCCGTAAAGCGGTTTTCCAGGTTCCAGGTGGATTGGCCGTGCCGCAGCAGGACGAGGGTATACATGGGAGGCGCTCCTTGACGTTTCGTCTTATCTATTAACCGGTTACAGGGTGCCGTCGAGCATCCTGATGGCGCAGAACTTGCCGCACATGGCGCATTCCTTTTCGGTCTTGTGCTCGCCGCGGCGGTGCTCCACCATCAGCGGGTCCAGGGCCGCAGCCGTCAGGCGGTCCCACTCCAGGGTCTTGCGCGCCGCGGAAATCTCGCGATCCCGCGCCACGGCCTCGGGCCGGCCCAGGGCTACCTCGGCGGCCTGCGCGGCGATGCGCGAGGCCATGACGCCTTCGCGCACGTCGGCGGCGTCGGGCAGCGTCAGATGCTCGGCCGGAGTAACATAGCACAAAAAGTCGGCGCCGGACATGGCCGCGATGGATCCGCCGATAGCCGCGGTGATGTGGTCGTAGCCCGGAGCGGCGTCCGTGACCAGCGGGCCCAGCACGTACAGCGGCGCGTTGTCCACGATGCGCTTCATGGTGGCGATGTGCTCGGCCACGAGGTTCATGGGCACGTGGCCGGGACCCTCGATCATTACCTGGCAGCCGGCCTCGCGAGCCTGGCGGCCGGCGTCTGCCAACACGATGACCTCTTCCCACTGGGCGGCGTCGCCGGCGTCGGCTCCGGCGCCGGGCCGCATGCCGTCACCCAGGCTCAGGGTCACGTTGTGCTCGCGGCAGATCTCGATGACCTCGCCCCAATGGGTGAGCAGGGGGTTCTCTTCCTTGCGCCGGGCCATCCAGCGGGCGGTGATGGAGCCGCCGCGGGAGACTATGCCGAGCACGCGGCCGCCGGTCTCGGCCAGCTCTGCCGCGCGGCGGGTGACGCCCACGTGCAGAGTCATGAAGTCCACGCCCTGCTTGGCCTGGGACTCGATCTCGTCCAGAAATTCCTGGTGCTCGAAGTCCGTGGGGTCGCAGTCGGCGTCCATGCGCTTCTTGGCCAGGGCGTACAGCGGCACCGTGCCCATGGGCAGGGGGCTCTTGGTCAGCATGGCGGTGCGGATTCCGTCCAGGTCGCCGGCCGTGGAGAGGTCCATGATGGTGTGCGCGCCGGCTTCCTCTGCCGAGGCGAGCTTCTTCATCTCGCGCTCGGTGTTGTTCAGCATGGGGGAGGTGCCTATGTTGGCGTTGACCTTGATGGTGGCCGGCCGGCCCACGAGGGTGGCGCGGACGTTGGTGTGGTTGGGATTGCCGAGCAGGACCATGGAGCCGGCGTCCACCCCGTTGCGGATGGTCGCTTCGTCGAGATTTTCCTGCGTGGTGACGGTGCCGAGTGAGGCTTCGAGTAAGGCGTTGAGAGCCGAATTTTTATTGATCAGGGACATGATTTGCTCCATTAGAGGGTTCGTGACGGAGAATCACGTTACACACAAAAACTCCCGCTTTCCAGAATGAGGGCTGAGAAAAATTGTGGGCCGGACTTGCCAGGCGGCGGCGTATCCTTAAATATAGGAGAACCCCATTCCGGAAAATCGTGCCTGTTCCTGCTTGCCAAGGGGGACGGCTTTCTGTAAGAGAAAACTCTTTTGCGAAATTCACCTAATCTCCAAACGGAGAGAGCATCATGAAAAACGACATCCATCCTGAGGTTTACAAGGCCAAGATCCACTGTGCATGCGGTTACGAGAGCGAGCTGCTCTCCACCAAGGGCGAGCACATCGAGGTCGAAATCTGCTCCAACTGCCACCCCTTCTTCACGGGCAAGCAGCGCTTTGTGGACACCGCCGGCCGCATCGATCGCTTCCGCAAGAAGTACGCGAAGTTCGAAAAGGGCGCGGACAAGAAGTAGCTTCCGTATGCTGCACGTGGCGAACTTCCTCTCTTCAGTGCGCCGGGTTTTCGGCCCTCTTGTTGCGCAAGCCAGCTCCGTTGGCGGCCAGGCCGTCATGGAAGGCGTGATGATGCGCAATGCCGACACCCTGGCCATTGCCGTGCGCAAGTGCGACAACTCCATCTATGTGGAGAAGTGGCCGTGGTTTTCCCTTACGGACAGGATTCCGTGGGTCAAGAAGCCGTTTCTGCGCGGCTTCCCGGTCCTGGTGGAGACACTGGTCAACGGCATCAAGGCGCTCAACTTCTCGGCCGTGCAGGCCGCGGATGAGCCCGAGGCCGAGGGCGACGGCGGATTGAAGACGTGGCATCTCGTGCTCACCCTGGTCATGTCGGTGGGGCTGGCGCTGGGCCTGTTCGTGGTCGTGCCGCACCTCTTCTCCCTGGGCATGGAAGCCCTGGGGCTGGGCAGCGATATGGACGGCATCTCCTTCCATATCTGGGACGGCATCTTCAAGCTCGCCATCTTCCTGGGCTACATCGTGGCCATCTCCTTCGTGCCGGACATCCGTCGTGTGTTCCAGTACCACGGCGCCGAGCACAAGGTGATCTGGGCGCACGAGAAGGGCGGCGAGATGACGCCGCGCTCGGCCAAGGCGTTCAGCCGGCTGCATCCCCGCTGCGGCACCACGTTCCTGCTCTTTGTCCTTTCGCTGTCCATCGTGCTGCACACCGTGCTGGTGCCGCTCATTCTCCAGATCTACGATCCAGGGGGCAGCATCTGGCGCCACGTGTACATTCTCAGCGTCAAGCTTCTGCTGATGGTGCCGATCAGCTGCGTGGCCTACGAGCTCATCAAGTTCGCGGGAGCGCGTCCGGGCAACCCGTTCTGCCGTGTGCTCAGCGGACCCGGCCTGGTGCTGCAGAATCTGACCACACACGAACCCGACGAGACCCAGCTCGAAGTCGCTCTGGCAGCGCTCGAAGCAGCCCTCGGCACATCAGCCGAGGACGCCGTGGAGGTGGAGGCTTTCCGCAACGAAGATGCGGAGTGTCTCGCCCAGGGCGCCAACGTCGCAGGGAGCGCCTGATACATGTTCGCAAAGCTTGCCGGCATCGAAGCCAAGTTCGAGCAGCTCGAAAAAGAGCTCTCCAACCCGGATATCTACTCCGACCAGGAGAAGTTCAAGCGCGTCTCCAAGGCCCACGCCGAGATCAAGGAGGTCGTGGACGTCTATCGCGAGCACCAGCGGTTGTCCCAGGAGCTTGAGGACAACAGGGAGCTGGCCAAGGACGACGACCCCGAGATCCGCGCCATGGCCGAAGAAGAAGTGCGCATGATCAACGAGAAGCTGCCCGGGCTGGAAGAGGAGCTCAAGATCCTGCTGCTGCCCAAGGACCCGTTGGACGAGAAGAACACCATTCTTGAAATCCGCGCCGGCACCGGCGGCGAGGAGGCGGCATTGTTCGCCGCGGACCTCTTCCGCATGTACATGCGTTTTGCCGAGACGCGGGGCTGGCGCACGGAGACCATGCACTCGCACGAGACCGACTCCGGCGGGTACAAGGAAGTGGCCGTGCTCATCCAGGGCGACAGCGTCTACAGCTGGCTCAAGTACGAGGCCGGAACCCACCGCGTACAGCGCGTGCCGGCCACCGAGTCCCAGGGCCGCATCCACACCTCGGCCGTCACCGTGGCAGTGCTGCCGGAGGCCGAAGAGGTGGACGTGGACATCAAGCCCGACGAGATCCGCGTGGACGTCTTCCGCTCCTCCGGTCCCGGCGGGCAGAGCGTGAACACCACGGACTCGGCCGTGCGCATCACGCACCTCCCCTCCGGCATCGTAGTCAGCTGCCAGGACGAGAAGTCGCAGATAAAGAACCGCGTCAAGGCCATGAAGGTCCTGCGCTCGCGCATCCTCCAGATGGAGGAGGACAAGCGCCAGGAAGAAGAGGCCGCCAACCGGCGCGAGCAGGTGGGCACGGGCGACCGCTCCGGCCGTATCCGCACCTACAACTATCCCCAGGGCCGGGTCACCGACCACCGCATCAACCTGACGCTGTACAGGCTTGAGACGTTCATGGAAGGCGACCTGGAAGAGATGATCCGCGCCCTGGCCACGCACTACCAGACCGAAGCCTTGCGGGCCCAGGCCGACGCGGCCTGATCCCTCTCTCAACCATTTTCTGGACGGAACGCTCATGGCGTGTGCGCCGACCACCGTACGCGAGACTCTGGTCCTCGCCGGACGGCGGCTGTCCGCCGCCGGGGTGGACTCGCCCGCGCTTTCGGCGCGTCTGCTGCTGGCAGAGGCGCTGGGCCTGGACGATATGGGCCTGGTCCGCGATGCGCACCGCGTCCTGACCGACGGCGAGCTGCAGTCCTTCGAGGCGTTGCTGGATCGCCGCGCGTTCGGGGAGCCTGTTGCGTACATCCTGGGCCGGCGCGAGTTCTACGGCCTGGACTTTGCCGTGACGCCGGCCACGCTGGTGCCGCGCCCCGAGAGCGAGCACCTGGTGGAAGAGGCGCTGGCGGCCTTTCCGGACGCCGAGGCGCCGCTGTGGTTCGCGGATCTGGGTACGGGTTCCGGCTGTCTGGCCATATCCTTTGCCATGCACAGACCCGGCGCGCGCGGCATCCTGGTGGACCGCTCGGCCGCCGCGCTGGCGGTTGCCAGGGAGAACGCGCGCAGGCACGGCGTGGCGGACAGGCTCTTTTTCGTACGCTGCGACTTCGGCGCACTGTGTGTAAAGGACCACAGCCTGGATCTGGTGCTGGCCAATCCGCCCTATGTCAGTGCGCAGGAACATGACGAATTGTCGCTGGAGGTGCGCGGGTTCGAGCCGCGTACAGCCTTGGTTCCCGAGGAAGGCGGCGGGGACAGCGGTCTGGAATCGCTCGTTTCGCTCTTGCCAGAATCGTTGCGGACGCTTAAGAATGGTGGTTTGTTGATCGACGAGATCGGCTGGGAGCAGGGAAGCCGCAGCCTCGCGTTGGCGCGAGCCACTCGCGATGGGGCTGGACGGCGGTTTTCAGAATGCCGTATTGCCAGGGATTTGGCCGGGCATGACAGGGTTCTGGTGGCCGCCGCCGAATGAGCGCGGAAGTTTTTTGAGCGGATCGGAAAAAAAACGGCTTTCCACCCTTGCAATTTGAAAACAGCAGGGGTATAGCTCCACGTTCTTGACGCGCTGGCGTAGCTCAATTGGCAGAGCAGCTGATTTGTAATCAGCAGGTTGCGGGTTCGAGTCCCATCGCCAGCTCCAAGAGACAAATGGAGGGGTTCCCGAGTGGCCAAAGGGAACAGACTGTAAATCTGTCGGCGTAAGCCTTCGGAGGTTCAAATCCTCCCCCCTCCACCAGATTTGAATTTGACGAGGCTGTAGGAGGCCGGAGGCCATAAAACTACGGCTGCGTGAAATGCGGGAATAGCTCAATTGGCTAGAGCATCAGCCTTCCAAGCTGAGGGTTGCGGGTTCGAGTCCCGTTTCCCGCTCCATTCCACCAGTCGCGCGCCGCTCGCCTCCTCCAGTCAGATAGAGATAGGCCCACGTAGCTCAGTCGGTAGAGCACTTCCTTGGTAAGGAAGAGGTCACCGGTTCAAGTCCGGTCGTGGGCTCCATATTTCAAGGTAGGTACGCCGTAGCCGGAAGGTTTCCGGTCGGCTCATTCTTCGCGAGGCGCTGCCGGGTCCGATGCGGACGGCAGCTTTAACAGAGAAAGGAATTTGAGCTCCAGGGGGTATCTCATGGGCAAAGCCAAGTACGAACGCAGTAAGCCGCACGTCAACGTGGGCACAGTCGGCCACATCGACCACGGCAAGACCACCCTCACGGCGGCCATTACCAAGATCCTCTCCATGAAGGCCGGTGGCAGCTACATCGCCTTCGACGAGATCGACAAGGCCCCCGAGGAGAAGGAGCGCGGCATCACCATCGCCACCGCTCACGTGGAGTATGAGACCGACAAGCGCCACTACGCACACGTGGACTGCCCCGGCCACGCCGACTACATCAAGAACATGATCACCGGTGCGGCGCAGATGGACGGCGCCATCCTGGTGGTCGCCGCCACCGACGGCCCCATGCCGCAGACTCGTGAGCACATCCTGCTCGCCCGTCAGGTCGGCGTGCCGTCCCTGGTTGTCTTCCTGAACAAGGTGGACCTGGTGGACGACCCCGAGCTTCTGGAGCTGGTCGAGCTCGAAGTCCGCGAGCTGCTCACCAGCTACGAGTACCCGGGCGACGACATTCCGGTGGTCCTGGGCAGCGCGCTCAAGGCTCTTGAGTGCGACACCCCGGACGACGAGGCAGCCAAGCCGATCTTCGAGCTGATGGAAGCTCTGGACAGCTACATTCCCGAGCCCGAGCGCGACATCGACAAGCCGTTCCTGATGCCCATCGAGGACGTGTTCTCCATCTCCGGCCGCGGCACCGTGGTGACCGGTCGTGTTGACCGCGGCGTCATCAAGGTGGGCGAGGAGATCGAGATCGTCGGCATGAAGGACACCGTGAAGACGACCTGCACGGGCGTCGAGATGTTCCGCAAGATCCTGGATCAGGGTCAGGCCGGCGACAACGTGGGTGTTCTGCTGCGCGGCATCAAGCGCGAGGATGTGGAGCGCGGCCAGGTTCTGGCGCGTCCGGGCACCATCACCCCGCACCGCAAGTTCAAGGCCGAGGTGTACGTGCTCTCCAAGGAAGAGGGCGGCCGTCACACGCCGTTCTTCTCTGGCTACCGTCCGCAGTTCTACTTCCGTACCACGGACGTGACCGGCGTGATCACCCTGGAAGAGGGTGTGGAGATGGTCATGCCCGGCGACAACGCGACCTTCAACGTCGAGCTCATCGTCCCCATCGCCATGGAGAAGGGTCTGCGCTTCGCGATTCGCGAAGGCGGCCGCACCGTCGGCGCCGGCGTTGTCTCGGAGATCACGGAGTAAGACATGCGCGTTAATATTCAGCTTGCGTGCACTGAGTGCAAACGGCGTAACTACGCCACGACGAAGAACAAGAAGAACACGACTGGTCGTCTCGAAGTGATGAAGTACTGCCCGTGGGACAAGAAGCACACCACGCACCGCGAGACCAAGTAACAACGTGATCTTCTCTGCAGGGCAGTAGCTCTAACGGCTAGAGCGCCGGTCTCCAAAACCGGATGTTGGGGGTTCGAATCCCTCCTGCCCTGCCATACATTTTCCATAGGGCGACGAATGGCCAATAAGAACGCAAAAAACGGCTCGAAGAACGAGCAGGGCGGCAAAGCCTCCCGCGCAAAGGCGTCGGGCCGTTCAGGAAAGGATCAGGGCCGTCAGGCCAAGGGCCAGGCGAATGCCGAGCCCAAAGGGCTTGCCGGCAAGGTGAATCAGCTCAAGGAGTTCTTCGAGCAATCGAAGGTCGAGCTGAAGAAGGTCACCTGGCCGAGCCGCAAGGAGACTGTGTCCACGAGCATCGCCGTGGTCGTCCTCGTGCTGGTCATGTCCATCTTCCTGTGGGGAGTGGACCTGGTGCTCTCCAGAGTTGTTCAGCTCATCCTTTCCTCCTAGGACGTTCGCCGGACAGCCGTACGCCCAAAGGCGATAGAATACATGGCAGACGCACCTGAGAATAACGGCCAGGCCGAACAGCCCATACCGGGCGTTGACGGCGCTGCCGGGCCCAAGGCGCGGTGGTACATCGTCCACACCTACTCGGGATACGAGCAGCGTGTGGAGCAGACCATCAAAGAGATGATGCGCACCGGTCAGGACAACGGTGACATCAAGGAGGTGGTCGTTCCAACCGAGAAGGTCATCGAGCTCGTCAAGGGCGCGAAGAAGACCTCCATGCGCAAGTTCTACCCGGGCTACATCATGGTGCGGATGATCATGAACGACGCTTCATGGCACCTGGTGCAATCCATTCCGCGGGTAACGGGCTTTGTGGGCGGCAAAAACCGTCCCACGCCCATGCGCGACTCGGAAGCCGAACGCATCCTTGCGATGATGGTCAGCAGGCAGGAGCAGCCCCGGCCGAAGTTCCACTTCGAGCGGGGAGACGAAGTCCGCGTAATTGATGGGCCTTTTGGTGGGTTCAACGGCGTGGTCGAAGACGTGAACTACGACAAGGGCAAGCTCCGGGTGGAAGTCTCCATCTTCGGACGCCAGACCCCGGTCGAGCTCGACTTCGTTCAGGTCACCAAGGGCTAGAAGAACCGCTGCCGCCCGACCACGGACGGCGCGAGACGAATAAGATCAAAGAGGATAGATTCCCATGGCCAAGAAAGTGATCGCCAAGATCAAGCTGCAGATTCCTGCCGGCGCGGCCAATCCGTCGCCGCCCGTAGGTCCGGCGCTGGGTCAGCACGGCTTGAACATCATGGAGTTCTGCAAGGCGTTCAACGCCAAGACGCAGGACCAGAAGGGTATGGTCATCCCGGTGGAGATCACGGTCTTTGCCGACCGCTCGTTCACCTTCATCACCAAGACTCCGCCCGCGGCTGTGCTTTTGAAGAAGGCGGCGAAAGTGGACAAGGGCTCTGGCGAGCCCCACAAGGAAAAGGTCGGCTCCGTGACCTTGGCTCAGGTGAAAGAGATCGCCGAGCTGAAGACGCCCGACCTGACCGCCAAAGACACTGAGGCAGCCATGCGCTCCATTCTCGGCACTGCGCGCAGCATGGGTATTGAAGTCAAAGGGTAATACGAGAGGCGACTAGCGATGGCGAAGGGAAAGAAATTCAAAAAGGCAGTCGATGGCATCGACACCACCGTCCGGCACGAGATCTTCGAGGCCATGAAGCTTGCGGTGCAGTCTGCGTATGCCAACTTCGACGAAAGTGTTGATGTTGCGATCAATCTGGGCGTTGATCCCAAGTACTCCGACCAGATGGTCCGCGGCGCCGTGACCCTGCCGCACGGACTGGGCAAGGAAGTGCGCGTGGCCGCGTTCTGCAAGGGCGACAAGCAGGCTGAAGCCAAGGAAGCCGGCGCCGACTTTGTGGGCGACGAGGACCTGATTGAACAGGTCAAGGGCGGTTTCCTGGACTTCGACAAGGCCGTGGCCACCCCGGACATGATGGCCAAGGTCGGTCAGATCGGCCGCATCCTCGGCCCCCGTGGCCTGATGCCCAACGCCAAGACCGGCACCGTCACCTTCGAGATCGGCAATGCCGTCAAGGAGATGAAGGCCGGCCGCGTGGAGTTCAAGGTGGACAAGGCCGGCGTGCTGCACGCACCCCTGGGCAAGGTCTCCTTTGGGCAGGAAAAGCTCATCGACAACCTGCGCGCCCTGGTGGACTCCGTGAACCGGCTCAAGCCGTCCGCGGCCAAGGGCACGTACATGAAAACCATGGCGCTTGCGACCACCATGGGTCCCGGCATCAAGGTGGACCCCCTGACCATTCGCAAGCTCTCCGAGGGCTAAGCCCTCACCGGAAGCGAGTCAAAGAGCTGGCGGCGGACGTTTCCGCCGCCAGCTTTACTCATAGATACATGACGTATTGGTTATTGAACCAGAAAGGGAAGAGTCGAAGAAAGCAGGCGGGGCGCACAGCGCACCCTTAATCTCCTGCCGAGACATGGCTTTGGCTCATCTCTTTCCACCTCAACCCTGACAAGGAGCCAGGCACGTGAACAGAGCCGAGAAGGCCGAAGTCGTAGAGGCCATCAAGGCGAAGGCGGACGGAGCACGTATCGCCATCGTGACCGACTTCAAGGGCATGAAGGTGGAAGAGACCACCGCGTTAAGGGTCAAGCTCCGCGAAGCGGGCGTCGACTATCAAGTCGTCAAAAACACCCTGGCACGGATCGCTTTCACCGGTGGCGCCCACGAGGTCTTGAACGACAAGCTCAAGGAAACGTGCGCCGTTGCCTTCGGTTACGAGGATCCTGTTGTCGCTGCGAAAGTTCTGGTGGACTTCGCCAAAGGCAACAAGAAGTTCTCGATTCGCTACGCCAGTCTGATGGGCTCGTACATCGAGGAGAAGGGTATTGAAGACCTCTCCAAGCTGCCCGGAAGACCGGAGCTGCTCGCCAAGCTCTTGGGCACCATGAATGCGGTGCCTCAGAACTTTGTGGGGCTGCTCGCCAACGTCCCCCGCTCTTTCCTCAACGTCCTTACCGCTATCAAGGACCAGAAAGAAGCGGCGTAAACCGAAACCAAGCCAAAGCTTATCATCATTGAAGGAGTTCTTCCCATGGCCGATATCACCAAAGAGCAAGTGATCGAATTTATTTCCGAAATGACCGTCCTCGACCTCGCCGAGCTCATCAAGGAGCTCGAGGAGAAGTTCGGTGTCTCCGCTGCCGCTCCCGTGGCTGCCGTGGCCGCCATGCCTGGCGCCGGCGGTGGCGAGGCTGCTGCTGAAGAGGAAGAGAAGACCGAGTTCGACGTCATTCTCAAGGCTGCCGGCGGCAACAAGATCGCCGTCATCAAGGTTGTCCGCGCCCTGACCGGCCTGGGCCTCAAGGAAGCCAAGGCCAAGGTGGACGAGGCTCCCCAGGCGATCAAGGAAGCCGTCTCCAAGGACGACGCCGAGGAAGCCAAGAAGCAGCTCGAAGAAGCCGGCGCCGAAGTCGAGGTCAAGTAAGACCGTTTCGGACCGTGAAGGTTTTGCGGGGCGCCGGAATGCGGCGCCCCGCTTTTTTGTCTAAATTGGAAAAAAAGTACTTGCGCAGTTGCCCGAGAAGCCTTATACAGGGAATTTACAGAAGCTTCTGATGACATGTGTATTCTCACGTGCCATCCTCATCGTCCCGGGAATTCGAATATCAATCTATGACAAATACTTCCCGTTGACGGGTGCCTTCCGCGCGTCCGGATGTACCAATGCCCTCTATGAGGCTAGCGGTCTGTCCGGTTCGTGCGTATTTTTTTCCTCTCAACCTATCCTGCCGAGGGTGTCATGACCCAGCTTGTCAAGAAATTCGGTAAGATCGAAAACACCCTGCCCATCCCCCACCTGCTCGACTTGCAGGTCGAGTCCTACAAGCAGTTCTTGCAGTACGACGCGGCTGAGCGCAAGTCGGACATGGGGCTCGAGGGTGTTTTCCGGTCCGTCTTCCCCATCGAGGATTTCAACAAGACCGCCAGCCTCGAGTATGTCAGCTACGAGATCTTTGATCCAGAGTATGACGAAGCCGAGTGCATGTCCAAGGGCCTCACCTTCGAGGCGCCTATTCGCATCATGGTGCGCCTCGTTGTCTACGATGTGGACGAGGAGTCGGGCAACCGCACCATCCGTGACATCAAGGAGCAGCCCATCTATTTCGGGAAGATCCCCCTGATGACAGATAAGGGGACCTTCATTGTCAATGGCACCGAGCGTGTCATCGTCAACCAGTTGCAGCGCTCGCCCGGCATCATCTTCGAGCACGACTCCGGCCGCTCCCACTCCAGCCGCCGCGTCCTCTACTCCTGCCGGATCATTCCCATGCGCGGCTCCTGGCTCGACTTCGACTTCGACCATAAGGACATCCTCTACGTCCGCATCGACCGCCGTCGCAAGATGCCGGCCACCATCCTGTTCAAGGCAATGGGCATGGGCAAGCAGGAGATCCTCGACTATTTCTACCAGAAGGAACACTTCCGTCTGGATGGCGAGGCCGTGCTCTGGGAGATCGAGGACGGCTTCTTCCGAAAGGAGAAGGCCGCGGCCGAGGTCAAGAACGCCGAAGGCGAGGTTATCGTCAAGGAAGGGCAGATCATCAACAAGCGCCTCTTCCGGATGATGCTCAAGAACAACACCGAGGCCATGCAGGTCGATCCTTCCGTGCTCGACGGCCTGTACCTTTCCGAGGATATTGTCGACCCGAGCACCGGCGAGGTCATCGCCGAGGCCGGCGACGAGATCACCGGCGAGATCGTGGAAAACATGCGCGAGGCCGAGATCAATCGCTTCGCCGTGCTGCATACCCGCGGCTCGGACGTGTCGCCCTCCATGCGCGACACCCTGATGCTCGACAAGACCACCGACGCCGAAAGTGCGCGGATCGAAATATACCGCAGGCTGCGTCCTTCCTCGCCGCCTACCCCGGAGATTGCGGAGTCCTTCTTTGACAACCTCTTCCGCAACCCGGACTACTACGACCTCTCCGCCGTGGGTCGCTACAAGCTCAACAGTCGCCTCGGTCTGGACCGGCCGCTGGAAGAGCGCACCCTGTCGGACGACGATATTCTCGAGTCCATCAAGCAGCTCTGCAAGCTGAAGGACTCCCACGGCCCGGCCGACGATATCGACCACCTGGGCAACCGCCGCGTGCGGCCTGTGGGCGAGCTCGTGGAGAACCAGTACCGCATCGGCCTGGTGCGCATGGAGCGCGCCATCAAGGAGCGCATGAGCCTCCAGGAAGTGGCCACGCTGATGCCCCACGACCTCATCAACCCCAAGCCCGTGGCTGCCGTGCTCAAGGAGTTCTTCGGAACTTCGCAGCTCTCGCAGTTCATGGACCAGACCAACTCCCTGTCCGAGGTCACCCATAAGCGGCGTCTCTCGGCACTGGGCCCCGGCGGCCTCACCCGCGAGCGCGCGGGCTTCGAAGTGCGCGACGTGCACACCTCGCACTACGGCCGCATCTGTCCCATCGAGACTCCTGAAGGTCCGAACATCGGCCTCATCGTCTCGCTGACTACATACTCCCGCGTCAACGACTACGGCTTTATCGAGACCCCGTACCGCGTGGTCAAGGACAGCCAGGTCACCGACGAGGTCTTCTACCTGGACGCCACCCGCGAAGCCGACCACGTCATCGCCCAGGCCAAC
Source organism: Oceanidesulfovibrio marinus (assembly GCF_013085545.1). Lineage (NCBI taxonomy): Bacteria > Pseudomonadati > Thermodesulfobacteriota > Desulfovibrionia > Desulfovibrionales > Desulfovibrionaceae > Oceanidesulfovibrio > Oceanidesulfovibrio marinus. The sequence continues at coordinate 3,862,203 of NZ_CP039543.1, forward strand.
GCGCCACTGGACGACGAAAAGCGCTTCGTCAATCCGCTGGTCGTTACCCGCGTGAAGGGCGACGTGCTCATGAGCCCCAAGGAAGAAGTGACGCTCATGGACATCGCGCCGTCGCAGATGGTCTCCGTGTCCGCGGCGCTCATTCCCTTCCTGGAGCACGACGACGCCAACCGCGCACTCATGGGTTCCAACATGCAGCGCCAGGCAGTGCCGCTGCTGCGCACCGAGATTCCACTGGTGGGCACGGGCATGGAAGCCGTCGTGGCTCAGGACTCCGGTTCCTGCGTCATCGCCGAGCAGGCCGGCACGGTCTACTACGCCGACGCCGACCGCATCATCATGGGCTACGGCGACAACGCGCCCAAGTATGAGAAGACCGGCGGCGTGAAGACCTACGAGCTGCAGAAGTTCCACAAGTCGAACCAGAACTCCTGCTTCGGCCAGAAGCCGCGCGTGGTTACCGGCCAGGTCGTGGACAAGGGCGAGATCCTTGCCGACGGTCCGGGCATCAAGGACGGCGAGTTGGCTCTGGGCAAGAACCTGCTCGTGGCGTTCATGCCCTGGTGCGGTTACAACTTCGAGGACTCCATCCTCATCTCCGAGCGCGTGGTCAAGGAGGACGTCTACACCTCCGTGCACATCGAGGAGTTCGAGGTGGTCGCCCGCGACACCAAGCTTGGACCGGAGGAGGTCACCCGCGACATCCCCAACGTCAGCGAAGAGATGCTCCGCAACCTCGATGAGAGCGGCATCATCCGCATCGGCGCCAACGTGAAGGCGGACGACATCCTGGTGGGTAAGATCACGCCCAAGGGCGAGACCCAGCTCACTCCGGAAGAGAAGCTGCTGCGCGCCATCTTCGGCGACAAGGCCCGCGACGTGAAGAACACCTCCCTCAAGGTTCCGCCGGGAATCGAGGGCACCATCATCGACGTCAAGGTCTTCAATCGCCGCTCCGGCGAGAAGGACGACCGCTCCCGCGCCATCGAGGACATGGAGCTGGCCAAGATGGACCGCGTGGAAGCCAAAAACGTCTACGCCATCACCCAGACCCTGCGCGAGAAGATCTGGACCTTCATCGAGAACAAGCAGCTGGGCACCAACCTCATGGGCAAGAAGAAGGGCCAGGTCCTTGCCGAGGCCGGCCACTCCATGACCCGCGAGATGCTGGACGAGGTGCCGATCAAGAAGCTCGCCGGCATGTTCAAGTCCAAGGAAGTGAACGAGCAGCTGCAGACCCTGATCGACGATTACGACCGCCAGGTGAAGGTGATCAAGACGCTGTACGACCAGAAACGCTCCCGGGTGACCGAGGGCGACGACCTGCCTCCCGGCGTCATCAAGATGGTCAAGGTCCACATCGCCGTGAAGCGCAAGCTCTCCGTGGGCGATAAGATGGCCGGCCGCCACGGCAACAAGGGCGTCGTCTCCTGCATTCTGCCGGAAGAGGACATGCCCTTCTTCGCCGACGGCACGCCGATGGACATCGTGCTCAACCCGCTGGGCGTGCCTTCGCGTATGAACATCGGGCAGATCATGGAGACCCACCTGGGCCGCGGCGCGCGCGAGATCGGCGCGTTGATTGCGGAAAAGGCCAAGGAGCTGACCGCTCCGGACGTGCTGCGCAAGGACGTCAAGGAGCTGCTCGGCTCGCGGGAGATGGATCCGGTCATCGATGCCATGAGCGACGAGGATCTGCTTGCGGCGTGCAAGAATGTCGAGCGCGGCATCCTGACCAAGACGCCGGTCTTTGACGGCGCCAGCGAGGACGAGATCTGGGGCCTTCTGTCCCAGGCCGGCCTGCCCGACGACGGCAAGTCCGTGCTTTACGACGGCCGCACCGGCGATCCGTTCCACAACCGTGTCACCGTGGGCATCATGTACATGCTCAAGCTGCACCACCTCGTGGATGAGAAAATCCACGCCCGCTCCACCGGCCCGTACTCTCTCGTTACGCAGCAGCCTCTGGGCGGTAAGGCCCAGTTCGGCGGCCAGCGTCTCGGTGAGATGGAGGTCTGGGCCCTGGAAGCGTATGGCGCGGCGCACCTGCTGCAGGAGTTCCTCACGGTCAAGTCCGACGACGTCACCGGACGCGTCAAGATGTACGAGAAGATCGTGAAGGGCGATAACTTCCTGGAAGCAGGCCTGCCCGAGTCGTTCAACGTCCTGGTCAAGGAGCTCATGAGCCTCGGCCTCGACGTGAACCTTATCGAAGAGGAACGCAAGAAGGCGAAGCGCGCCCAGTAGCGCACGCCTCGCGGTCCCCTGGTTACAGACGTCAACCCTCAAACGAGTGGGGTTTTAATAATGAGCTTGGATGATCTCTTTTCGTTCCGCGGCGCCTCGGCGACCAGTGTCACCAGCCGGTCCCTGAAGGCCATCAAGATCTCCATCGCTTCCCCGGAGTCCATCCGGGAATGGTCGTACGGCGAGGTCAAAAAGCCGGAAACCATCAACTACCGGACCTTCAAGCCCGAACGTGACGGCCTCTTCTGCGCCAAGATCTTCGGGCCGGTGAAGGACTACGAGTGCAACTGCGGCAAGTACAAGCGCATGAAGCACCGTGGCATTGTCTGCGAGAAATGCGGCGTCGAGGTTATCGCCTCCAAGGTGCGTCGCGAGCGCATGGGCCACATCGAGCTCGCCGCTCCGGTAGCGCACATCTGGTTCCTCAAGACGCTGCCGTCCAAGATCGGCACGCTGCTCGACATGACCATGGCCGACCTGGAGAAGGTGCTGTACTTCGACTCCTACGTGGTGCTCGACCCCGGCAACACCACCCTGACCAAGCTGCAGGTGATCTCCGAAGATCAGTACCTGCAGGTCATCGACTACTACGGCGAGGACGCCATTGTAGTGGGAATGGGCGCCGAGGCGATCCGCTCCCTGCTTGAGGAGCTGAACCTGGAGCAGCTCCGAGCCGAGCTGCGCGAGGAGTCGCAGACCACCCGTTCCCAGACCAAGAAAAAGAAGATCACGAAGCGGCTCAAGATCATTGAGGCGTTCATCGATTCCGGCAACAAGCCCGAGTGGATCGTCATGGAGGTTGTCCCCGTGATTCCGCCGGAGCTGCGGCCTCTCGTGCCTCTGGACGGCGGCCGTTTCGCCACCAGCGACCTCAACGATCTCTACCGCCGGGTGATCAACCGTAACAACCGCCTGAAGCGGCTCATGGAGCTGGGTGCGCCGGATATCATCATCCGCAACGAAAAGCGCATGCTTCAGGAAGCCGTGGACGCGCTCTTTGACAACGGCCGCCGCGGCCGCGCCATCACCGGCACCAACGGCCGTCCGCTCAAGTCCCTCTCGGACATGATCAAGGGCAAGCAGGGCCGGTTCCGCCAGAACCTGCTGGGCAAACGCGTGGACTACTCCGGCCGCTCCGTCATCGTGGTTGGTCCCAAGCTGAAGCTGCACCAGTGCGGCCTGCCCAAGAAGATGGCCCTGGAGCTGTTCAAGCCGTTCATCTACTCCGAGCTGGAGAAGCGCGACCTCGCCTCCACCATCAAGTCTGCCAAGAAGATGGTCGAGCGCGAAGAGCTGGTGGTGTGGGACATCCTGGAAGAGGTGGTGCGGGAGTACCCCATCCTCCTCAACCGCGCTCCCACGCTGCACCGTCTGGGCATCCAAGCATTCGAGCCCACCCTGGTTGAGGGTAAGGCCATCCAGCTGCACCCGCTGGTCTGCTCCGCCTACAACGCGGACTTCGACGGCGACCAGATGGCCGTGCACGTGCCCCTCTCCGTGGAGGCGCAGATCGAGTGCCGCGTGCTGCTGATGAGCTCCAACAACATCCTCTCCCCGGCCAACGGCTCGCCGGTCATCGTCCCGTCGCAGGACATCGTTCTCGGTCTCTACTACATGACCGTGGAGCGTTCCTTCCTCAAGGGCGAAGGCAAGAAGTTCACCGCGCCGTGGGAGGTCATCGCGGCGTATGACGCCGGCACCCTGGACCTGCACGCGCGCATCAAGGTGCGCCTTGACGGCCAGCTGGTGGACACCACTCCCGGCCGCGTCATCGCCGGCCAGCTGCTGCCGGACGACGTGCCGTTCTCGGCTGTGAACAAGCTGCTCACCAAGAAGGCCATTGCCGGCCTGGTGGGCGAGGTCTACCGCGAGTCCGGGACCAAGGCCACGGTCATCCTCTGCGACAGGCTCAAGGACCTGGGGTACGAGTTCGCCACCCGCGCCGGCGTCACCATCGGCGTCAAGGACCTCTCCATCCCCTCGACCAAGCCGGCCATGCTGGAAAAGGCCCGCAACGAGGTGGACGAGATCGAGCACCAGTACCGCGAAGGCATCATCACCAAGACCGAGAAGTACAACAAGGTCGTGGACGTCTGGACCAAGGTCACCAACGACGTGTCCAACGAGATGATGCGCGAGATATCCAAGGATATCCTGGAGAACCCGGAGACGGGCGAGAAGGAGGAGAACATCTCCCTCAACCCGATCTTCATGATGAGCCACTCCGGTTCTCGTGGTAACCAGGACCAGATGCGTCAGCTCGCAGGTATGCGCGGCCTGATGGCCAAGCCTTCCGGCGAGATCATCGAGACGCCCATCACGTCGAGCTTCCGCGAAGGTCTTACGGTGCTCCAGTACTTCACCTCCACCCACGGCGCACGAAAGGGCCTGGCCGACACCGCGCTCAAGACCGCGAACTCCGGCTATCTCACCCGTCGTCTGGTGGACGTGGTGCAGGACGTCATCGTCATCGAGAACGACTGCGGCACCGTGGACGGCCTCGAAATGACGCACAACATCAAGGGTGGCGAGGTGAAGGTGCCTCTCAGCGAGCGCATCCTGGGCCGCGCCTTGCTCTTCCCGGTGTACGATCCCGAGACCGGGGACGAGCTCCTGCCGGGCAACGCGATCATCGACGAGGAATCCGCCCGGATGCTGGAAGACAAGGGCATCTCCTCGGTCATGGTCCGTTCGCCGCTCACCTGCCAGAGCCGTCAGGGCGTCTGCAGCCTGTGCTACGGCCGCGACCTGGCCCGCGGGCACATGGTCAACGTGGGCGAGACCGTGGGCATCATCGCCGCGCAGTCCATCGGCGAGCCCGGCACGCAGCTCACCATGCGTACGTTCCACATCGGCGGCACGGCTTCCCGCGAGGTCGAGCGCTCCTCCATCGCAGCGCAGCACAATGGCCACGTGTCCATGTCCCGCGTGAAGATGGTCAAGAACTCCGAGGGCCTGTACATGGTGCTCGGCAAGTCCGGCCAGGTGGGCGTTGTGGACGAGCAGGGCCGTGAACGCGAGCGCTACGTCCTGCCCACGGGCGCCAAGCTCTTTGTCGCCGCTGATCAGCAGGTGAAGAAGGGCGAGCTGCTGGCCGAATGGGACCCCTTCAACGAGCCCTTTGTCACGGACGTGGACGGCGAGCTGAAGTTCACCGACATCGTGGAAGGCAAGACCTATCAGGAGAAGGTGGACGAAGCCACGAAGATGGCCACCCAGACCATCATCGAGTACCGCACCACCAACTACAAGCCCTCCATCTCGGTTGTGGACGAGGACGGCAACCCCAAGATGCGGCCCGATTCGCATGTGCCGGCCGTGTACCAGCTGCCGGTGGGCGCCATCCTGATGATCCGCGACGGACAGAAGGTCAACGCCGGCGACATCATCGCCCGTAAGCCCCGCGAAACGTCCAAGACCAAGGACATCGTCGGTGGTCTGCCGCGCGTCGCCGAGCTCTTCGAGGTCCGCAAGCCCAAGGACATGGCCGTTGTCTCCGAGATCGACGGCATCGTGTCCTACGGCCAGGAGACCAAGGGCAAGCGCAAGATCATCGTCACGCCCGACACCGGAGACGCCAAGGAGTACCTGATCCCCAAGGGCAAGCACATCACCGTGTCCGACGGCGACTTTGTCGAGGCCGGCGAGATGCTCACCGAGGGCTATCCGGAGCTCCACGACATCCTGAAGATCAAGGGCGAGAAGTTCCTGGCCAACTACCTTGTCGAGGAGATCCAGGACGTCTACCGCTTCCAGGGCGTTAACATCAACGACAAGCACATCGAGGTCATCGTCCGCCAGATGCTCAAGAAGGTGAACATCACCGATCCGGGCCAGACCTCCTTCCTCGCCGGCGAGCAGGTGGACAAGCACCGCTTCATGGACGAGAACGAGGCGTGCATCAAGGAAGGCAAGACGCCTGCCTCGGCCGAGCCCATGGTTCTGGGCATCACCCAGGCCTCGCTCACCACGGACTCCTTCATCTCTGCGGCGTCCTTCCAGGAGACCACCAAGGTGCTCACGGAAGCCGCCCTGCAGGGCAAGGAAGATCCGCTGCGCGGTCTCAAGGAGAACGTCATCGTGGGCCGGCTCATTCCGGCAGGCACTGGTTTCCGGCGCTACGTGGACAGCGAGATCAACGTGCCCGAGCAGCCGGAGAAGCCCGACAAGTTCCTCGAAGAGCTTGAGGACAACCCGCTGCTCATCGAAGAGTAGCCGGACTCCATACCCGATACGCCAAGGCGGCCTTTCCCGAGCAGGGAGGGGCCGCCTTTTTCGTTGGCGTTCTTGCCAATGTAGTGGCCCTGTGACACAAGATATGTAGGTATTAGGGCTTTAGAGCCGCTGACAAAACCTTGTCTGCGTTTGCACGGTTTGCTCGGGTTCCGGCTTCGTCAACCAGCATTGACGTAGGGCTCGCCTCGCTGCGTCTGCTTCGGTGTCCTTGCCCGAACCCGCCCCGCTCGTGCCCGGCGCGGCGACCGGTTTTGGTAAAGACTCTTATTCGATCGCACTCGTTGATTCCAGCACAAGAACTCTGGATGTGACGCCATGAAAATCGTCATCACGGGCGGAAGCGGATTTATCGGCAGCACACTGACGCGCAGCCTCCTTGCCAGAGGCGGCGAGGTTGCCATCGTCAGCCGCGACGTGGAACGCGGCAAACGCGAGCTCGGCGGGTCGCGTTCAGGCACGGAGACGGCCCGGCAGGCTCTGGAGAGCGGCGCGCTGCGCGTCATCTCCTGGGACGACCTGGCGACCGGGGTGGACGGCGCGGACGCTGTGATCAACCTGGCAGGCGCGTCCATCTTCGGCGCGCGCTGGAGCGAGAGCCAGAAGAAGCGCATAGTGGATAGCCGCCTGAAGGCCGGCGAGGCCGTGATGGAGGCGCTGGGCAAGGCGGAGCGCAAGCCGGCAGTGCTCGTGCAGGGCTCGGCCGTGGGCTACTACGGCCTGGGACGCGAGCCCGTGGACGAAAGCGCGCCGCCCGGAGAAGGCTTCCTGGCGGATACGGCTCGGCAGTGGGAGGACTCCACAAAGGATGCCGAGGCCATGGGCGTGCGCCGGGTCATCGTGCGCACTGGTGTGGTCCTGGGCCGCGACGGCGGAGCGCTGGAGCAGTTCGTGCGGCCGTTCAAGTTTTTTGCCGGCGGCGTTATCGGCAGCGGCAAGCAGTGGCTCTCCTGGGTGCACATGGACGACGAGGTGGGCGCCATCGAGTTTCTGCTGGATCGCGAGGACTTGTCCGGACCCTTTAACCTCTGCGCGCCGGAGCCGGAGAACATGACGGACTTCGTACGCACCCTGGGACGCGTGCTCAAGCGGCCGGCGTGGCTGCCCGTGCCGGAGTTCGCGATCAAGGCCGCGCTGGGCGAGATGGGCGAAGAGCTCATCCTGTCCGGACAGCGAGTATTGCCCAAACGGCTCCAGGAGAGTGGCTACACCTTCCGTTTTCCCAAGTTGAGGAAAGCACTGGAGGATCTTCTGGGATAATGGCTATTGATATGCGTGTAGTCTATGACAATACGGTTGATCTTTACAACATATGTCGACGGGCGCATACTTTTATCGCGATCGGCACAATCTGAACGGAGTGCCAGCGGCATTGTAGCATGACAATGTTGGCCGTCCGGAAAAGGGACACCGCGGCGCAGCGAGGCATTTCCGAGGGGTCGGGGCATGGACAAGTCGAGAGTTCTAATTGTTGAAGACGAAACCATAGTCGCCATGGACATTGAACGGCGGCTCAAGTTCATGGGGTACGAGGTGCTACACCCGGTTACGACCGGTGAAGACGCCGTGCTCAGGGCTGCCGAGCAGAGCCCGGACATCATTCTCATGGATATTATGCTCGACGGCGAGCTCGACGGCATCGACGCTGCGGCCGTCATCCGCAGCCAGCAGAGCGTTCCGGTTATCTATCTCACGGCCTATGCGGACGAAGAAACGCTGAAACGTGCACAGGTGACCGAGCCGTTTGGCTATATCATCAAACCATTCGAGGATCGCGAGCTCAAGACGTGCATCCAGATGGCGCTCTACAAGCACAGGATGGATGAGCGCATTCTGGAGAACGAGCGCTGGCTGGCCACGACACTTCGTTCCATCGGCGACGCCGTGGTCTCCACGGACCGTGCCGGCGTGGTGCGCTATGTGAACCCCATGGCCGAGAAGCTGGCCGCAGTGCAAAGCAGGGACGCCGTGGGCAAGGCCCTGCACGATGTGGTGAGCATTGAGGAGATGTCGGACGACTGCTCCCTGGAGAAGATGATGGCCGGCGTGCTCTCCAACGGTGACGGCTGCCGCAAGGAAACCGGCGTGCTCTACTCGCGCGACGGGCGGGCCATCCCCGTGGAAGTGTCGGCCTCCTCCATTCAGGGGACACTGGGCGACGGCACTCGCGCCGGTGTGGTGCTGGTGATCCACGACATGACCGAGTTCGTGCGCGCGGATCGGGCCCTGCGCAAGAGCGTGCAGGATTTGCGGCGCACCCTGGAGGAGACCGTGGGCGCGCTGACCCTGACCACGGAGAAGCGCGATCCCTACACCGCCGGACATCAGCAGCGCGTGGCCATGCTCGCCAGCGCCATAGCCGAGACCATGGACCTCACAGAGGAGCAGGTGGAGGGCATCCGCGTTTCCTCCTTGCTCCACGATATCGGAAAAATTTATATTCCGGCGGAAATACTCTCCAAGCCAACCATGCTGACGGATATCGAGATGGGCATGATGAAGACCCACTCCGAGGTGGGCCACGAGATCCTCAAGAACATTTCCTTTCCCTGGCCGGTGTCCGACATCGTTCTGCAGCACCACGAGCGGCTGGACGGCTCGGGCTACCCCATGGGCCTGAGCGGCGAAAACATTCTCCGCGAAGCGCGCATCATCATGGTCGCCGACGTAGTGGAGGCCATGTCCTCCCACCGGCCGTACCGCGCGGCCCTGGGCCTTGACCGTGCGCTGGAGGAGATCGCCAAAAACAAGGGCGTGCGATACGATCCCCTGGTTGTGGAGCACTGTCTGGACCTGTTTCGCAGCGGCTTCCGCTTCGAGGCGTAAGAAATATCCTGCGCTTGGCGTCACTGGCCGCTTGAATCCCGACCGGCTCTCGTCTAGGAAAGGGCCATGCCCCATTCCGACCCCAACGAAAATTGCGACGTCACTCCGGCGAGGCCAGTACCTGTGCGCAGCGCGCTCATAGTCACCAAAGCACGTAACGACAATGCGCATCAGCTCGGCGAGAAGGTCCGCCGGTACCTGATGGAGCAGCATGTCGAGGCGAGCTGCGTGGAAAACTCCCAGCACACGGACCCCACCCTGGAAAGCCCCGTGGCCCGCGTGCTTCGCAACGGCCCCAGGCCGGACTGCATCATCGTCCTTGGCGGCGACGGCACCATGCTCAGCGTGGCGCGCCAGCCCGAGGTGGAGCAGATTCCCCTTATCGGGCTCAACTTCGGCAAGATCGGCTTCCTCACGGACCTGTGTCCGGAAAGCTGGCGGGATGGGCTCGGCGCGCTCCTGGCCGGGAAGTACGACGTCTTCTGCGCCATGGCGCTCATGGTCGAGGTCTTCCGGTCCACGGCCAACGGCGAGACAAAGGTCTGGGCCGGCCGCGTGGTCAACGACGTGGTGATCAACCGCGGCAAGCTCGCCCGGCTCGCTAACCTCGAGGTGCTCGTGGACGACTTCTCTCTGGACTGCGTCCGCGCCGACGGCGTCATGGTCTCCACGCCGCAGGGCACCACGGGCTACGCCGTCTCCGCCGCCGGCCCGCTTGTCCATCCCCGGGTGGAGTCCCTGACTGTCACGGCCATCTGCGCTTTCCTCAACCGTTTCCCGCCCATGGTGCTTCCGGCGGACGCAACCGTCACCATCATTCCGCGGCAATCCCCGGCCGACCTCTACCTGACCCTGGACGGGCAGGAAGGGCTGCCGCTGGAGGAGGGCGACCGCATCGTGGTGAGCAGGGCCGTGCCGGACCTCGCCTTTGTCCGTCTGGGCGAGGAGTCCTACTTCCAGCGCCTCATAGGCAAGGGCTTCCTTGGTAACGTCGATCCGACCTCGGGCCGGTCGAGCTGCACCGGTGTCTTTACGACGGAGGATGCGGAGAGCGACGATGCCGAGTGAGTTTCCCGAGGTCTCGTCCGTCTCGGAGCTGCGCTATGGACGGGACCCGTACCTTGATGCCTGGCTGCTGCACTTCCTCTACGAGAACAACCTCGACTACCTGCTCACGCCGCTCTACAACGCCACGCCGGAGCAGCTTCGCTTCATGGTGGTTCTGGAAGAAGACCAGGTCTACGTGCCGTGTTCGGACGAGCTGTTCGGCGAGCTGGTGACGCACAGAAAATCCCAGTACCTCACCCGCGGCTACCTCACGGCTTGGCGGGTGTTCGCCGCGCTCATCCACGAGCACATCAAGGACGACTACGCGCGGCGCAGGATCGTCACCTTTGCCCGGCACCATTTCCGGCAGGCTGTGGAGCAGCACATCCTCATCCCCTCGCGGCTCACCAAGCGGCTCTCGGGCATCTTCCTCACCCAAAGCGGCATTGACGATCCCTATCGCGAGCGCAAAAAGAGCTACAACGAGCGCGTGGCGCAGTTCATGGGCACGCCGGCGCTGGATCAGGCGCTGCACTACTGCCCGGAGAGCTCCCTGGCCTGCAAGCGTATAGGCGACCTGCGCTGGGAGCTGGACCGGCTGGAGATGCTGCGGCTCTTCGCGCTCTCTTCCTGGGCCGACCTCTGGCACGAAGGTCCGCTGCCGGACGCCGAGGCGCTGCAGAAGGGCCTGGACCAGGCCTGCGGCGACGCCGGCAACCAGGAGAGCCTGTCCCGCGCCCTGGGACCGCGGGAGGAGGCCAAGAAGATCCTCTACATCCCCAACTCCTCGGGCGGCATCCTTTTCGACGTGCTCGTCATCAAGGCCCTGCTGCGCCAGGGGCACCAGGTCATGCTCGCGCTCAAGAACGGCTTCTACTTCCAGACGCCCACCCTCTGGGACATCGAGTGTGACCCCAGGCTGGCCGAGGCGCTGGAGCCGGCGCGCATCATGCCCGAGAACTCCGTGTCCAAGAACGACCTGCTCCGGGCCCTGCGCGAGCACCGTTTCGTGGTCATCACCGACGGCACCCGCGAACGGCTGAACCTCTACCGCGTGAGCGTGACCTTCTCCCGCGCCTGGAAAGAGGCCGACCTGATTATCGGCAAGGGTGACCCCCAGGTGCGCCGGCTCATCCACACCGGCCACAAGTTCACTCGCGACATTCTCTGCTTCCAGCGCGAAGAGGACGGCTCGTTCCGGCTCCATTTCAAGCCCAAAGCCAAAGGCATCCACAAGTTCACCGAGTCCGACCTCAACGACATGGCCGACGAGATTATCCACACCATGCGCGAGGCCAAGCTGGCCGGCAAACAGGTCATGTTCTACTCCGCCATCATCGGTTCCATCCCCGGACAGACCAAAACTGCCATCGAAGTGGTGCAGACCTTCGTGGACTACCTGCGTTTCCGGCTGGAAGGCGCGTTCATCATCAACCCGGCCGAACACTTCGTACAAGGCATGGACGGCGACGACCTTATGTACATGTGGGAACGGGTGCAGCGCTCCGGCCTCATCGATGTCTGGCGCTTCCAGTCCGTGGCCGATGTGGAAAAAAGCTTCGAGCTCATGGACCGCCGGGTGCCGCCGGTCTGGACCGGCAAGGACGCCACCTTCTCCACCGGCTGCACCAAGGAGATGAAAATCGCCCTGGAAATGCAACGCCGCCACCCGGAAATGCAGATCATCGGCCCCAACCCGGAACGGTTCTTCCGCCGCCGCGAGTACGGCGTGGGCAAGTACTTCGACGCCGGGATTCAGTACCTGTAGGCTGTGTAAACGGGGGACTCTGTCCCCCGGCCCCTGCCGGGGACCAGTGGTCCCCGGACCCCTGATACAGGGTTCAGGGAACGCCTCCGGCGGCACGGGGAATTGAATTTCCCGGGGCCCCAGAAAGGGTCAAGGGAGCACTGCTCCCTTGCAGGGAGTCTGAGGGACAGCGTCCCTCAGAACAAAAAGCCCACATCGAAGCGGTTTGACCAGCCGGGCAAGGCAGGGTAGAGAAATCGTTTGTGATTGAGTACCCGCAGTCGGCGTGGTGAGGTGACGTCCAACCAAGCCGATTTTTTGAGACAATTCATCGGGGGGATTCGTTGCGATCCCGCCGGCCACTGGAAAGTGCATCATGGCTGAGTACGAAGCGGTCATCGGGCTGGAGGTCCACGCCCAGCTCCTCACCAACTCCAAGTTGTTCTGTTCCTGTCCCACGACATTCGGCGACGAGCCCAACACGAACGTCTGCGAGGTCTGCAACGGCATGCCCGGCGTGCTCCCGGTGCTCAACCGGCGCGCTGTGGAGTTCGCCATGAAGATGGCCATGGCCGTGGACTGCACGCTGAACCGGCGCTCGGTGTTTGCGCGTAAGAACTACTTTTATCCGGACCTGCCCAAGGCGTACCAGATTTCCCAGTACGAGGAGCCCATTGCCGAGCATGGCAAGCTCACCGTGCATCTGGAGAGCGGGGACTCCACCATAGGCATCACCCGCATCCACATGGAGGAGGACGCCGGCAAGTCCATCCACTCCCCGGGCGAGAACGTCAGCTATGTGGACCTGAACCGCACGGGCACGCCGCTGCTGGAGATCGTGAGCGAGCCGGACATCCGCAGCGCCGAGGAGGCCGTGGCCTATCTCAAGAGCCTGCGCGCCATCCTGGTCTACCTGGGCATCTGCGACGGCAACCTGGAGGAGGGCTCCTTCCGCTGCGATGCCAACGTCTCCATCCGGCCCAAAGGGCAGGAGGAGTTCGGCACCCGCGCCGAGCTGAAGAACCTCAACTCCTTCCGCAACGTGCAGCGCGCCATCGAGTACGAGATCATGCGCCAGCAGGACGTGGTGGAAGATGGCGAGGCTGTCATCCAGGAAACCCGCCTGTACGACGCGGGCAAGAACGTGACCATGTCCATGCGCGGCAAGGAAGAGGCCCACGACTACCGCTACTTCCCGGACCCGGACCTCATCCCGGTCATGCTGGACGAGGCGTGGATCGAGCGCTGCAAGTCCGAGCTGCCCGAGCTGCCCGAGGCGCGGCGCAACCGCTTCATCGAAGAATACGACCTGCCCGAGCGCGACGCCGACCTGCTGACCTCGGAGCGCGATCTGGCCGACTACTTCGAGGAGGCGGCCAGGCTCTCCGGCGCGCCCAAGAAGGTGGGCAACTGGATGATGGGCGATTTCCTGCGCGAGCTGCACCAGACCCACGCCGCCGTAACCGACGCGGCTATGCGGCCGGCGCAGCTGGCCGAGCTCGTCTCCCTGGTGGAGGAGGGCGTTATCAGCGGCAAGATCGCCAAGGACATCTTCCCCGATCTCTTCGGCTCCGGCGAAAGCCCCAAGAGCTATGTCGAGGCCAAGGGGCTGGTCCAGATCTCCGACTCCTCGGCCCTGGAGACCCAAGTGGACGAGGTGCTGGCGGCCAACCCCGACGAGGTGGCGGCCTACAAAGGCGGCAAGACCAAGCTCATGGGCTTCTTCGTGGGCCAGGTTATGCGCGCTACCAAGGGCCAGGCCAACCCGGGCCTCGTTAACCAGATTCTCAAGGACAAGCTGGGCGGCTGATCCCGGACCCGGACCGCAGCGAGTGCATCCATGGCTTTCGACATGTTCCATTTCCGGCATGACAAGACAGCCTGTCTGAACGCCGGCCTTGCGCTGGTGCTCATTCTGCTCATCGCAATCCATGTGTTCCATGTGACCGAGCTGACGCCGGTGCTTTTTATCGTGGTCCTCCTGCTCATGATCAAACCCACAGTGCTGCGGCCCTTTGCCGCGCTCTGGCTGGGGTTCTCCGAGCTCCTGGGCACGGTCATGTCCAAGATCGTCCTGGGCGTCGTCTTTTTTACCGTGGTCACGCCCGTGGCCCTGCTGCGCGCCGTGCTGGGCAAGGACCCCATGCAGAAGAAAGTCTGGAAGAAAAGCTCAGACTCGGTGTTTCGCGCCGTGCACAAGGCCCTCGGCCCCGACGATCTGGATACGATGTTTTAAATGGTTTTTTCTGGGGCGCTGCCCCAGGCCCCGCCAGGGACTGATGTCCCTGGACCCTGGGCTGGCCGTCGTCTTGTCCGCTACGCGTCCAGGACGCCGGCCTTATTATAGATCTGAATTCACTGGGGCGCAGGAATTCGCGGGACGCGAAGCGAGACGCGGATACCTGTCAGAAAGGGGTCAAGGGGCCGGTGGCCCCTTGCGGGGTACGGGGCGGAGCCCCGTCCTCAACAAGGAGTAGCGTGAAATGGATTTCCTCAAGGATCTGTGGCAGTTCATGCGGCAGCGCAAGAAGTTCTGGCTGCTCCCGCTCATCATGGTGCTATTGCTGTTCGGCGTGCTCATTGTGCTCACGTCAGGCTCTGCCGTGGCGCCGTTTATCTATACGATTTTCTAGAGCAGGGCAGCGATGGCCGACGCCATTCTGGGCATATCCGCCTTTTACCACGACTCGGCCGCGGCGCTGCTGCTGGACGGCGAGATCATCGCGGCGGCGCACGAGGAGCGCTTCACGCGCAAGAAGCACGACGAGCGGTTCCCGCGCCACGCCGTGAAGTATGTCATGGCCGAGGCCGGCCTGACCCCCGGCGATCTGAAGGCTGTGGCTTTCTACGACAAGCCGTACCTCAAGTTCGAGCGCCTGCTGGAGACGTACCACGCCTATGCGCCCAAGGGGTTGACGAGCTTTTTGTCCTCCATGCCCGTGTGGATCAAGGAAAAGCTCTTCATGAAGAAGATGCTGCGCGAGGAGCTGGCGGACATCGGGCCGGGCAGCGCGCCGTTTCTGTTTCCGGAGCATCACCTCTCCCACGTGGCCAGCGCGTTTTACCCCTCGCCGTTTGAGGACGCGGCCGTGCTTACTGTGGACGGCGTGGGCGAGTGGGCCACCACCACCATCGCCACGGGCCGCGGCAAAAACATCACCATCGAAAAGCAGCTCGACTTCCCACACTCGCTGGGCCTCTTGTACTCCGCGTTCACGTACTACACGGGCTTCAAGGTCAACTCCGGCGAGTACAAGCTGATGGGCCTCGCACCCTACGGCAACCCGGAGTCCGAACGCACGCAGCGCTGGCGGCAGCTCATCCTGGACGAGCTCATCGACCTCCGGCCGGACGGCTCCATGCTGCTGAACATGCGCTACTTCGACTTTGCCACCGGCCTGACCATGTGCTGCGACAGAAGCTGGGAAAAGCTCTTCGGCGTGCCCAGAAGGCAACCGGAAAGCGAGATCTCCCAGGAGTACATGGATATGGCCCTGGCCATCCAGCAGGTCACCGAGGAGGTCATGGACCGCCTCGCCAGGACCGCGCGCGAGCTCACCGGCAGCGCCAACCTGGTCATGGCCGGCGGCGTGGCCCTCAACTGCGTGGCCAACGGCAAGCTCATCCGCGAGAAGATATTCGACAACGTCTGGGTGCAGCCGGCTGCCGGCGATGCCGGCGGCGCTCTGGGCGCGGCCCTGGCTGCCTGGCACATCGCGTTTGGTGCGGAAAGAAAGACCCCGGAGCAGCCCGACTTCATGCAGGGCTCCTACCTGGGGCCCATCTACGGCGAAGGGTATGTGCTGCGCACCTTGCGCAAGCACTCGGCCCCGGCGACCAAGTATAATGACTTTTCCGAGCTGTGCGCTGTGGTGGCACAGAAGATCGCCGACGGCGCCGCTGTGGGCTGGTACCGCGGCCGCATGGAGTGGGGACCCCGCGCCCTGGGCAACCGCTCCATCCTGGGCGATCCCCGCGACCCGGATACGCAGAAGAAGCTCAACCTCAAGATCAAGTATCGCGAAGGGTTCCGGCCGTTCGCGCCCTCGGTGCTGGCCGAGCACGCCGATGACTGGTTCGAGCTGGATGGCGTGCCCTCGCCGTACATGCTCGTGGTCGCGCCCGTGGCCGAGCCGCATCGCAAACCCTTACCCGAAAACTACAACGAGCTGTCGCTCTACGAGCGCCTCTACATCCAGCGCTCCGACATCCCGGCCGTGACCCACGTGGACTACTCCGCGCGCATTCAGACCGTGCACAAGGAGACGAATCCCGAGTACTACGCGCTCATCAGCGCCTTCCACGAGTTGACGGGCTGCCCCCTGGTGGTCAATACCTCGTTCAACGTGCGCGGCGAACCCATCGTCTGTACGCCGGAAGACGCCTACCGCTGCTTCATGCGCACGGAGATGGACTGCCTCGTGCTCGGCAGCTACCTGCTGGACAAAACCGCCCAACCCGAATGGCGGGAAAGCGGCGACTGGCGCGACGAGTACGAGCTCGATTAGTTATTGAAAGAATCCGGGGCGCTGCCCCGGCCCCCGCAAGGGAGCACGGCTCCCTTGACCTTGATTGGGGCGGATTCTCTTCCGCCTACCCCACAAGCTCATCCGCAAATAGGGGCGCAGGCCCACAGGATGAGCACAGGGATATACTTGATCCGTTGTCACAGGAATGTGCGGCGGCTCATGTAGCCTCTGGCATTTCGCACCGGGCGTAGCCCGGTCCGGCAGCCGGGATTTCGCGCACCGCGCGGAACACCGGCCGAGTAACGGGTCCAGGGAGCAGTACTCCCTGGCGGGGCGTGGGGCGGAGCCCCACACCAACATGCACCACCAAACACCACGCGAGACCATGACTGACCACATCCAGTACGACGACGCGGCCAAGGCCCTGAAGCTGCTCGACCAGCGACTTTTGCCCTGCACCGAGGAGACCTTCGTGTGCCGCACCACCGAGGACATCGTGTACGCCCTGCAGACCATGGTCGTGCGCGGCGCACCGGCCATCGGCGTGACGGCGGCGTACGGGTGCCACCTCGCGGCCCTGGAGATTCTGGCCGAGACCGGCGGCGAGGGTGACTGGAAGACCAAACTTCTGGAGAAGCTGGAGATCATTGCCGAGGCCCGGCCCACGGCCGTGAACCTGCGCTGGGCCGTTGTCCGCGCCAAGGACGCCTGGGACGCCCGGGGCGACGTCTCCCTGCCCGACCTGGCCGCGGCCTGGCTGGAGCTGGCCCGGACCATCCAGCAGGACGACATCGAGAGCTGCATGGCCATCGGCCGATTCGGCGGCGTGCTCTTCAACGACGGCGATACGATCATGACCCACTGCAACGCTGGTGCCCTGGCCACGGCCGGCTACGGCACGGCCCTCGGTGTCATCCGCGGGGCCATCGACCAGGGCAAGCACGTCCAGGTCATCGCCAATGAGACCCGGCCCTTCCTGCAGGGCGCGCGGCTCACGGCCTACGAGCTGCACAAGGACAACATTCCGGTGACCATTGCCTGCGACAACGCCTGCGCCCTGCTCATGAAGAAGGGCATGGTCCAGGGCGTGGTGGTTGGCGCCGACCGCATTACGGCCAACGGCGATGCCGTAAATAAGATTGGTACCTATGGCGTGGCTGTGCTCGCCAAGCAGCACGGCATCCCGTTCTATGTGGCCGCGCCGCTTTCCACCATTGACCGCGACACCCCCACGGGCGACGACGTGCCCATCGAAGACCGTACCCCCCGCGAGGTTACCCACGTGGGCGACGTGCAGATCTGCCCCACGGACGTGCCGGTCTACAACTTCGCCTTCGACCCCACGCCCAACGAGCTCATCACCGCCATCGTCACCGAACGCGGCGTGCTCCGAGCCCCGTATACCGAGTCCATCAATAAAGCCTTTGACGAAGCGGGGCTGTAGCTGATAGCTCCACCACGCTGGCGAAGTCCGGGGGACTCTATCCCCCGGCCCCCTGCCGTGGATCACTGGTCCCCGGACCCCAATATATCAGGGTCCAGGGAACCAAGTTCCCTGGCGGGAGCGCGAGGGCAGCGCCCTCGCATTACTCAATAATTCAATCCGACGCCGTCCCTCTGACAGGACAGACAGGGGGGCGGCGTTTGTGATATATGGATATCCCATGCAAACGCTTCCACTTGTAGCGCTCATCGGCCGGCCCAACGTGGGCAAGTCCACCATGTTCAACCGCATGGTCGGCCGCAACCGCGCCATCACGCACGACAGGCCCGGCGTCACCCGCGACCGCATGTACGGCGAGGTGCGCCGCAAGGGCGAACGGGACTTCGGTCTCGTGGACACGGGCGGCTTTGCCCTGGACGACGCCGGCGAGTCCGTGCGCTGGGACGCCAAGGGTCCGGAGGGGCTCAAGGGGTTCGAGGCCGAGGTCTATGAGCAGGCGCGCATCGCCCTGGACGAGGCCGACGTGCTGGTGCTGGTGGTGGACGGCCGCGAGGGCATGTCCCCGCTGGACGCCCGCCTGGCCGACCATCTGCGCGGCTCGGGCAAGCCCGTGCTGCTGGCCGTGAACAAGGTGGACGGCGAGGAACGGGAGAGTGAGCTGACGGCCGAGTTCTACGCCCTGGGGCTGGAGCCCATCGCGGTGTCCGCGGCCCACGGCATGAACATGAACGGCCTGCTGGACGCCATCCGCGAGAGGCTGCCCGAGGAGAAGGAAGCAGGGGAGGAGGGTGAGGAGCCCGGCGTGCGCACGGGCCTGCGCATCGCCATGCTCGGCCGGCCCAATGCGGGCAAGTCCTCGCTGGTCAACCGCTTTGTGGGCGGGGACCGCATGATCGTAAGCGAGCTGGCCGGCACCACCCGCGACAGCGTGGACGTGGTGGCGGACATCCCCATCGGCCATCGCAAGAGAAAGCGCGGCAAGCCCGTGGCCCAGCCCGGCGAGCCCGAGGAGCTGTGGCGCTTCACCTTTGTGGATACGGCCGGCGTGCGCCGGCGCACCAAGATCACGGACGAGGTGGAGCAGTTCACGGTGCAGGCCGCGCTCAAGTCGGCGCGCAAGGCAGACGTGGCCGTGCTGGTCATCGACGCCCTGGGCGGCGTGGCCCAGCAGGACAAGAAGCTCATCTCGTACCTGGACCGCGAGAAGATCGCCTTCCTGGTCTTCCTTAACAAGATGGACATGGTGGAGCCGGCCGCGCGCAAGAAGGTGGTACAGGACCTGGAGTCGGCGCTGTCCATCTGCCCCCATGTGCCCAAGATCAACGGCTCGGCCCTCACCGGTTACAATGTGGACGAGATACTGACCATGGCGCGCAGCATCCACGAGGAGGCCGGCACCCGCATCTCCACCGGCGTGCTCAACCGCGCCATGAGCGAGGCCCTGAGTCGCCACCAGGCCCCGGTGGTCAAGCGCCGCCGCGCCAAGTTCTACTACATGACCCAGACCGACGTGCACCCGGCGACGTTCGTCTTTTTCGTCAATGATCCCGAACGTGTGAAGGACTCCTACGCCAAGTACCTGGAGAACCAGCTACGCAAGCTCCTGGGCCTGCCGCATGCGCCCCTCAAGGTGCTTTTCCGACCCAGCCATGGCGGGAAAGAATAACACGGCGAAATATTGGGAGAAGCAGCGGAAAACACGCGTCGTCCTTGACGCGGTGCACGCTCTCTCGTAATCTGCTTCGCCTACCTAAAAAATACCTTCAGGGGGTCATGATGGTCCAGAAAATGGATTCCATATGGTTCGACGGCAAGCTTGTTCCCTGGGACGAGGCGAATGTCCACGTTCTCACCCACACGCTGCACTACGGCGTGGGCGTTTTCGAGGGCATCCGCGCCTACAGGCTCAAGGACGGCGGCTCTTCGGTTTTCCGGCTCAAGGAGCACGTGGAGCGGTTCTTCCACTCTGCGCACATCGTGGAGATGGAGATTCCCTTCACGGAGGAAGAGATTGTCGACGCCATTGTGGAGACTCTGAAGGCGAACAAGATGCCGGAGGGCTACATCCGGCCCCTGTCCTTTGTGGGTGCCGGCGCCATGGGCGTGCATCCCGGCTCCAACCCCATTCAGACCATCATCGCCACGTGGCCCTGGGGCGCCTACCTGGGCGAGGAAGCCCTGGAGAACGGCATCCGCGTGAAGACCTCCACCTTCAGCCGTCATCACGTGAACGCGATGATGACCAAGGGCAAGGTCTGCGGCAACTACGTGAACTCCGTGCTGGCAAAGCGCGAGGCCGTGGCCGACGGCTATGACGAGGCCATGATGCTGGATACGGCGGGTTTCGTTTCCGAGGCCACCGGCGAGAACATCTTCATCGTGCGCAAGGGCGTCATCAAGACCACGCCGCTCACCTCCATCCTGGACGGCATCACCCGCGCCAGCCTGATGGAGCTGGCCGAGGACCTGGGCTACAAGGTGGTGGAGCAGCAGTTCACCCGCGACGAGGTCTACACCGCGGACGAGGCCTTCTTCTGCGGCACGGCGGCCGAGCTGACCCCGATCCGCGAGCTGGACCGCCGGGCCATCGGCAAGGGCGGCTTCAAAGTGGCCAAGCACCTGCAGGGCGAGTTCTTCAAGGTCGTTGCCGGCGAGAACCCCAAGTATGAGCACTGGCTGCACCGCTACGCGGTCTAGCAGCAGGCTGTTGAAAATCTCCCGCTGGCTGCGTTGCTGCAAAAAGTTCAACCCTTCGCGTATGCTGTATACGCGTCAGCCTTGAACTTTCCTTGCGCCTTGCCAGCGTGATTTTTGAACAGCCTGCCGTGAGAGGACTTTTCAACAGCAGTCTCGTTCTCTACGAAAGAATAAGTTTCGAAGCCCGGTTCGCCCGAAAAAGGCAGGTCGGGCTTCTTTTGCGCACAGGGTGCCGCAACGTCTCACAACTGTTAGTTAAAAGCTTGATTGATTAAACCATTTCAACCCGTTAAACTGGTTCTTTCCATTTGACCTGATTCGCGCTACCCAGGTGCTCATGAGCCAATCGCTCACCGCAAAATACAGACCCCAACGCTTTGACGAGGTAGCAGGCCAGGAGACGGTGAAAGCCGTGCTCTCCCGCGCCGCGCTGGAGGACCGCATCGCTCCGGCCTATCTCTTTAGCGGCACGCGCGGCGTGGGCAAGACCACGCTGGCGCGCATCTTCGCCAAGGCGGTGAACTGCGTGAACGCGCCCACGGCAGAGCCGTGCAACGAGTGCGTCCACTGCCGCCAGATCACCCAGGGCGCAGCCGTGGACGTCATCGAGATCGACGGCGCTTCCAACCGCGGCATCGACGACGCCCGCCGCCTGCGCGAGGACATCGGCTACGCGCCCATGGAGTGCCGCTACAAGGTCTTCATCATCGATGAGGCGCACATGCTCACCAAGGAGGCGTTCAACGCGCTGCTCAAAACCTTGGAAGAGCCGCCGCCCAACGTCACCTTTGTTCTCGCCACCACCGAGTCGCACAAGTTCCCGGCCACCATCATCAGCCGCTGCCAGCACTTCGTGTTCAAGCGGCTGCCAGCGCCGCGGCTCATGGATCACCTGCGCGCCATCCTGGACAAGGAGTCCGTGGAGTACGAGGAGGCCGCCCTGGCGCTCATCGCCAAGCGCGCGGCCGGCAGCGTGCGCGACTCCATGTCCCTCATGGGCCAGGTTATCGCCCTGGGCTCCGGTCCGCTCCGGTCCGAGGATGTCCGCTCCGTGCTGGGCCTGGCCGGGCAGGAGATCTACTTCGAGCTGCTGGAATCCATCCACGGGCAGGACCCTGTGGGTGTTTCCCGCGTGCTCGGCCAGATACTGGACCAGGGCCTGGACCTCGGCTTTTTCCTGCGCGAACTGGTCACCGTGTGGCGCACGCTTTTCCTGCTCAAGCAGTCGGGCGAGGCCGCCATACCGCTGCTGGACCTGGCCGAGGAGGAGGCCGCCGGCTGGATGGAGTGGGCGCAGAAGCTGGAGCTCGCGCACATCCACGCCGCCTGGCAGATGACTCTCGAAGGCCAGCGCCGCGTTCTCACCAGTCTGGAGCCCGCGCTCGCCCTGGAGCTGTTGCTCGTGAACCTCGCCTTCCTGCCCCGGCTGGTGCCGCTGGAGAATCTTCCCGCAGCGCCGTCGGCCGGCGGAGCAGGGGGCGGAACAGGTCAGTCCGGCGGCTCAGGAGGCGCAGCTTCCCCCGGAAATTTTAGCGGGCCACAGGGCCCGGCGGGAGCGCCACCATCAGGCGGCCACCCCGCGCCGGGCGCTCCACGCGACGCTGCTCCGGCGGCACCGCGTTCTGCACCTGCACAGCCTGCAGACCAGCAGCCTCCGCACCCATCGCCGCAGAACAGATCGCACCAGGCGCCTTCCGGGCCGCGTCCGGCTCCGGCAGCTCCCAGACCCGGATACGCCGGCAACGGCGCCGCGCCGCAGCAACCGGCGCAACAACATGCTCCCCGGCCTGCGCCGGCACCCCAGCCCGCACGGCAGACCGCCCCGGCCAGCCATCCCTCAGACACTCCGGCTGGCGCTCCGCAATCTGCGCAGAACAATGGTTCTCACGCGCAGGAGCCGCCGCCGTGGGTGGACGACGGCCCGGCGGATGATTACTCCTTTGGTGGCCCGCCGCCAGGACACCCGGCCGCGGCAGGCGGCGAGCCCCCGTTGCGGGAGGCTCCGCCCACTCCGCCCGAGTATGCGGAGCAGGCAGGTCAGGAACGCGAGTATCCCTCCGGCTGGACTGGGTTCATGGCCCGCTACCGCGACGCCGGCGGCGAGGACGGCCCCACGGTGCTGATGCACACCCGCGGCGAGCTGGACGGCGGCGTGCTGACCATTTATTGCAAATCGACGTTCCACAAGGATCAGGTGGAGGAGCAGCAGCACTGGCGTTTTCTGGCGCCGCTCGTTGCCCTGCACTACGGGCCCGATGTACGCATCGAGGTCGTCAGCGAGAACGGTGAGTTTGTCCACCAGAAAGAGCTGCGCGACGAGGTCCGCTCCCGTCCCCTGGTGCAGGGGATCATGGAGGAGCTCGACGCCCAGTTCGTGAACTGTCATCCTGTCAAGCCATCGCAGAAGCCGGGCGGCCGGTCCGAAAACGGCTCCAGCGACGGTTGAAATCCCGAATGAACATGATTGAATGGAGGATACCCACATGCGCGGCATGAACGATCTGGTGCGCCAGGCGCAGGTCATGCAGAAGAAGATTCAGAAGGCCCAGGAAGAGCTTGCCGAGAAAGAGGTCGAGGCCTCTGTGGGCGGCGGCATGGTCACCGTGGTCGCCACCGGCAGCCAGGAGATCAAGAGCGTGAAGATCGATCCGCAGGCCGTGGACCCCGAGGACGTGCCCATGCTCGAAGACCTGGTGCTTGCCGCGGTGAACGAGGCGCTGAAGAAGTCCAAGGACATGGCCGAGGAAGAGATGGGCGCCCTCACCGGAGGGATGAAGATTCCGGGGATGTTCTAGGTGGTTCACGAGCGACTTCCTGAGCCGCTCAAGGACCTCGTGGATCAGCTGGCCGGCTTGCCCGGGCTGGGGCCGAAGTCCGCCCTGCGCATGGCTCTGACCATGCTCGCCTGGCCGGAGGCCCGTACGCGGGAGCTGGGCCGGGCGGTGGGCGAGCTTCGCGACCGGCTCTGTATCTGCGACGAGTGCCGGGGGCTCTCGGACACGAATCCCTGCGCCATCTGCTCGGACGCGCGCCGCAGCCGCGAGACCCTCTGCCTGGTGGCGGAGTGGGACAGCCTGCTCGCCATAGAGGAAGGCGGCTTCTACCAGGGGCTCTACCTCATCCTGGGCGGGCTTCTGGCCCCGCTGGACGGCGTGGATGCCACCGGCCTGAACACGGACGTGCTCAAGAAACGGCTGGCCGAGGGCGAGGTCCGCGAGCTCATCCTGGCCCTTGGCACCACCCTGGAGGCGGAGAACACGGCGTCGTACATCAAGAACATGATCGTGCGGGAGTATCCCAACGTGAGCGTGACGCGCTTGGCCCAGGGCATTCCCCTGGGGGCCGAGGTAAAGCACGTGGACAAGGAGACGCTCCGGCAGTCGCTCATCCACCGGCAGAATCTCTAGCACCGCGGGCCGGCGTGGCAGCCGGGCCGGCATGGTGTTATGACTGGGAGCAGGAAATACCTGTATTTTCGCTCTTCAGTTATGAGAATGGCCTCGCCTTGAGCGGGGCTTCGCGGCGGATGCCGCGGGAGCACGAGGTTCACAACGTTGTGCTCCAGGAATATGATGAACGCGCGTTGCGGGCGGGACGGCCTCATTGCGTCCGCCTGCGCGCACCGGCGCGCGGACTCGCGTTTGCGATCCGGCGGCGGTTTTTGTGGATGATCGCACCGAACCAGCTCCAGACATCCGGCAGGGTAGCCATGCGAACCTTTATCTTCCTTCCACCGCTCGGCAAGCAGACAGGCGGCACCGCGCAGCTTATCCAGGTCGCCGCGCACCTCGACAACGCGGGGTTCGACGTCTGCCTTGTCACGCACGGCGACTGGTCGGCGCCGGCCCTGGCCGCTGCCGCCTCGCTGGATGTGGAGCGCACGACGCTGGACGAGGTCGTGGTGCAGCGCGAGGATATCTGGCTTGCGCCGGAAGGCTGGCCCAACGCCATGGCCCCGGCCCTGGACTGCTGCCGCGTGGTGGTGTGGTGCCAGAACTGGGCGTACCTTTTTTCCGGACTGCCGGAGGGCGTGCACTGGAAGCAGCTCCCGGTCTCGTTCCTGGCCGTGTCCCGACCCGTGGCCTGGTACATCGACGAGATGGTAGGCGCGCATGCGCACATGCTCTGGCCCGGCATCGACCTTGAAATCTTCCATCCGGCCAAGAGCGCGCCGGCCGGTCCGCCGGCCATCGCCTGGATGCCCCGCAAGAACAAGGCCCTGGCGCACCAGATACGCGTCGCCGTGGACAGTAGACGGTCCAAGGTGGCGGCAAAGCCGATCCGCTGGGTGGAGATAGACGGCCTGGCGCAGTGGGAAGTGGCCGAGGCCATGCGCTCGTGCCGGCTCTTTCTGGCCACGGGGTTTCCGGAAGGCTGCGCTCTGCCGCCCCTGGAGGCCATGGCCAGCGGGCTCTTCGTTGTGGGCTTTGCCGGCGTGGGCTGCTGGGACTACATGCGCCAGGCCTGGCAGCGCGAAGGGTTCGTCGTCGAGGCGCCCTACATGGCCGACGAGACGTGCGGCGCCGCATCCGGTCCGGCCAAGAAGCAGCAGGGCAACGGCTTTTTCGTGGCCGACGCCGACGTGCCGGCCGCGGCCATCGCCCTGTGCGACGCGCTGGAGCTCATTGAATCAAACGATCCCCGCGCTGGGCAGATTGTCCAATCAGGCATCGACACGGCGCAGGACTATGGCCGGGAGGCTCAGGCGCGCACCGTGAAGGCCTTGTGGCGCAAGGCTGAGCAGGGCGAGCTGTTCCCCGGACCGTGATAAGGATTTTGCATTTCCATGGCTAAAAAGAAAAAGAAAACGCCGCCGCCACCGCCCCAGAGCGTGGGGCTGCCGGCAGGCGGTGTGGAGACGCACGCGCATCTGGATATGGAACCTTTGGACGCCGAAGTGGACGCGGTGCTGGACCGGGCCGCGGAGGCAGGCGTCTCTCGCGTGGGACAGGTCTTCCTGGGGCCCGAGGCGTACGAGGCCGGCAAGGAGCTGTTCGAGAACCGCGACGAGGTCTTCTTCATCATGGGCATCCATCCGCACGATGCCGAGAGCGTGAACGGCGCGAGCCTCGACGCCATGGCGCAGGCTTTTGCGGATGACGCACGCATCAAGGCAATGGGCGAGATCGGGCTGGACTTCTACCGTGATTGGTCGCCGTTCGATGCGCAGCGCATAGCCTTCCGCGAGCAACTTTCCCTGGCGCGGGAAAAGGACATTTCCGTAGTTATACACTCCCGCGACGCCGCCGAGGAGACGCTGGAGATACTGGACGACATGGGCTTTGCCGACCGCCCGGTGCTGTGGCACTGCTTTGGCGGCGGCCCGGACCTTGGGCAGGAGATCGTCTCCCGCGGCTGGTTCGCCTCCATCCCCGGCACGGTGACCTTTCCCAAGAACGAGGCCATGCGCCGCGCCGTGGCCGCCTTGCCGCTCCACGCCATGGTGCTGGAAACGGACTGCCCGTACCTCACGCCCATCCCGTACCGCGGCAGGACCAACGAGCCGGCGTACCTGGCCTTTACCGCGGCCGAGGTTGCGCACATCCGCGACGTGGAGCCGGCCGCAATCTGGCGCGCCACGGCGCAGAACGCCGCCGCGTACTTCGGCATCACACTGCCTGACAATGCATAAAGGATAGACATACCATGGCATTCTTCTCCAAGCTCAAGTTCTGGAAGAACAAGGACGAGGAACAACAGGCTGCTGCCGAAGAGGCAGAAGCGGTGGAGGCCGAGGCGGCGGAGCAAGCTGCTGAAGCCGGAGCCGAGGAGCCGCCTGCCGAACCGGAGGCCGGGATACCGGCCGAGGGTGAGCCGGTTGTCTCGCCGGCTCCGCCCATAGTGGAGACGCCTGCCGGGGAAGGCCCAGCGCCCGAACCGTCGGCTGCTGCGCCCTCAGAAGCGCCGCCGGCCGCCGTGGAGGATTGGCAGAAGGATCTCGCCCTGGCCCTGCGCGAGGCCGAGCCGCGGCTCTCTGCCTGGCTCGACGCCATCCTGGAAGGTGTCAGCGAAAAAGGTCCGGCGCTATGGGAACGGCTTTCCTTCCTGTTCAAGGCGCTGGGTGCGCCGGCCAGCGAGGCCGAGGACTTCATCACCCGGTTCCAGAAGTGGCTCGACGACATGGAGTACGAGGCCGTGGCGGAGTTCCGCTCCGAGCTGCAGTACCGCCTGGCCCTGGCCCTGGACCTGGAAGACGAGGAGGACGAGCGGAACCGGCTGATGCTCAAGCTCTCCGAAGGCCTGGCCAAGACCAAGGAGACCATCACCAAGCGCATCGACACGCTGCTCGACACGCACGAGACCATCGACGAGGCGTTCTGGGAAGAGCTTGAGGAAATTCTGATCATGGCCGACGTGGGCTATGAGGCCAGCGTCCAGCTGGCCGACCGGCTGCGCGCCCGCGCCAAGAAGAACAACGTCACCGATCCCGCGCAGTTCAAGGACCTCATGCGCGAGGAGCTTGAAGAAATATTCAAGGAAAAGAAGCGCATCGCCGTGGTCAACCCGCCGGAGGTGGTGCTCGTCATCGGCGTGAACGGCGTTGGCAAGACCACCACCATCGCCAAGCTGGCCCATCGCGCCCAGATGCAGGGCCGCAAGGTGCTCATCGCTGCGGGCGACACCTTCCGCGCCGCGGCCGTGGAGCAGTTGGAGATCTGGTCCAAGCGCGTGGGCGCGGGGTTCTACGCCAAAGGGCAGGACGCCGACCCGGCCGCCGTGGCCTACGAGGCCATGGACAAGGCCGTGAGCGAACGGTTTGATCTGCTCATTGTGGACACGGCCGGCCGCCTGCACACCAAGGTCAACCTCATGGACGAGCTCAAGAAGATCAAGCAGGTGCTCGGCAAGAAGCACCCCGGCGCGCCGCATCGCTCCGTGCTCGTGCTCGACTCCACCACCGGCCAGAACGCCCTGTCCCAGGCCGACCTCTTCAACAAGGGCGTGGGCGTGGACGAGGTCATCCTCACCAAGCTTGACGGCACGGCCAAGGGCGGCGTGGTCGTGGCCATCGCCTTGCAGTACCAGCTGCCCATCACATTCGTGGGCCTGGGCGAAAAGATGGAAGACCTCCGACCCTTTGACGGGCATGACTTTGCGAAAGCATTGCTGACATAACCAAACACGTATCCGGACGCTGTGGGCAGGAGCTTCCTTCGAAGGGGGCTCCTGCTCTTTTTTTGTCCGGCGTGGGTATTGTTTTCCCCTGGATGGACCGAATAGTCCTGCACAACACCAGAAGCGGCTTTCAGGAAAAGCCGAAGAGAAGTGCGCCGCCGCAAGAACGCTGGTGCCTGGTTGCTCTGTCCCCAAGCACAGGGATATTGATTGAATTCAGCAACATTGGTATAGGATGGCATCGCAGCCGCTGTAGGGAGTGGAGGCACAATGTGTACGTAAATTATGATCTTTTGTAATTGTTTTCTTATAGAGAAAATTTACACAGTATCCTGCAGGCCTAAGAAACCCTGGGCGCTCAATCAGGTACGCTGCTACCCAAAGGGTCGCACGTTATAGCTCCTGGGAAAAATCGTCGGTCAGCCATTCAGCCTACTTGAAGGGGGTATTATGCAGTTCAAATCGATTAAAACAAAAATTGTCGTCATGGCTGGCATCTGCTTGATCGCGACGATAGCTGTACTGTTGATTGTCAATGTCACAGCACAAAAGAATACGCAGAGTTTCGTAAGCAACAAGGTCCATGATCTGATTGAGGCGCAGACGAAAAGAGGTCTGCTCTCTGTGGCAAAGAATCAGGCAAGCCAGATACAAGAAAAACTGGCAACCAACCTGGACGCCGCCAGAACATTGTCTGAGGCATTCAAGGCAATACGGATGGATTACTCCAATAATCCAGATATGGATATCCGTGAGCTGTTGAATGACATACTTCTTACAACCTTGAAGGATAACTCTGATTTCCTTGGGACGTATAGTGCCTGGGAACCCAATGCCCTGGATGGAAATGACATGCAGTACGCCGGGGACCAAGGCAGCGGCCATGATGATACAGGGCGATTCGTGCCGTACTGGAACAGAGACGAGCAGGGCAACATAGCAAGACAGGCTCTTGTTGGTTATGAAGATTCATCCTTGCATCCAAACGGCGTGCAAAAGGGTGGGTGGTACCTCAGACCAAAAGAGAAACACAAAGAAAACATCCTCGACCCGTTCCCGTATATTGTTCAAGGCAAACAGGAATGGCTTACCACCATGTCGGCGCCCATCATGGAAGATGGCAAGTTTCTGGGTATCGCCGGTACAGACCTGCGCCTGAACTTCATCCAGCAGCTTTGCGAGAAAGTGGCCGCAGATTTGTATGATGGCGCGGCGTCAGTGCAGGTCATCAGTAATCTGGGGGTGGTTGTCGCCAGCAGCAAAAATCCGGATACGGTCGGCAAGCCTCTGAAAGATGTGGGGGAAGCAAACTGGCAAAGGATTGTGGAGGCGACGAAGGCGGCTGAATCGTTCGTCGACCTTGGAGAGGAAGGCGGCGTCGTCAAGGTTCAGGCCCCCATCATTCCCGGCAGAACGGAAATGCCGTGGTCCGTGTACATCGAAGTGCCGCACTCTGTTGTTTTTGCTCAAGCGAATGAGCTCGACCGCGATATGGACGCGAATCTGAACCGCAGCATTCTCATCGGTGTTGGCGTTGCCGGCGCTGTGGCCGTGCTTGCCTGTGCAATTCTCTGGTTCCTCGCGGGAACTATAGTGACGCCGGTGCGCAAGTCGGTCCGTTTTGCAGAAAGCATTGCCGAAGGCGATTTCGAGCAGAAGCTTGAGATCAATCAAAAGGATGAGATCGGTGTGCTGGCCAACTCCCTGCGGACAATGGCCACCAATCTGAAGGCAATGATAGCCGAGGCCGGAGAGAAGACACGGGTGGCCGAGGAAGAATCCGACAAAGCACAGGTCGCGATGCAGGAGGCGCATGAAGCAAAGGAACGCGCCGAAAGCGCCAAGGCCGAGGGCATGCTCCAGGCGGCGCAACATCTCGAAGAGGTGGTCGAGGTTCTTACCTCCGCATCCGAAGAGCTGTCCGCCCAGATCGAACAGTCGAGCCGAGGCTCGGATGTCCAGTCGCAGCGTGTCAGCGAGACCGCATCAGCCATGGAGCAGATGAACGCCACGGTTCTTGAGGTCGCCAAGAGCGCGGCGGAGGCGGCGTCCACCGCAGACTCCGCGAAAGGCAAGGCGCAGGAAGGCTCTGACGTCGTGACGCAGGTAGTCCAAGGCATTGGGGAAGTGCAAGACCAGGCCCTGGACATGAAGAGCGACATGACATCCCTGGGTGAGCAGGCCGAAAGCATTGGCCGGATTCTCGATGTGATCTCCGACATTGCCGACCAGACCAACCTGCTGGCGCTGAACGCCGCTATCGAAGCTGCCCGGGCTGGCGAGGCCGGTCGGGGCTTCGCCGTGGTGGCCGATGAAGTTCGCAAGCTGGCCGAAAAGACCATGACGGCGACCAAGGAGGTCGGCGACGCGATCCATGGTATCCAGAACGGCACCAAACGGAATATCCACAACGTGGAACAGGCCGTGTCGAAAATCGACAGCGCCACCGGGCTGGCTCAGAAATCCGGGTCGGCGCTCAGCGAGATTGTCCAGCTCGTTGATCTGACCACAGACCAGGTCAATGCGATCGCGGCGGCCTCGGAAGAGCAGTCTGCGGCAAGCGACGAGATCAATCGCAGCATCGAGGAGGTCAACCAGATCTCGGCCGAGAACTCGGACGCCATGCGCCAGTCGGCACTAGCCGTTACCGAGCTTGCCCACCAGGCCCAGGTCCTGAAAGACCTGATCGAACAGATGAAAAGCGAAAGCACCGCCTCGGCAGGCTAATAATTGCTGCGGGAGTTTTTGAGGCGAGAGGGACACCCTTTGAAAAGGGTTCTCCCTCTCGCGCTCTCCCTTCCCAAACTTTTTATCTGGGTGCTCTTGTTTGCGAACAAGAGCACCCTATTCTTTTGAGAAAAGCCAGTTGAAAGTCTTTGGAAAGGGGGTTGGGGGAAGAACCATTTCTTGTCTCCGGCGTATTGTATTATGTAAAAAGCGGTGTGGTCGTAGCTATCTTTGATTTAGGCGAGAGACGGAAGGATTGCGATTGGCTGACAGGCACGAGCTTGCCAGCGCATAAGTGTCCGGAGGAGGGTCATGTCCGATGAGTATCTCGAAGAGATAGATCGAATGCTACAAGAGGCTGGAACCGCGCTGGATGAATGCGCGCAAATAATATCCGAAAAGAATTTTAATTCTCAAAAGAATATTGGGAGGATAGCGGAGTCATTGATGCTATTGTTCGAAATCCGCATGGAGATATTCGAGACAAGGCCTGATCTGAAGCCTAGTTATCTAGATTGATTCAATTTATACGCTGCGAACAAACCTTGTTGCATTGACTGAACTGAGATGGATATAACCTGACACCTGGGCCACCAAAAGGTTGTGGTCATGCCGTCCCTGGCTGGGTATCGATGGAGTTGCGAAGCTTCACGAACCCTTTCGAGGAGAACGCCATGACCACGAAACGCAAAGTAGCACGAAGGAAGATGAGTCTGCTAGAGCTGGCCACTGAATTGGGCAACGTCAGCAAAGCGTGCAAAATCATGGGCTATTCCAGGCAGCAGTTCTACGAGATCCGGCGCAACTACCAGACCTTCGGCGCCGAAGGTCTATTGGACCGCCTGCCCGGGCCGCGAGGCCCGCACCCCAACCGCGTTGACGAGGCTGTCGAGCAGGCCATTCTCGACTACTGCTTGGCTCACCCCACGCACGGGCCGCTCCGCGTCGCCCAACAGCTTGTCCTGCAAGGCGTCCAGGTCAGCTCCGGCGGTGTCCGCGGCGTCTGGAGCCGGCACGGCTTGCTCACACGCCACGAGCGGTTGCTGCGGCTGGAGAAGAGCGTGCGGGAACAACGCCTTGAGCTCTCGGATGAGCAAATCCGCATTTTAGAGCGCTTCAGCCCCGAGTTCCGTGACCGGCACATCGAGACGCGTCACACCGGCGATCTTGTGGCCGTGGACACCTTCTTCGTGGGCACGCTCAAGGGCGTTGGACGCGTGTATTTGCAGTCGGTTATCGACTGCCACAGCCGCTATGCCTGGGGCCGACTCTACACCACCAAGTTGCCGGTTACCGCGGTTCACGTGCTCAATGAGGACGTGCTGCCGTTCTTCGAGGAGCACATCGCGCGCATTTCGACGATTCTCTCGGACAACGGTCGCGAGTTCTGCGGTCGCCCGGACAAGCATCCGTACGAATTGTTCTTGCAATTAGAAGGGATTGAGCACCGGACAACGCAGGTTCGCCGGCCGCAGAGCAACGGCTTTGTGGAGCGGTTGCATCGGACATTGCTCGACGAGCATTTCCGCATCAAGGGCCGCGAGAAGTGGTACGAATCGGTGGAGGAAATGCAAGAGGATCTGGACAGTTACCTGAACCACTACAACCGGGAACGCACCCATCAGGGCCGCGGCATGGACGGCCGAGTGCCCTACCAAGCGTTCCTGGACGGCATCGTAATCAACGAAGCAGAGGTAGAAAAAGAAGAAGCAGCGTAGCCATCACCCCGCCAGGGGCGGAGTGTCAGGTGAATACTATCTCTGTACACATTGACCGTGCGGGCTTCTTTGTAGGCTGCTCTCTCTTCCCAAACTTTTTATCTGGGTGCCCTCGTTCGCGAACAAAAGCAGCCTATTCTTTTGAGAAAAACCAGTTGAAAGTCTTTGGAAAGGGGTTTGGGGAAAAGCCTTTCTTCAGAAAGGTTTTCCCCAAGCTCTTCTATCCAGAGGTGCTGGGTAGCTCGCCTTGCCCGGCCGCTTCTTCGCGTTCGAACATGTGGGCGAGGATGGCGTCGGACACGAGCATGCCGTGGCGGGTGAGGCGGAGGTAGCCATTGTTGATGCGCACGAGGTCCTTGTGAGAGAGGGCTTCCACCAGGGGCCGGTGGACCTCCATGAAGGCGCGGCCGGTGAGCATGCGGTAGCCGCGCAGGTTGAGCCCCCGCGTGGTGCGCAGCCTCAGCATGACCATTTCCTTGGTGCGCTCCTCGGGCGTGAGCTGCTCGGCTGTGGCGTCTAACTTTTTGGACGAGACGGCGTTGACGTAGACGCCGAGATCCGCCGGGTTGGCCCAGCGCCGGCCGCGTACGGTGGAGACGGCCGAGGGGCCCAGACCCAGGTAGTTCTTACCTTCCCAGTAGCCCAGGTTGTGGCGGCTCTGGAACCCAAGCTTGGAGAAGTTTGAGATCTCGTACTGCAGGAAGCCGTGCTCTTCGAGCAGGTCGGCACCGTAGAGGAACATCTTGGCGGTCTCCTGCTCGTCCGGCAGGGTGATGGAGCGGTCGAAACAGGCGCGCTCCAGCGGGGTGTCGGGCTCCACGGTGAGGGCGTAGCACGAGAGGTGCTGCGGGCAGAGCTCCAGCGCGGCGCGGATGGTGTCCAGCCAGATCTTGAGGCGTGTTCCGGGCAGGCCGAAGATGAGGTCGAGGTTGATGTTGCCGAAGCCGATCACGTGGGCCTGCTCGATGGCGCGGTAGACGTCGCGCACGCGGTGGCGGCGTCCCAGGGCGGCGAGCTGCGCGTTGTCCAGGCTCTGCACGCCCATGGAGAGCCGGGTGACGCCGATGTCCTTGATCGCCTGGAGGGTGTCCATGGCGCCGACGGTCTCGGGGTTGCCCTCGAAGGTCATCTCCACGTCGGGCTTGAGCGCGAAGTTGCGGCGGATGGAGGAGCCCAGGGCGTTGATGACGTTGGGCGGCAGGAGCGAGGGGGTGCCGCCGCCGAAGTAGACCGAGGAGACCGAGGGGCGGTCGTACACGTCGCCCCAGTGGGCCAGCTCCAGGAGCAGGGCGTCCACGTAGGACTCCATCTGCCCCGGCCCCGGCTGGTGGGAGTGGAAGCCGCAGTAGCCGCACTTGGAGCGGCAGAAGGGGACGTGGATATAGAGCAGCATGGGGGTGCTGGCGCGTTCAGGAAGCAGCGCCGGTTGTGGTCATGTGGTCCGGCCGTGGTGCCTCATGAGGAGGACACGTTGCGGAGGTCATTACGGAACCGTTCGAACTCACTGTACAAGCAGCCACAGTACTGCTGGCGGTAGATGCCCCATTCTTTGGAGGTCTCGATGCCCTGCTGCCAGCCGGTGCGGTAGTCCTCGTAATGGAAGACAGGGTCGCCGCCGCCGGCGATGTCCCGGCCCAGGCCGGCGATGGTCTCGTGCTTCTGGTGCTTGGAGTAGAGCAGGGTGGAGGTGAAGGCGTCGAACCGGCCGCGCTTGGCGATGGCGTGGGCGCGCTCCAGCCGCAGGGAGTAGCAGTGGAAGCAGCGATTGGCCTCGCGCTGGGCCACGGTGCGGAAGTAGAGCTGCGGGTCGTACTCGTCGTCCTTGTAGATGACGCGAAAACCCAGCCTGTCCGCTACTTCCCGCACCCCCTCGCGGCGTTTCAGGTACTCCGTGAGGGGGTGGATATTCGGGTTGTAGAAAAGGGCCGTGACTTCCCAGCCGGCGTCGAGCAGCCGCTCTGCCGGCACGATGGCGCAGGGGCCGCAGCACACATGAAGAAGGATGCGTCGGGATGGCATGGTGCGTCTGCCCTATGCGATCTCCACAGTGATCGTTGTCTGGAAGTCCTGCTCCAATTGCGTGAGCTTGTCCTTCTTGGTGTTGAGCAGGTAGAGGGCCAGCTCTTGCGGAGCCTTGTAGATGAGGCCGCTCTCGCGCGGGGGTTGCGCCCGAAGCTGCAGGTAGATGGACCTGAGGGCCTGGAGCGCCTGCCACTCCATGTTGCGGCGCATGCCGGAGCCGCCGCAGCAGGGGCAGGGCTCGGTGGAGACCGAGATGGCCGAGGAGCCGATGCGCTGGCGCACCACCTGGAGCAGGCCGAACTTGGTCATGCGGCCCACGTCGTGGCGCGCTCTGTCCACTTTCATGGACTGCTTCAGGGTTTTTTCCACGTCCTGGCACTGCTTGCGGTCCTTCATCTCGATGAAATCGATGACGATCTGGCCGCCCACGTCGCGCAGGCGGAGCTGCTGCGGAATGACCTCGGCCGCCTCCTTGTTGGTGCGGTAGGCCATTTCAGAAAACGAGGTCTTGCCGCTGACCTTGCCGGAGTTGATGTCCACGGCCATGAGCGCCTCGGCCTGGTCGAACACCAGCCGGCCACCGGAGGGCAGCACTACCTCGCGCGAGTATATCTGCTCAATCTGTTTGGTGATGTTGAACCGCTCGTACAACGTGCGCTCGACCGCGTCGTGCTCTTTGACCAGACTACCGCGGCGGGGGAAGATAAGGGCGGCGAACTTGGAGACCTCCTCGGCCGTTTCCTTGTCGTCCACCCAGACCTCGCCCACGTCCTCGGTGAGGTAATCGCGGATGGCGCGGGCAGCGAGGTCCGGTTCCTGGTAGATGAGCTCCGGCGCTGTGGACTCCTGGCCGGTCTTGCGCACGTCCTTCCAGAGCCGCTTGAGGAACTGGAGGTCCTTGGAAAGATTGGTCTTGCTGGCGCCCAGGCTGGCGGTGCGCACGATGCAGCCCAGTCCCTCGCCCACCTTGAGGCTGTCGATGATCTCCTTGAGTCGGGCGCGCTCCTTGTCGTCCTCCACCTTGCGGGACACGCCGATCTGCTCGCGGCCGGGGGTGATGACCAGATAGCGGCCGGGGATGGACAGATAGGTGGTGAGGAAGGCGCCCTTGGTGCCGGCCGGCTCCTTGACCACCTGGACGAGCAGCTCCTGGCCGGGCTTCAGAACTTTCTGCAACAGCGGGTACTTGTAACCCTTGGTGGAGTCGTGCGGCTGGTTATAGTACTCGGGGTGGACCTCATCCACCTGGAGGAAGCCGTTTTTCCCGGCGCCGTAGTTGATAAAGGCTGCCTGCAGGGAGGGGTCGATGTTGTGGATGACGCCGCGATAAATGTTGCCTTTGGTGCGGTGCTGGTGGAGCATCTCCACGTAAAATTCCTGAACCTTGCCATCTTCGGCGAGAACAACCTCTACCTGCTCACCGGGCAGGACGCTGATAAACATCTTGCGGCGAGTTTTTTTTGATCGAGCCATATGCTAACCTCTTGAAAAAATTATATAGAAAAACAAATTGGGCTGGCCCGATTCCGGGGCTGCCCGAAAAATTTCGTGTATCAGTGACGGACGCCGTAAAACGGTTCGCCGTCCTGCTCTGTTCTCCTTTTGATATGCCCTTGTTTCTCAAGGGTTTCAAGCGCGGAGACAATATGTTTACGGGAAATATCCAGCGCGCCGGAAAGCTGCGTGGCCGTCTGGGGGCGGCGTTTCAGCGAGGCGTGCACCGCGTCCTGCACGGCCTGCGGGTCGGCGGCGCGGGTGGCGGAATGCGTTGCGGGCGCGGTTCCCAGGCGCGGGCCGGCGTCCTGCGGCGTGGCGCACAGGGGGCACAGGGCCTCGCGCCAGCGTTGCAGGGTCTCGGCCGTGGCGGGCTGGGCCTCGGCATAGGCCCCGGGGCGCGAGAGGGTGACCACGTCCACGCGGTCCGGCGCAAGGCGCGGCACATAGGCCCTGAACAGCTCCAGGTCCTCGTCCGAGTCGTTCAGGCCGCGTGCGAGAAAGATTTCCAGAAAGAGCCGGCCGGCGAACTCCTTGCGGAAGGTCACCAGGGCCTCGGCCAGCTCGCCCACGGCCTGCTGACCGCCGGCAAAGAGGCGCGGGTTCGGCCGGTTGAGCGTGGCCAACGGCTCTGGCCGCAGGGAGTCCAGCGAGGGCAGCACGGCGTCGGCGTGGGCCAGCTCCGCCCGGACCTCGGGATCGGTCATCAAGGCCGAGTTGGTGAGCACCGCAACCGGCACGCCGGGGAGAATACGCCGCGCGCCGTCGATGATTGCCGGCATCTCGCTGTTCAGCGTGGGTTCGCCGGAGCCGCCGAGGGTGACGTAGTCCAGGGCCAGGTCCTGGTTGGCGCGCTTCCAGGCTTCGAGCTCGGCCAGGATGTCCGCAGCCGGCACATAGGGCTTGCGCTCCAGGGTGAGCTTTTCCGTACGGCCTACCTCGCAGTAGAGGCAGTCGAAGGTGCAGATGGCGGAGCCAAGAAGATCGAGACCAAGGGATCGCCCCAGCCGGCTGGATGCCACGGGGCCGAATATATACTGAAATGTCATGAGGTGCGGGATGGAGGTTGGCCGCAATGCGGCGTGCGATAAATCTGACCCAATACCAAGCTGATGCGTGTATCAATAACACGAATGACGCATTTGCGAAACACCCGCAGGGTGGGGTGGCGCGCACGCGTCGTGCTTGACTTCCTGCGCTCCAGCACTTACCCGGACATCCCATCATTACTGTAAGGAGAACACAGCCTATGGCCGCCAATCTCGCCGGCAAGCTCGCCATCCTCGTCAATCCCAAGGGCAAGCGCTATCTCAAGCGCGTTCTGGAGGAAGGTGAAATACACACCCACGACGGCGTCATCCCCATGGAGGAGGTGGCCCGCGCCGGCTATGGCAAGTCCGTGGCCACGCATAAGGGCAAGGTCTACCGCATCGTGCGGCCCACGCTGCACGATTTGGTCAAGGGCGTGAAGCGCCAGACCCAGATCATCTACCCCAAGGAGATCGGCTACATCTGCATGCGCCTCGGCATCGGCCCTGGCGTGCGGGTCATCGAGTCCGGCTCCGGCTCCGGCAGCCTCACCGTGGCGCTGTCCTGGTTCTGCGGAGATACTGGCCGCGTGTACACCTACGACCGCCGCGAGGAGTTCTCCAAGCTGTGCCGCCGCAACCTGGAGTGGGCCGGCGTGGGCCAGAACGTGGAGAGCCACGTCAAGGACATCGCCGAGGGCTTTGACCAAACCGACGTGGACGCGCTGTTCCTGGATGTGCGCACGCCCTGGGAGTACCTGGACCAGGCAGCCGCGGCGCTGGCTCCGGGCGCGCCCATCGGCTTTCTGCTGCCCACGGTGAACCAGGTGAGCGAGCTGCTGGCCGGGCTGGAGAAGGCCGAGTTCGAGGAGCCGGAAGTCCTGGAGATCCTCATCCGCCGCTGGAAAGCCAACCCGGAGCGCATGCGGCCCGACGACCGCATGGTAGCGCACACCGGTTTTCTGGTCTTTTCGCGCCGCAGCCTGGCCATGGAGGAGCCCATCCTGCCGGTTGAGGCCGAGGCCGTTTCCGAGGAAGCTGCCGGAGCAGACCAGCCGGCTGCCGGGCCCGCAGGGATGCCCGAAGACGCCGTTGAGCCCCGCCCGGACGAGACGCCAGCGCCGGAGAGCGAGCAGGGCGGGGACGAGCCCACGGAGTAGCAGGTTCCGGATGGACGATCCACGCCTCCGATAACGGGCGTAGCCTTCTCCTGATTCCGGAGCAGCCGCGGGCCGTTTTGCCCACCGGACGCATCGTCGCGCCCCCTCCGCGGGGCGTCGCCACCTGTGCGCTGGCCATGAGCACGGCCTGCCGGCGTATTCTTCCTCGTTCACGCGGTGGGATCACGCAGAAACGGGCCGTGCTCCGAAAAGTAGCCGCCTCCAAATATATTCATATATTTCACCATATTATATGAAAAAGCTTGCAATCCTGGTTGATCTGGTCTAAATCTTGCCGCTTCATGCCGCATTGCGAACCGTCCCCTGCAAGTATTCAGCAACAGGGAGTGAACCCTCATGACACGTAAAGACAGAACCGAAGGCATCTACAGCCGCCGCGAAGTGCTCGACGACAGCGAGCGCCGGCAGTATTATCTGATCCAGCTCAAAGAGCTGCTTCAGTACGCCTACCGTTACTCCGAAGATGTGAAAAAGCGCTTCGACCGCGCGCAGTTCCAGGTGGACAAGTTCCGCCAGCTCTCGGACCTCAAGCATATCCCCATCCTTAAGAAGAAAGAGCTCATCTTCCTGCAATCCATGGGTCCTCGCCTGGGCGGCCTGTTGACCAAGGATCTCGGCGAGCTCAAGCGCGTGTTCCTTTCTCCGGGTCCCATTTTCGACCCCGAGGACCGCAGCGACGACTACTGGGGATGGACTGAAGGCTTCTACGCCGCGGGCTTCCGTTCCGGCGACATCTCGCAGGTCACCTTCAATTACCATCTCACGCCGGCCGGCCTGATGTTCGAAGAGCCGCTGCGCAACCTGGGCTGCTCCGTGGTGCCTTCCGGCCCCGGCAACACCGCCACCCAGATCGAGATCATGCAGAAGCTGCGCGTGACCGGCTACATCGGCACGCCTTCCTACTTGGTGCACCTGGCCCAGAAGGCCGAGGAGTCCGGCCTGAACCTGCGCAAGGACATCTACCTGGAGGTCGCCTTTGTCACGGGCGAGAAGTTCTCCGAGAAGATGCGCAACCAGGTGGAGAAGAAGTTCGACCTGATCATGCGCCAGGGCTACGGCACTGCCGACGTGGGTTGCATCGGCTACGAGTGCTTCCACAAGAACGGACTGCACGTGGCCAACCGCACCTTTGTGGAAATCTGCCATCCCGACACCGGCATTCCGCTCAAGGACGGTGAGGTGGGCGAGATCGTGGTCACGGCCTTCAACAAGACCTACCCGCTTATCCGCCTGGCTACCGGCGACCTTTCCTACATCGACCGCGAGCCCTGCGCCTGCGGCCGCACCAGCCCGCGCCTGGGCAACATCGTGGGCCGCGTGGACACCACTGCCCGCATCAAGGGCATGTTCGTCTACCCGCACCAGGTGGAGCAGGTCATGGCCCGCTTCGAAGAGGTCAAACGCTGGCAGATCGAGGTCACCAACCCCGGTGGCATCGACGAGATGACCCTCTACGTGGAGGCCAGCAACTTCAAGCGCGAGGACGAGCTGCTGCACCTCTTCCGCGAGAAGATCAAGCTGCGTCCCGACCTCCAGGTCCTCGCCCCCGGCACCCTGCCCCCGCAGATCCGGCCCATCGAGGACAAGCGTAAATGGGATTAACGGCATTTCGAGCAGGCCTGCATGGGGGACAGAGTCCCCCATGCCCCCTGCCGGGGACCACTGGTCCCCGGACCCCAATATAGGGTCCAGGGAGCCATGCTCCCTGGCGGGAGCGCGAGGGCGGAGCCCTCGATCATGATGGATTACAAGTCTTACACCCAAGCTCTAAGATGCTTTCATAATATGAAGTATTCTGGGCTGTTTCCTTTTTTCCTCGCCATACTGACCCTCGCAGGCTGCGCCGCGCAGGGGTCGTACCGCACGCCGGAGGAGCGCACGGCTGCCGAGTCTATCGCACCGGGTGAGTTTTTTGTCGTGGAGCAGGGCCGCGCCGTGGCTTTGGGCAAAGCCGCCTTTCTGAAGCTGGCCGAGGACGCTGACTACATTCTCATCGGCGAGGGCCATCCCATCCGCTGCGACCACGAGGCCCAGGCCACGATCATGCGCTGGCTGGCGGCGTCGCTCACGTCCGGCCCGGCTGTGGCATTGGAGATGGTGGGCCTGGACCGGCAGGGCGACCTGGACGCCTTCCTTCGCGGGGAACTGAACGCCGGCGACCTGCGCGAGGCCCTGGACTGGAAGCGTACCTGGGGACACGACTTCTTCGCTTACGGGCCGGTGTTTGCGACGGCGGAGCAGTATCAGCTGCCGCTCTATGCCGCGAACCTGCCGCCGGGTGCTGCCTTTGCCTACGGCCGCGGCGGTGTGGACGCCGTGGCGCCGCTGCACCGGCAGTACCTGCCGCGGGCCATCATCCCGGCCGGCGAGGCCCAGCGCGAGGATCTGCGCAGCGTGTTCGAGCGGCACATGGCCATGATGAAAGCGCGACGGCCCGGCCAGAATGCGACCGCAGACGACACGGATAATGCGACGGTTGGCGCGCCCGAGGCCGGGAACGCGACACAGAATGCGATCCGAGACTCTTCGACCATTTCCAAGCAAGACAAGATGGATGAGGCCGCCCCGGCGGGCAACGGCACGGCGCCAGTCATGCAGACGCCGGCTCCGGAAGCGGCATCTCCGGGCCCTGGGCAGGCCAACGCAACAGCGCATCGACCAGACCCCGAGGCCATGTTCCACCAGTTCATCACCGTGCAGTCGTTGTGGGACACCGTGATGGCCGAGAACGCCGTGCGCGTGCGCCAGCTGGAGGGCTCACCCGTGGTGGTGCTGGCCGGCTCCGGCCACGTGGAGAACGGCTGGGGCATCGCCTTGCGGCTGCAGTCGCTGGACCCCGAGGCCAAGGTGCTGCTTGTCATGCCGTGGCGCGCGGACCCGGCCGTGGAGCTGCCGCCCGAAGCTTTGGGCGATGTGTTCTTCTCCTGCCCGCTGCCGCCCGGCGCGCGGACCATGGGCCCGCCCCCTGGCGCAACCGATGATTCGGAAACAGGCGATGCGGAGGGTTCCGGACCCGGAATGAATGAGCAGACGCCGGCCGCGACCCCCTCTCAGACACCGTCATCCGGAAACTGACTCCGGCAATGGGCAACGCGACAAGCCACACCTTCCGCCCCGCAACCCCGCAACCTGCCGCCAGCAACGATCATGCCTGAGCTTCCTGAAGTCGAAACCATTGCCCGGACCCTGGCCGGTGACCTTGAAGGCGCCGTGTTCGAGAATATTGAGGTGCGCCACATCTGCGCCCTGGAGCAGCCGCCCGAAGGTTTTGCGAAACGCCTGCGTGGCCGCCGCATCCTCAGCGTGGGCCGCCGCGGCAAGCTGCTCCTGCTCCTGCTCGACGGCGGCTACCTCTTTGCCTGCCACCTGCGCATGACCGGCCGGCTTTACGTGCCCCAACCGGACGACACGCCGGACAATCACACCCACCTCGTGTTCACCCTGCGCCGACCCGACGGTCGGACCTTCCCGCTTTTTTACCGCGATGTGCGCAAATTCGGAGCCTGCCGCGTGCACACCCCGGAAGAGCTCGCCTGCTGGCCGTTCTACGCCACCCTCGGGCCCGAGCCCCTGGCCATGTCCGCCGCCGACCTCGCCGCCCGCCTCGCGAACAAGCGCGGCCGCATCAAGGCTGTGCTCCTCGACCAGAAGGTCGTTGCCGGGCTCGGCAACATCTACGTGGACGAGGCCCTGTTCCGCGCCGGCATCCGGCCGGACGCCATTCCCGCCTCCCTGAGCAGGAAACGCGTGGCGCGTCTGCACAACGCCATTCAGGAGGTCCTTCAGGAAGCCATCGCCGGCTGCGGCTCCTCCATCCGCGACTACGTGGACGGCCGCGGCAACGCCGGCTCGTTCCAGAACTCCTTCCGCGTCTACGGCCGCGCCGGCCAACCCTGCACCGTGTGCAACACCCCCCTCGTCAAAGCCACCATCGCCGGCCGCACCACCGTCTACTGTCCGCACTGCCAGCAAAAGTAATGCGGGGGACGCCGTCCCCCACGCCCCCTGCCGGGGACCAGTGGTCCCCGGACCCCTAGTGTTGGGTCCAGGGAGCATGGCTCCCTGGCGGGGAGTTTGAGGGGCAGAGCCCCTCAATACATCCGCTGACAAAGGTCTTACAGCGTGAACTGGCCGTTTTCGTAGAGGGTGCGTTTCTCGCCGCCCGGCAGGGTGGCGGTGATGCGTTTGTCTTCGGTGTTGACGAGGTCCCAGTGCAGGGCCGAGGAGTTGAAGCCGAGAATGCGTTTGCGGTCGGCGTCCAGGCTGGCCGGGTCGCCGGCGTAGGCATTGGAGTAGGATTGGCCGAGAGCGAGGTGGCAGCTGCCGTGCTCGCCGCCGTAGTTTTCGTCGTACAGGGTATTGGCCATGAAGCGGTTGATGGGAGAGAAGCGTTTGTCCACCAGGGCGAACTCGCCAACCTTGTTGGAGCCCTGATCCATGACGAGCTGGTTGTGGGCGCTGGGCTGACCTTCGGCGGCTGTGATGTCGAGGGCCTCGCCCATGCGGAACTCCAGCCGGACGCCCTGGACGCGTGCGCCGGCAGCAAAGGTGGCCTGGTCGGCGTAGTACACGCCTTCCACGGTGCGCCAGTCCGGGGAAGTGTAGAACTCGAAGCTGGGGATGTTGCGTCCGGTGAGCGCGACCCAGGTGCGGCGCTCGC
Source organism: Oceanidesulfovibrio marinus (assembly GCF_013085545.1). Classification (NCBI taxonomy): domain Bacteria; kingdom Pseudomonadati; phylum Thermodesulfobacteriota; class Desulfovibrionia; order Desulfovibrionales; family Desulfovibrionaceae; genus Oceanidesulfovibrio; species Oceanidesulfovibrio marinus. The sequence goes on from NZ_CP039543.1 coordinate 3,904,859, forward strand.
CCAGGGACAGGAGCAGGTCGGCGCGTTTGGACTGCAGGCGCAGGGTCTGGATGTCCAGGCCATTCAGCCAGTTGACGATTTCGCGCGCATCCTTCTGGAAGAGCTTCCACTGGGTCACGGGCGTGCCGTCGGGCAGCTTGCACGCCTTGCGCACCTGCTCGGTGTACTCGCCCAGGCTGAGCCCGGCCAGGGAAGCGAGCCCTTCGGTGGGGTAGATGCCCAGGGTGGAGCCGAAGTCGCCCAGCTCTTCGCGGCGGTTGAGGATGACCCGCAGGGGCCGCAGCGACTTGGTGTGCATGGTCATCTGCTCGGGATCGATGGTGAACAGGTGGGTGCGCGAGCTGGGGCCGAGGATGTGGACCAGGCCGTTGAGCTGTGAGTAGAGCTCGTTTTCGCCGGGAATCTCGTAGGTGATCCGCTTGTTGTTGGCGTGCTTGTAGAAGTCGTACTCCATGCGGCAGGAGGGTTTGGCGCGGACAACGGGGATGCGGCCCATCTCGTGGAGCAGGCCTGTCACGGCCTCGGCCAGGGGCAGGGCTTCCACGTCGTAGCGGACCAGAACAAGGTCGCTCTTCTTGAACTTTCCCTTACGCGCGACGGAAAGCCCCCAGAGCAGGACCTCGGCGTACTTTTCAAGCTCGATCTCAGAGAACACGGACGGGGAGTAGGCGGGCATGGTCATCTCGTCTCCATGGTTGGCAGGAAGCAACCAATCTGCGCCAAGCCGCGGGATTTTGCAAATGCGTGTTGGGAAAATCAGCCGGTGCATTATCTCCGGAATTGGACGCAGCCGACCCCGAATGCATGCCGCCGGAGAGCATGGGGTTCCCCCAGGCCAGGGGAATCCGCCTATCGGGCGGCGTAGAGCTCCGGCCCGATAAGGATTTCCACACGCCGGTTCTTGGACCGTCCCTCGGCCGTGTCGTTGCCCGCAATGGGGTGGTGCGCGGCCAGCCCGGTCACGGCGATGCGCGAGGGGTCGATGGAGCTGTGGGCCAGCAGGAACCGGGCGACGGCGGCGGCGCGTGCAGCGGAGAGCTCCCAGTTGGACGGGTATTGGGAGTGGTGCTCGGTGGAGATGGGCACGCTGTCCGTGTGGCCGATGATGTACACGGTGTGGCCGGGAACAGGAGTCAGGTGCTGGGCCAGCTCGGTGAGGAGCTGCCTGCCTTTGGGCCGGAGACTGCTGCTGCCGGGGCCGAAGAGAATTTCGCCGAGGATGTTGATGGACAGGCGGTCCTCGCTGTCCGTGATAATAATGTCCTGATCGCTGTGCTCTCCAGGCGCCGACTTGGCCAGGGCCTGATACCTGGTCCGCATCTCCGCCAGTGATTGCCGGAGATTGTCCAGCATGCCCTGGTAGTTGGCTTTCATGTCTTGCATGTGCCGAGCCATGTCCCGGACGTCGGAGGAGGCGCCGGGTTGTTGCCGGCATGCTTCGAGCTCGGCGTTGACGATATCCAGGCGGCTTTCCAGCTTGGCCGCGCGTTGGCTCGACTCGGAAGACTCCTGTTTGGAGAGAACACTGCCGTACAGATATCCGAGCAGAGCAAGCGCAAGCAGCAGAATACCTATGACAACCTTATACGGGGTTGCGGCGGGGGGAGAGCTCTTCGGCATGAAACACTCCGTGTCGGCGTTGGAAGGTTGGACCGACCGGCGAAGCGGCGATGCGACTGTCCAGGACCGGGTGCTGGAAAGCAGCGTACGGCATCGGCGGAGATGCTGCAAGAACAGGCGGTTATGCGGCAACACAAATCAGAGCCGCCAGAGGGGCAAAGACCTGTGCGCTGTCGGAAAAACTCTGTGGATTTGTAGAGAATTGCGCATCTTGAAGTGGCCGCAGAAGAAGACGCGCGTTCAGCGGCGTAGCCCGGCGCGGGTAGGCCCGGGTACAGGGGGGCGGCTGATGCGGCCGGTCCGCTCCGGCAAAGATATCAGCCGGCGGCCGGCTGGGCGCCGCCGTACAGTGCCGGTCCGATAAGGATCTCCACCCGGCGGTTTTTGGCGCGGCCCTCGGCCGTGTCGTTGTCGGCAATGGGGTGGTTCTCGGCCATGCCCATCACGGCCACGCGCTCCGGCGCGAGTTCGCTCTTGGCCAGAATGAAACGCGCCACCGATGCGGCTCGCGCCGCAGAAAGGTCCCAGTTGGAGGGGAATATCTCGCGGAACTGCTCGCCGATGGGCACGGTGTCGGTATGGCCGATGACGTAGACCACGTCGCCGGGGGCCGGGGAGAGGTTCTGGGCGATGCTCTCCAGGAGCTGCCTGCCTTCGGGCCGCAGCCGCCGGCTGCCCAGGCTGAAAAGGATCTCGCCCAGGATGTTGATGGACAGGCGGTCCTCAATCTGCTCGATGACCACGCTTTTCTCGTCGATCTCCTTGCGCAGCGAGTCCACGAGGTTCTGGTACTCGGATTTCATGTCCCGCAGGGTGGACTGCAGCTCGGAGCGGCCCTGTGCCGCCTCGGTGCGGGCCTCCTGGCATGCAGCCAGCTGGTCTGCAGCGTCCTGCTTCTCCTGCTGCAACGTGGCAATTCGCCCGGCCATGGCGTCCTTTTCGGATTGGAGCGCGCCGACATTCTGTTGCAGCGCGGCTTTCTCCTGGCTGCACTCCTGCATGGCGGCGTCCTCTTCTTGGGTGGCGTTTCCGGCCGATGCGGCGGACTGGGCGCGGGCCGCATCGAGCTGCGCGCGCAGGGAGGCGATCTCGGACCGGGCCTGGTCCAGGGCAGTGGTGGCGTTGTCCGCAGCCTGGCGGCAGGCGTCCAGCTCAGCCTGCGACGCCTGGAGCGTAGCATTAACCGCCGCATTATCAGTAGCGTTGGCTGCGGAAGCTTCCAGCGCGGCAATACGCTGCTGCGCGTCCCGGAGCCTGGTTTCGGTCTGTTCAAGCTGCTCCCGGCAGGTGGCCAGGGCCTGCTCGGCCTCGCTTTGTATCTGCGATTGCCGCCGGCTGTTCTCGGCCATGAAGCGTTCGAGGTCCGCCTTGGATGTCTCGGTCTCGGAGCGCATGCGTTCGAGATCGGCCTGCATCTGGTCGAGCTGGCCGCTCAGGTCGGCAATGGTCCGGTTCGCCTCGGCGAGCTGGCTTTTGCTGGGAGCGCTTATGTAGAAAAAGCCGAGCACGGCGGCTGCGAGCAGGAGGATGACGATGATGGTGATGGACAGGAAGGACGACCTGGGCGTGTTCTCCGGCATGGAGCTCTCCGTGGATGGGGGGCAGGGGCGCGGCCGGCGATGCAGCGTGCCTTGTGCCGAAACCGATTCCGGTCAGCGTACGACACGTGGCCGGAAGTGGCAATGGATTGCGGGTTACGACGCGGTGACAAATGCCGTGGCAAGCCGGTTTTGCCTGTTCACGTGCGGGGCGCCCCCTTTTCACCAGCGATGTTTTCACGCTATGGTCGTGCATGGCTGCGCGCAGGGGGATGGCGGAGTTGGGGGCACGCATTCACCGAGCACCGGACCGGCCGCATGAAGCATGCGGCGCCGAGGAGGAGTAATGGTCATACGCTGTTGGGGCGCCCGCGGCTCCATCGCCGTGTCAGGAGAAGAGTACCTCCGCTACGGCGGCGACACCACCTGTATCGAGATCCGCACGTCTGCGGACGACATTCTCATCGTGGATGCCGGCACGGGCATCCGCCGCCTGGGCAACTCCCTTCTCGCCGAAGGCCGGCATAAGTTCAGCATGATTTTCACCCACGCGCACTGGGACCACATCCTCGGCTTTCCGTTCTTCAAGCCCTTGCACCGCAAGGAGTCGTCCATCGACGTGTACGGTTGCCCCATGGAAACGGGCGACATGCAGACCCTTTTGGCCCAGACCATGTCGGCGCCGCATTTTCCTGTGCCATACGACGAGATCCACGCGCAGATTAACTACCACCCCCGTTGCGAGACCGGCCGCGCCCACGACATCCTGGGCCTCACGGTGGAGTCCATACCGCTCAGCCATCCCAACCTGGGACTGGGGTACAAGTTCACGGAAGCGGGCAAGACCTTTGTCTTTCTCACGGACAATGAGCTCGGTTACGTCCATCCGGGCGGCCGGTCGTTCGAGGAGTATGTTGAGTTCTGCCGCGGCGCGGATTTTCTGATCCATGACGCCGAGTACACCGACGCGGATTATCAGCGCGCGCGCAAGTGGGGCCACTCCACATACGCCGGGGCCATGCAGCTTGCCCTGGCCGCCGGGGTGGAGCACTTTGGCCTGTTCCACCACAACCAGGACCGCACGGACAGCGAGGTAGACGCCATGGTGGAGGCGTGTCGGAAGATAGCCGCCGATGCGGGCCAGCCCATACGCTGCTTCGCCGTTACCCAGAATATGGATATTTCGTTGTAGCCTTTTTGGTCCGTTCCTTGCTTCGAGACAGGCATGGAAAACGATCCGCATACGAACATGCCGCGACCCGATCGCACGGTTTGGCTCCGATTCAGCGCCACCCTGCTGGCGCTGTGCGCCGTGTTGGCTCTGATTACCGCGCCGGCCGTGGCTCGGGCCGAGGTTTTTACAGCCACGCATACCCATGTCATGGGCGATGACGAGAGCCGCAACGATGCGCGCGAGGCCTGCCGCCAGGAATCGCGGCGTCAGATTATCGAACGCATCGGCACCTATACGGAAAGTCTTTCCGCCACCAAGGACTTCCAGCTCACCAAGGACGAGGTGCGCTCCTTTGCCGGGGCAATGCTCACCGAGCAGAAGGTGGATGAAAACTGGACGGTGAACGGCACCGTGGTCAGCCTGACCTGCACCATGACCGCCGAGGCCGATCTGGACAAGGCGCGCACGCTGATGGTGGAGCAGGGCAAGCAGGTCATCGCGCGGGAGCGGTTCCGGGAGTGGCGGGGCGAGGTTCGCGGCGACGCCACACGCAAGGGTACACTACGAGGGCCGGGAATGGCCGAGTCGGGCAACGACGCCATGACCGAAACAATGGTGCGCGACGAGGCGGCCGCCCTGGCCGCGGAACGTCAGCGCATGACCCGGCTGGCCGACCAGGTCGCCGTCAAGGGAATGACCCCGGACGAGGCGGACCGACTGCTGGGCAAGCCGGCGGCCTTGGTGGGCGGGGGCAACGCCCTGTGCGCTCAGTACGGCCGGATCTGGTACGTGTTTGAAGGCGGCCGTCTGCGCTGCGCCCGCACCAGGCTGTCGATCGGAGCCAACGGCGAGCAGTGCGACTGCGCCGGGTTCGGCATGGACTTCATCCTTCGTTAAAGCTTCTTAATAACTCTCTGCGAGCGGCAGCGCCCCCTGGAATATCAGCAGGATATGGTGTAAACAGCTCGCTTGTCATCATCACGTCGCTTGACGAACGCATACGCCGCGCATAGTGGAGTGTACCGTTTGCGAACGTCAATTCACACCAAAAACGGCGTAATTATCGTGAGTTCCAAAAAACGCATCAGCGTCCTTTATATCAGCGGCATAGTCGTCGTGGTCATCGTGCTTGTGGTTGCCATCTACGCCACCAAGCCGGCAAAACCCATGGTGGAGTCGGTCCGCAATCCGCGCGTTCCGGTGCGCACCATCGATCTGGAAACCTCATCGATCCGCCGGACCATCACCCTGCTGGGCACGGCCCGCGCCAGAAGCCGCGCCCAGTCGGCGGCAGAGGTCGGCGGCAACGTGGTCTGGATCAGCGAAAACTGCGAGCCCGGGCGCAAGGTGGCCCGGGGCGAGGCCCTTGTGCGCATCGACCCGCGGCCCTACGCCATCGCTCTGGATCAGGCCGAGGCGTCCTATGCCGAGGCCGAAGCCGCCGTGGGGCTGCAGGAGATTACCAACCAGACCGAGGAAGCCAAGCTGGAAGAGAGCAAGGACGAGCTGGACGCGGCCCAGAACGAGCTGGAGCGCAAGGAGCGGCTGTTCAAGAAGGGCGTGATCTCCGCTTCGGAGCTGGACACCCAGCGCAGCAGCTTTTCCACGGTGAAAAAGACCTACCTGGACGTGCTGTCCAACGTGAACTCGGCCAAGGCCCTGCTGAGGCAGAAGGAAGCGCAGCTGGCCATGAACAAGGCCCAGCGCGACAAGGCCGCGCTCGATCTGGAACGGACCACGTTGTGCGCGCCGTTCGACGGCGAGATCGCCAACCGCTCCGTGGACGTGGGCAACCACATCAGCGCCAACACCGTGGCCTTCGAGGCCGTGGACTTCAGTACCGTGGTCGTGGATATCCAGGTGCCCAGCCGCTACCTGGGCGTGGTGCGCGAGGACGTGGACTCCGGCGTGTGCAGCGACGTGCTGGTGACGGTCAACGCCCGCGACGGCCGCATCTCCCGCCGGGGCAGGCTCGCCCACCTTTCGCCGTCGGCCGAGTCCGACACGCGCCTCTTTGCCGCGGAGATCTACGTGGACAACCCGGCTGATCTGTCGCCCATCCTGCCCGGCCAGTTCGTGGAGGCTGTGATCCAGAAGACCACGCCGGAGCGGGCCGTGGTCATCCCCTATGCGGCCATGACCCAGGACTCCAGCGGCCTCTATGTCTACACCGTGGAACAGGCTGCGGCGGCAGGCGGGCAACCGGCTTCTGCAGACGCAGAAGCAGCCAACCAAACCGCCGCCGGCGCGGCCCCTGTGGTGGAAAAGGCCCGACACGCCAGGAAGATCTATGTGGACGTGGCCTGGGAGCAGGGCGAGAACGCCGTGATTCAAGGTCTGGAGCCGGGAACGACCCTGGTGGTCTCCGGGCAGGAGGATCTGGTGGACGGCGCTCCGGTGGATATCGTGGGCACGGGCATGTCCATTGCCGCCGATTATCCGGACGGCGCCGTATCGGCCGCAGCCGGGGACAACGCCACGGCATGCGCGGTGAGCGCCGGGGAGTAGCCGCGTGGGCATGATGAAGAAGCTTGCCGAGTTCTCGGTGCACAACCCTGTCACCGTGAACCTGATCATGATCTCCATCCTGGTGATGGGCGTGGTGCTGTACAAGTTCCACATGCCCAAGGAGGTGTTCCCGGAGTTCAGCGAGAACCAGATCATCGTGACCACAGTCTATCCGGGGGCCTCGGCCGAGGAGATCGAGAAGAACGTGACCCTCAAGATCGAGGAAGCCGTGAGCGACCTCGACTATGTGGAAGACCTCTCCTCCACCACGCAGGAAGGGTTTTCCCAGGTCACCATCGAGATCTCGCCGGAAGCCAAGAACCTGCCCAAGCTCGTCAGCGACGCACAGCAGGCCATCGACCAGATCGACGAGTTTCCCGAGGACGCCGACGACCCCATCGTCAAGGAGATGCAGCCGAACATCCCGGTCATCACCGTCTCCCTGTATGGCGAGGTCAATCTTAAGTATCTCAAAGGCATAGTGGATGATCTCGAAAGCGAGATCCAGTCCATCAACGGCGTCTCCGACGTACGCATCTCCGGCCTTCCGGACCGCGAGATATGGGTGGAGGTGCAGCCCGAGATGCTGGAGCGCTACGGCCTCACCCTCTCCTCCATCTCCAACGTCATCCGCGAGCACAACTTCGACCTGCCCGGCGGCACCCTGCCCACGGCTCAGGGCGAGTTCCTGATCCGCACCGTGGGCAAGTCGGCCACGGCCAAAGGGCTGGAGGACATCCCCCTGGTGACAACGCCCACGGGCGGCAAGCTCCGCCTGGGCGAGGTGGCCCGGGTCCGCGACTGGTTCAAGGACGAAAGCTCCCTGGGCCGCTTCAACCTGCAGCGGGCCGTGAACCTGACCGTGACCAAGACCCGCGCCGGCGACGCCATCAAGGTTTCCAAAGACGTGCGCGACCTGGTGGACAACTACCGCAAAAGGCTGCCCCCCACCGTGGACATCGGCGTGTTCAACGACACCTCGGTGTACGTGAAGAACCGGCTGCAGACCCTGTCCTCGTCCGGCCTGCAGGGCCTGGTCATGGTCTTCATCTTCCTGCTGCTCATGCTCAACTGGCGCGTGGCCTCCATGGTCACCATGGGCATTCCCATATCGTTCCTGGGCGCGATCATCATCATGGCCTGGGCCGGCATGACCATGAACATGATGTCCATGTTCGCGCTCATTGTCGTGCTGGGCCTGGTGGTGGACGACGCCGTGGTCATCGGCGAGAACGTCTACCGCCACTACGAGTCCGGGCTCTCGCCACGGGAGGCGGCCATCAAGGGCGCGAGCGAGGTGAGCTGGCCGGTCATCGCCGCGGTGGCCACCACGGTGGCGGCGTTCATGCCGCTGCTGCTCATCCCCGGCACCATGGGCGTGTTCCTGGGCGTCATCCCAAAGGTGGTCATCTTTGCGCTGCTCGTCTCCCTGCTGGAGGCGCTGGTGGTGCTGCCTTCGCACATGGCGGAGTTCCTGCCGGCCACGCCGCCGGAGCCCTCGGCATTGCGCAGAAAGATCAACGCCTTTATCGACGGCGTCATTACCCGCTACGGCAAGCTGCTGGACCGCTGTCTGGAGTGGCGCTACGTGTTTCTCGCCGGCGTGCTGGGCGTGTCCACGCTGATCATCGCCTTTGCCGTGCTCCACATCCCGTTCCGGCTCTTCCAGGAGTTCGAGGGCAGCCAGTTTTACGTGAGCGTGGAGGCACCGCCGGCATCCTCCCTGGAGGAGACCGAGGACCTGATGAAGCGGGTGGAGCGGTCGGTGAACAATGCGATTCCGCAGAGCGAGCTGGCCTCCCTGGTGACCAACGTGGGCTTCCTCATGGGCCGTGGCAAAAGCGGTGATCAGGGCGAGAACCTTGCGCAGATCATCGTGGAGCTCAACGACCTGGGCATGGGCCGGCTGCGTCCGCTCAAGGCCGTGATGGACGACGTGCGCGAGGCCGTGCAGCCGTACGCCGCCGGGAACACGGTCACGGTCCAGGCCATGCAGTCCGGGCCGGGCGGCGACCCAATCTACGTGCTCATCAGCGGGGCCGACCTGGACGTGCTGCAGAACATCTCCAACCAGGTCAAGGCGTTCATCCAGGAGTTCCCGGCCGCCAGCGACGTGAAGGACAACCTGGACGCCGGCAAGCCGGAGCTGCAGGTGCAGCTCAAGCCCCATGCGTTCGCCCTGGGCCTGACCAACTCCATGGTGGCTGGCCAGCTTCGCGACGCCTTTATCGGCTCGGAAAGCTCCAAGTTCCAGACCTCGCGCGAGGACATCGATGTCCGCGTGAAGCTGCCAGAGAGCAGCGCCAGCCAACTCGACTCCCTGATGCACTTCAAGGTCACGCTGCCGACGGGCCGCAAGGTGCAGCTTTCCGAGATCGCGAACGTGGCCAAGACCAAGGGCATCTCCTCCATCACGCGCGAGAACAGGAAACGCGCCGTGATCATCACCGGCGAGCTGAACCAGGACATCACCACGTCCAAGGTGCTCTCCGCGGCGGTAAAGGAGAAGTTCTCCAACATTCCGCAGCGCTACCCCGGCTACAGCATCGAAACCGAGCGCGGCGAGGTGGAGGACATCAACGAGTCCATGGCCGCGCTGGGCAGCGCCTTCATGCTCGGGCTGCTGCTCATCTACTTTATCCTGGGCACGCAGTTCAAAAGCTACCTGCAACCCTTTGTGGTCATGGCCGCCATCCCCTTCGGCATAGACGGCGTGCTCCTGGGCCACATCGTCATGGGGCAGGACCTGGGCCTGCTCTCCATGATCGGCCTTGTTGCGCTGTCGGGCATCGTGGTCAACGACTCCCTGGTGCTCGTGGACTTCGTGAACCAGCGCCGGCGCGAGGGCTCGGCCCGCCGCAGCTCTCTGGTGGAGGCGGGCATGGTCCGGCTGCGGCCCATCGTGCTCACATCCGTTACCACCATGGGCGGCCTGTTCTTCCTGGCCTTCTTCGCCTCGGGCCAGGCCCGGTTCCTCTCGCCCATGGCCATCGCCATCTTCTTCGGACTCATGTCCTCCACAGTCATCACCCTCTTCATTGTGCCCTGCCTGTACGCCGTGCTGGACGATCTTGCCTATATGGTTACGGGCAAGACCACCACGGAGCGGGCCGTCGCCGCCTCGTCCACGCCGCGCACCGATCCCTAACCGGGCGTGTCGCATGGAGCCCCCGGCTATCCGGCAACGGCGGCCATGATGTCGTGCCGCCAGGCTGCGGGCCCGTTCAGGGAGCGTCCAGTAACGGCATAATGGCCTTCCACGCCCGCAGTCCGGCCGGCCGCAATCTGGTCTCGCCCTTCTTTGTTGTGCTTGTCTGCGCGATTGGATAGAAATCGAGCCCCGTGGTCGGTCTTGCCCTCATGGCCGGTTCCACGTATCCCGGAAGAGCGTCCAGATGCGCGTTATCAAAGCGGGAACCGAACAGTGCGATTGAGAAAAGCCACCATTCTGATGCTCATCGGCTCCATTGTCGCCTTGGCGCTGATCCTGGCCGCGGCGTCGGAGCTCATTATCGGCTCCGGCTTCGACGAGCTCGAGGTCGAACGGGACGAGCAGAACCTCCAGCGCGCGGTGCGGCTGCTGCACAACGAGGTGGACGGCATCGACACCCTCGTTCTCGACTGGTCAGCCTGGGACGCGGCCTACGACTTCGTGTCCAGCCATAATCAGAAGTTCATCGATCAGAACATCATTCCGGCCACATTCGAGGAGCAGGGTCTCGACTTCATCGGCGTGTTCACGTTGGATGGCGCGCCGGTCTACGCCGTGGGCGTGGACCCGGACACCGGGGAGCTGGCACCGTCCCCGGAAGGACTGCTCGCGAAGCTGGAGCCGGGTCGCATCCTGTATCCGGCCGAGCAGGACGGAGAGCTCCAACCGGTCAAGGGGCTGTTGCTGCTCGAAGGAGGGCCGTTCCTGGTGGCGGTCCGTCCCATTGTCAAAAGCAGCGGGGAAGGACCGGCCGCCGGCTTGCTCGTCATGGGCAAGTTCGTCAATCAGGAGACAGCGGCCGGCTTGGAAGAGAGCCTGGGCCTTCCGCTGGCGGTCTACCGGCCGGACAGGGAGATGCCTTCCTGGGCAAAGGCCCTTGTGCAGTCGCCCGCGCTCACCATTCTGGACACCACAGATCACCACGCGGCCAAAGGGTATGTGGAGATCAAGGATCTCTACGGCAATCCGGGGCTTGTCATCGAGCTGCTCCTTGACCGCGACATCCATCTGCAGAGCCACCGCACTATCCGCTACTTCGTCATCACCATGGTGGGGGCTATGCTGCTGTTCAGCGCGCTTGTGCTGCTCTTCATCGAGACGCGCGTGCTCTCGCGCATGGCCAGCCTGAACCGCCAGGTGGGTAAGCTCAGCGCCAATCCGAACCTGCAGACCCGCATCCAGCTGGATTCCAACGACGAGCTCACCGAGCTGGCCGGCGGTATCAACTCCATGCTCGACAAGATCGCCGAGGCCAGGGACAGCATGTACAGGGAGCTCGACGCCCGTCGTTCCGGCGAGCTGTTCCTCTCCCAGGTCTTCGATGCGGTCAAGGCCGGCATCATGCTGGTGGACCCGGTGGAGTTCACCATCCAGGACGTCAACAGCTTCGCCCTGACCCTGATGGGGCGTACGCGCGAAGAGGTTGTCGGAATGCGCTGCCACGGCGTTGTCTGCCCGGCCGAGGCCGGACGCTGCCCGGTGGTGGATCTCGGCGACAGGATGGATCACTCCGTGCGCGAGCTCATAGCCGCCGGCGGCCGCACCATCCCCATCCTCAAGTCCGTGAACCGGGTGCAGCGCAACGGCAAGGATCTGTTGCTGGAAACCTTCATCGACATCACAGATATCCGCGACGCCGAAAACGCCCTGAAGCTTTCCGAGGAGATGTACCGGACCGTCTTCCGCAACACCGGCGCCGCCAGCATCATTGTGGACATGGCCGGCATGATCACCATGGCCAACGAGCAGTTCGAGGTTCTGGCCGGGGTCAAGGCCGAGGAGGTGGAGCTGCGCTACTTCTGGATGGACTTCTTCCCGCAGGAAACGCAGCGCGCATTGCTCGCCTTGCAGGAGGTTGCCCAGCGGGAAGGACGGGCCCAGCACGCCATGCTCACCTTCCGCACCGTGGCCGGGGAGGAACGGTACGTGCGCGCTCTGCTGGCGAAGCTTCCCGGCGTCAATGTCTGTGTCATCTCCCTGCAGGACCTGACCGAGCAGCAGCAGACCGAGAAGGCCCTGCGCACCATCCAGCAGGAGCTGGAAGAGACAGTGTCCTTGCGCACCAAGGATCTGCGCGACGCCGTGGAAGAGCTCAAGGAGATGGATCAGCTCAAGTCGGCGTTTCTTTCCTCGGCCTCCCACGAGCTGCGCACCCCACTTACCTCGGTGCTGGGCTACGCCAAGCTGCTTAAGAGGACTCTCCGCCGCCACTTCTGGCCCCTGGCCAAGCACAAGGAAGAGCTGGAGCACATCGTTCAGGAGGTGGAGACCAACTTCACCACCATCGAGCGTGAAGGAAGGCGGCTGACCCAGATCATCGACGACCTGCTGGACCTGAACAACATCGAGTCCGGCTCCATGGCCTGGCGCGACGAGGTGTTCAACCCGGCCGACGTGCTGGATGAGGCGGCCAAGGCCATAACCCCCGCCCTGGCAAAGAAGGAGCTCGTGCACCTGGTGTCGTCGTACCAGCGGAGGCTCAGCCCGGTGCGCATGGACCGCCTGCGCCTCTTCCAGTTGCTCTACAACCTCCTGGACAACGCCGTGAAGTTCACCCACCAGGGCAAGATCGTGCTCAGCGCAAAGGAGCAGGTGACCGGAATCCTGGAGATCCGCGTGGAGGACTCGGGCATGGGCATCGCCAAGGATGAGATGGAGTCCATCTTCGACAAGTTCTACCAGACCCAGTCCCTGGATTCCCTCTCGGAAAAGCCCCTTGGCACGGGGCTCGGCCTGACCATCTGCCGCCGCATCGTGGAGCGCTACGGCGGCCGCATCTGGGTGGAGTCGGAGAACGGCAAGGGCTCCACCTTTATCGTGCGTCTGCCCACGGTGGAGGCGGAGAAAGAGCTCCGCAAGCTGGCTTCGGAATAAGCGCCCGGTCGGCTCGGTCGGGCCAGGCGGCGCCACACATATCGCGACAACGCGACAACGCAACAAAGGCCGGGACGGTTTGCCCATCCCGGCCTTTCTCTTTGCGGATTGCGAACGCCTACTGCTTGTCGGTGGCCCGCGTCAGGTCCGTGACGTTGGACTTGGTGAAGAAGCCGTCAAAGCCGCCGTAGCGGTGGATGTACTCGTTGACGAGGTAGGTGTGGGGCGAGGCCACGGTGAAGGTCTGCTTGAGCCCGTCCTCGCGCGAGCCCACAAGCTCCACCAGAAACTCCATGCCGTCGTCGCCCAGGGCCTTGTAGGTGGCGTCGATGTCCTCGGTGCGGAAGGCCATGTGGTGCACGCGCAGGCCGTAGTTGTAGATGAACTTCTCCGTGGGGCCGGAGGAGGCCGGGTCCACAAAGGGCTCAATGCCAGAGGTGAAGACCTGGGCGTAGTCCTCCTGGCTCATCCGCGCCACGTTGGTGATGGAGTTGAGGCTCTTCACGTACACGGCGAAGTCGAAGTCGTAGTCGGTCAGGTCCATGAACTCCAGGATGGCGTCGTCGCGGTGCTCCGCCTTCACGCGGGTAGCCGTGTGGTCCAGCTCGAAGATGTTCTTCAGGTGCGCAAGGTCCGGCTTCTGGAAGAACCACTCCAGCGGTTTCGCGTGCTCCATGCAGTAGGAGCCCTCCTCGTGCAGCCACTGCACGAAGCCCAGGGAGTTACCCGTGTACGGCGACGGCGCCGTCTGGATGAACAGGTACTCGGAGGTGCGCACCGGCTCCTCGGTCATGAAGCGGATGCCGCGTCTTTTCTGGATATCCACGTAACGGGCGAGGTCGCGGCACTTGTAAACGAAGGTCTCCAGCCGCGCGTTGGGCATGTCGTGGGACTTGGGCCGGTCGTTGAAGGGGAGGAAGGGATTCTCCCCGGCCTTGCGGCTGGTCAGCAGGAAGTCGGCCCCGCCTTCGATGCCCAGCACGCAGGTGGTCCGCTCCGGGGTCTCGAAGGCCTCGGCGAAGTCGAGCCCGGTGTAGCGCAAGAGCTCCTCCACCGCGGGCTTCAGGTGGTCCGGCTCCACGTTGATGACCACCGATTCCAGCCCGCCCACCAGGCCGTCCAGCCCGGCGTCGCTGCGTTCCCTGGCCTTCTGCTCCACGCGCTCCAGAAGCCGCGCGTCCTCGTTGCGAAACGTCATGTCGTCTGCTCCTCGTTCGAAGTGTCGGGCGCTTCGCCCGCAGGCGTCCTTTGTCTCAGATAAGTCCGAGAACCTCGTCTGTCAGGTCCTTGCGGCCGCTGCGTTGCAGGATGCGCAGCATGGTCTCCTTCTCGGTCACGTCACAGGGCCGCAGATGGTCCACGATGGCGGAAAGCCGCGCCTCCTGCTGCAGATACGCCTCGGCCAGCCGGGCGACCTCCCTGAGCTCCGCATGGCCGGAGAGCCAGCCAAGCCCCTCGGCGTAGACAATGCGCGAGGCCGCAGCCGCTGCCAGCAGCGCCACCAGATGCCGTCGCGGCACCCGCTGCAGAATGCGGTCGGCGAACTTCTCCACCAGCAGGGGCGGGCAGTAGCCGCGCAGAAGCCGGGCCCAGGCCGAGTCCTCCATCACGTCCTCGATGGGCAACGCTCCTTCCACCAGGGCGTGGTCCAGGGCGTCGCTCGCGTTATTGATCTCGATGGAAAGCCGCGAGGAGAGCTCGGACATGGGTATGCACTCGCCGCAGGCCCGGCGCTCCCGCAGGAGCAGCCTGGCCTCGTCCCGTGCGCGGACCTGCAGAATCTCCAGCACCTCGGCGGCGTAGCGCTTCTTGTTTTCGACAAACTCCTCCTCGTCCATCACCAGGCCGCCCAGAATCTCGTAGGACGAGCAGATGACGCCGGTCTTGTTGGCCGAGGGACCGGGGGCCACAAGCACACCGAAGCCCTCCAGCCGGGAGCGCGCCTCGGCCGAGAGGAAGAGGTTGGCTCCCTCCACAATGGCCCGCGCCGTGGGCTTGCCCTGATCGTTGAGGAACATTCGCCAGTTCTTGGCGTTCAGGGTGTCGGGCCGGCCGCCGCCTGGTATGAACATCTCGGCCTCTGCCGTGGCAAACAGGGTGTTGCGAGCCCGCAGACCCTCCGGCGTGCTCGTGTCGGCAACGTATGCGCCCTCGCCCTTGAGCTTCGAAGAATCAAAGGCCGGGATGGAGAGCTCCTCCTCCACCAGCCGCAGCAGCTCGGCGTGGTCCAGGCCGTCCGGGTCGAAGGCTGCGCCATGGCCGTCGGACACGGCAACAATGCGTGCGGTGTCCGGGTAGTCCCGCGTCAGAATCCGGATGGCGTTGCCGGCCACGTCGCCGGCCGGCCCGCCAGTGAGCTTGACGCGGAATACGTCCCTGGCCGGATCGATGCCCAGCGCGCGCAAGATCTCGTGGGCGTAGACCACCACTCCCAGGCTGGTGACGCCGTACTCCTTGTGGTTGATGCCGGCGCCGGGCTTGGAGCTCATGAACGCCTGGGGCCAGGGGTAGCCGCGCTTCTTGGCGCGGTCCACGGCCCAGACGATGTGGTGCTCGGCAATGTGCTCGTCCGGCCCGATGTAGAGGATCTCCTCGCGCTCCGGGTCCATGTAGTCGCGCACCTGGGGCAGGGTCTGCCGGCCGGAGTCCGGCTCGTGCACGATGAGGTCCAGCAGGCCGTCCACAAAACCGCGCAGGCAGAGGTCCATGTCCGCCTTGGGACCCAGCAGAACCACGGCCTTGGCCCCGCCTTCCGGGATGTCCTTGTTCTTGAACTGCTGGGCCCGGGCCAGGGAGGCGGCCTCGTTGTACAGCCGGTTCGACTCCAGCTCGAACTGCTCCTGCTTGCGTGTGGGCACGATGCGCAGGCCGCCGCGCGCCGTGATGCGGTGGCGCACGTGGAAGCCCAGGCTGTACGGTCCGTGCACGAAGTACACGCCGTAGGGCAGGTCGTGATTGTCGGCCACGGCCCCCACGCCGCGCAGGAACCGGGGATCGAACCGGAAAGCCAGGCAGTGGTGGCCGGGCAGGTAGTAGTTGGTGCGCAGGGTGTAGGCGAAGAAGTCGAGCATTGTCTCCAGGGTGCGGCGGCCCACCTCGTCGTCCAGTTGGGCGATGGCCTCGCGGGCCTCTGCCGCGGCCTCGTCCTGCACGTGCAATGGCGCGTCAGCGTGGCTGGGGTCGAACCGCGCCTCGAAGTAGTGCACCACAAGCTGCGCCTCGGAACGGCAGCGCAGCACGCTCTCCACGATGTTGTCCGCGGTGAAGGCCCAGAGGTTCTCGGCGATGAGGAACTGGTGGGCCAGCTCGCACCCGGCCATGAGCAGCGTGACCTGCCCGAGATCCCAGCCGTCCTCGTCGGCCAGCGCTTCCAGACCGTGGGGCGCGTGCCACTTCAGGCTGGCCAGCTCGGCCGAGAGCTTGTCCCACTCCGCGCCCGATGCCGGGAAGGGCTCGCCGTCCTTGCACACGTAGAAGCTCATGGCGGCAAAGCCGCGGCGGCCAGGAACAGGCTCGAAGTCCGGTCCGGCCGCTGCGAAGTGGTCCAGGTAGCCGCGGTGGATGTCCGCGCCAAAGCGTTGCAGCACCCGCGCCAGCATGGAGAGTAGGGCCGTGGATGGCGGGTCGGCCATGGCCACCATGATCCGGCTCTCGCCGTCCTCCGGCAGCTCCTGGCAGCGGGTGAACGCGCCTTCCAGGTCGGTATCGGCCAGGATGAGCGCGGCCGTGAAGTGGCGCAGGGCGCGTTCCGGGTCGAACTTTTGCACATAGTCGCAGCTTGCGCCGGCCAGCATCCGCCGGAAGCGATCCTCCCAGTCCGTGGCATAGGCCGCCGGAATGCCGGCGCCTTCCGGATCGCCGGCCACGCGCTCGCGCATGGACTCCATGGCCGCGGCGAACTCCGCGTTCTCCGCGTCGCTCTGCTCCTGCGGGGCCATGAGCAGCGTGTCCAGGCGGATGGCGCCGTCCAGGCTCTCGTAAAGCCGCGCCGTGTGGAGCTGGGCGTCGTCGTGCCGGGCCAGGACCGCGGCCAGGCTGTCTGGTGTGGAGGGCGAGATGTGCGTGACCAGGTTGCGCCGCGTGTCGTGCAGGGCGATGCCGTGCCCTTTTCTGGCGCGGCGGGTCATGGCCTCGAAGGCGCTCTCGGCCTGGTTCTCCGGCGTCTCGTAGAGCATCCGGCCAGAGGCCAGGGCCATGAGGTGGCGGACCACCTCGGCCTGGGAGTGGCTGCGGAAGTAGTAGGGCGGCATGTTCTCCAGGAACCACGGCACCACAGCCGCGGCCTCCCGGCCCAGGGAATCGTTGACGCGGTCCAGGGCAAGGTCCGGTGTAAGCCGGGGGGACGAGGTCGATGCGTCGTCGGGCATGCGTGCTCCTTTTTCTTGGGAGGGCGGACGATTACACAGTGTGCATCGGACGGGCGGCCGGGTCAACGCCACGCGGTAATTTCGGCGCTTGCAGGCAACGCCTGCCAGGGGTAGGTCGGAGAGCTGGAGGTTTGTGCAAATGACCATCGAGTACAATCACCTGCGCTGCATCATCGATCTGGACGCGTTGTGCGACAACTACACGCTGCTGCGGTCGCGGGTTCCTGAAACAAGTCAAGTTATTGCCGTGGTCAAGGCCGACGCCTATGGTCACGGTCTGGAAGCATGCGCTCATGCCCTGGAGTCGCTCCAGGGAAAAGAGGGCGGCGAGCCCGTCATGTACGCCGTGGGCACGGCCGAGGAGGGAGCGAACCTGCGCCGGGCCGGCGTCACGGGGCGCATCCTGCTTCTGCTGGGCATTCAAAACCCTGAGGATACGACGCTGTGCCTGGAGCACGGGCTGACCCCGGTGCTCTCGCGCGTGGCGCAGATTTCGCCCCTGGCCGCGGCGGCGGAAATCGTCGGTACAAGCGTGGACATCGCCATCAAGTTCGACACCGGCATGGCGCGCCTGGGCCTGACCGACGCGGACATCCCCGACCTGTGCAAAACGCTGGACAGCCGCCCCCGGGTGGAGGCGGTGTGGGCCGTGACCCACCTGGCCACGGCCGATGCGCCGGACGACGAGCCCTTTGTGCGCGAGCAGGCCGAGCGTTTCGCAGACAACGTGGCCAAGCTGCACGCCTGCGGCCACAAGGTCTACGCCACCATGGCCAACTCGGCCGGCATGCTGGGCTACCCGGAGTTCGCCCTGGACGGCGTGCGCGTGGGCATCGCCCTGTACGGGGCCAACCCCTTCCTCGGGACGAGTTGGGAGGAGAAGGGCGCCGGGCTCAAGCAGGTGATGCGCGTGGAAGCGCCGGTGTACCAGGTGCACGCGCTCAAGCGCGGCGAGTCCATCAGCTACGGCCGGACATTCACCGCGCCCAAGGACATGACCGTAGCCGTGCTGGGCGTTGGCTATGCGGACGGCTACTCCCGCGGGCTTTCCAACAAGGCCCAGGTGCAGATATTGGGCAAGCGCGCGCCCATCGTGGGCCGGGTCTGCATGCAGATGACGGCCGTGGACGTGACCGGCATCCCTGGCGTAGAGCCCGGCCAGTACGCCTGCCTGCTGGGCGGCGACGGCGAGCAGGCCATAACGGCCGAGGAGCTGGCCGCGTGGTGGGGCACCATTACCTACGAGGCGTTCTGCCTGCTGGGCATGAATCGGCGCACCTACGTGGGCAAGGCCGCACAAGGGCTTGACATGCACCAGGACTCATACTAAAAGACGCGTTTCCACCTTGCTCTCCGCCGTACCTTCCCAGCCTGGGCGAGCGGAGGGCCATAGACCGCAAGGAGGCATTCATGCGTAAGTACGAGACCCTCCTCCTCTTGAGCCCAGAGCTTTCGAGCGAGGAGATGCAGGCTGTCATGGACACCCTCAAGGGCGTGATCGACCGCGAGGGCGGCTCCGTGATCGTCGAGGACGACTGGGGCATGCGCGAGCTCGCGTACCCCGTGCGCAAGGTCATGCGCGGCCACTACATTCGCCTGGAGTACGCTGCTCCCGGCGCGACCGTGCAGGAGCTGGAGCGTATCATTCGGATCACCGAGGGCATCTTCAAGTTCGTCACCGTACAGCTCGATGCGAACTACGAGCCCAGCAGCGAGGAGGCAGCGTAACATGGCATTCAAGAAACGTTTTGCACCCCGGCGTAAGTTCTGCCGCTTCTGTGCGAATCCCGAGCTGCCTCTGGACTACAAGCGTCCTGATATCCTGAAGGATTTCACCACGGAGCGGGGCAAGATCATTGCCCGTCGTATTACAGGCACCTGCGCGAAGCATCAGCGCCAGCTTACCACAGAAATCAAGCGCGCCCGGCAAATGGCCCTCCTGTACTACACGGCCACGCACTCGAGCGAGGTGCTCAAGAAGACGGGACTGTAGGAGGATATGCCATGAAGCTCATACTCAGAGCCGATGTGGACAACCTGGGCGCCCTTGGCGATATCGTCACGGTGAAGCCCGGATATGGCCGCAACTACTTGATTCCCCAGGGCCTTGCCATGCCGGCGTCCGACGCGAACCTCAAGGTGTTCGAGCTGGAGCGCAGGAAGCTGCAGGCCAAGATGGACTCCGCCAAGGCCGAGGCCCAGGACATCGCCACCAAGGCCGCCGGCGCGGACATCATCATCGAAGTGCGCGTGGGCGAGAACAACCGTCTCTACGGTTCGGTCACCGCCAACGACATCGCAACGGCCATCGCCAAGGCTGCCGGCATCGAGGACGAGAAGATCGATCGCCGCAAGCTGTTGCTGGACGAGGCCATTCGCGCTCTCGGCTTCTACGAGATTCCCTTCCGCCCGTACCCCGGCGTGGAAGAGACCGTGACCGTCAAGGTCATCCGCCACGGCGGCACCGTGGAGGAAGTCGAGGAGCTGGAAGCCCAGCGCCGCGCTGAAGAGGCCGGTGAGACTCTGGCCGCCGCCGGCGAGGAAGAGGCTGTGGCCGAAGAAGCCGCCGCCGAAGGCGAGGAAGCTCCGGCCGAGGCCGCTGCTCCCGAAGCTGCCGCACCGGAAGCCGCCGAAGAGTCGGACGAGAACGCCTAAGAGGCTGTTTCAACAGCAACCTCCAGGGCTGTTCATAGATCACGCTGGCAAGGCGCAGGAAAAGTTCAAGAGCGATACGTAGCTGCAATACGTAAGGGTTTGAACTTTTCCCGGCAACGCCACCAGCGGGAGAGTTTCAACAGTCTGCGGGTCGGCGCCGGCAATGTCCGGTTCCGGCCCGCTTTTTCTTATATTTCAGCGGGTGGCGCGATTCCGTTCCGCTCCACACATCCTTTGCCACTAGCGGGCGAAGAAGGTAAGCTCCGACGCCATGAGCGATCAGTCCTACAACGCCGCCGGACCGTCCGGCCGTCCGTCCAAGCGTTCGGACGCCGGCACCGCCGATCTGTTGCGCAAGGTTCCGCCCCACAGCCTGGAGGCGGAGCAGGCAGTCCTCGGCGGCATCTTCATCAAATCCAGCGTCTTCCACTCCCTGGTAGACATCCTGGCGGAAGAGGATTTCTACTATCCCGCCCACCAGGCCGTTTATCGCGCTTTTCTCGATCTCTACTCCAAGTCCGTGCCCATCGACCTGGTCACCGTGGCCGAGTACTTGAAGGGCCGTAGCGAGCTGGAGCAGGTCGGCGGCGCGCCGTACCTGGCCGAGCTGGCCCAGTCCGTCATCTCCGCGTCCAACGCAGAGTACCACGCCAAGATCGTGCGCGATAAAGCCGTGCAGCGCGAACTCATCGAGGCCGGCACCGGCATCGTTGCTTCCTGCTTTGAAGGCGGCAAGGAAGTGGAGGCCATTCTGGAAGAGGCCGAGCAGTCGGTCTTCAAGATCGCGGAGCGCACCTCCGGCTCGGTGTTCGCGCAGTCCAAGCAGCTTGTGGACAACGTCTTCAAGGACCTGCAGGCCCGCGTGGAACGCAAGGAGCTCGTCACCGGCGTGCCCACCGGCTACCAGAAGCTCAACGAGATGACCGCCGGGTTCCAGCCCTCGGACCTCATCATCGTTGCCGCGCGGCCTTCCATGGGTAAGACGGCCTTTGCCTTGAACGTGGCCATGCGCGCCGCCGTCATGGACGATACGCCCACGGCCATCTACTCCCTGGAGATGTCCAAGGAGCAGCTCATGCAGCGCATGCTCTGCGCCTGGGGCAAGGTGGACCTGGCCGGTCTGCGGCGCGGCTACATCAACGACGACGACTGGTCGCGGCTCTACGATGCGGCCGACCACCTCTCCCGCGCGCCCATCTTCATCGACGACACGCCGTCCCTCTCCACGGTGGAGATCCGCGGCCGCTCGCGGCGGCTCAAGATGGAGCACAACCTCGGCCTCGTGGTGGTGGACTACCTGCAGCTCATGCGCGCCGGCCGGAACATCGACTCCCGCGAGCAGGAGATCTCGGAAATTTCCCGCTCCCTCAAGGCCCTGGCCAAAGAGCTGGACCTGCCGGTCATCGCGCTTTCGCAGCTCAACCGCAAGGTGGAGGAGCGTAGCGACAAGAAGCCGGTGCTCTCCGACCTGCGCGAGTCCGGCGCCATCGAGCAGGACGCCGACGTGATCATCTTCATCTACCGCGATGAGGTCTACAACAAGAAGGACGACAACCCGAAAAAGGGCACCGCGGACATCATCATCGGCAAGCAGCGCAACGGCCCCACCGGCGAGGTGCACCTGGCCTACCTGGGCTACTGCACCGCCTTTGAAGAGCTCACGGACTACGCCCCGCCCATGGAGTTGGGCGGCGTTCCCGCCTGAGTAATCCCGGACCACACGCCTCCCCGCCATCACTCACTTTTTCGAGGACACGCATGGAAATCTTTCACCCCGCAGAGATTCTGAGCCGCGACGAAATAGCTGCCGTGCAGACGCGGCGGCTTGCACGCGTCGTGAAACGCGCCGCCAGGTCGCCGTTCTACAAGGCCAAGCTGGACGAGATGGGCGTCGATCCCGAGTCCATCACCAGCCTGGATGACCTGACCCGGCTGCCCCTGACCACAAAAGACGACCTGCGCGCCAGCTACCCCTTCGGCATGCTGGCCGACGAGCACCGCGAGCTCGTACGGTTGCACGCCTCCAGCGGCACCACCGGCGCACCCACCGTGGTCTACCACACGGAAAAGGACCTGCGGACCTGGGCCGACCTCATGGCGCGCTGCATGCACATGGCCGGCATGCGCAAGGAAGACGTGTTCCAGAACATCGCTGGCTACGGCCTGTTCACCGGCGGCCTCGGCATCCACTACGGCGCAGAGCGCCTGGGCTGCCTGACCATCCCGGCCGGCGCCGGCAACACGGCCCGGCAGATCAAGCTGCTGCGCGACTTCAACGTCTCGGCCGTGCACATCATTCCCTCGTACGCCCTCTATCTGGCCGGCGTGGTGGCCGAGCAGGGGCTCGACCCGCGAGACTTGCCGCCGCGCATCGCGCTGATCGGAGCCGAGCCGCACTCCGAGGAGGCCCGCCGCCGCATCGAGGAGATGCTCGGGCTCAAGGCGTACAACTCCTACGGCCTCTCGGAAATGAACGGGCCTGGCGTGGCCTTCGAGTGCGAGCACCAGAACGGCATGCACCTCTGGGAGGACTCCTACATCGCCGAGATCCTGGACCCCCAGACTCAGGAGCCCGTGGCCGAAGGCGAGGTGGGTGAGCTCGTGATGACCACCCTGACGCGCGAGGCCATGCCGCTGCTGCGCTACCGCACACGCGACCTCACGCGGTTCCTGCCCGGCGAGTGCGCCTGCGGCCGGTTGCACCGCCGCATCGACCGTATTACCGGCCGCGCCGACGACATGCTCATCATCAAGGGCGTGAACATCTACCCCATGCAGATCGAGAAGATTCTCCTGGCCGTGCCCGAGGTGGCCCAGAACTACCAGATCGTGCTGGAACGCGAAGGCTACATCGACCAGATCAAGGTGCGCGTCGAGATCAAGGAAGAGTTCTTTATCGAAGACATGCGCGTGCTCGGCGGCATTCAGAAACGCATCGCCGGGCTCCTGCGCAACGAGCTTCTCGTCACCCCGCGCGTGGAGCTTGTCGAAGCCAAAAGCCTGCCCACCAGCGAAGGCAAAGCCTCCCGCGTGGTGGACCTGCGCGAAACCAAGGACTAGGCACGGCCTGGTTTTTGTCTGGGGAACGCTGTCCCCCAGGCCCTGGCGGGTTCCAAGGGCAGAGCCCTTGGGCAACATACGAGAATCACAACCAGGATCATTTCCATGGAACACGTGTGGATTATACTGTTCATCGTGCTGCTGGCGGCGCTGATGCCGTTGCACATGCTGGCCCTGCCGGTGAACTGGGTGGCGCTGGGGCTCATCTTCGTGTGGCGTTGGACGCATCCGGAGCTGGCCATTTCGCTGTCGTTCATGCTGCTGCTCGTGGGCATCTGCCTGCTGGGCGAGCTGGCCGAGTTTCTGTTCAAGTACTACGGGACCAAGAAGTACGGCGGCACCAGGAAGGGCGGCTGGGGCGGCATCATCGGGGCCATCATCGGAGCCATCACCGGCGCGCCGTTCTTTTTCGGCTTCGGCGCCGTGGTGGGTGCACTCCTGGGCGCATACGCCGGCTGTCTGATCATCGAGCTGGGCCAGGACCGCAGCTGGCCCGAGGCGCGCAAGGCGGCCATGGGCGCCATGCTGGGCAACTTCGCCGGCCTAGTGGCCAAGCTGGGCCTGGGCATCACCATGCTGGTGCTCACCGTGCCGCGCATCTGGCCGGGCTAACTGTCCATATTTTTAGTCGATGTTTGTTTTTCTGGCCCAAGGGCTCTGCCCTTGGAACCCGCCAGGGAACATTGCTCCCCGGCAGAGGGCCTGGGGGACAGAGTCCCCCAGATGAGCCAGTCTGAAGCCACACAGTGGGGGACAGCGTCCCCCAGTTAAAATAGACTATCGAGTCTTCCATGCTCTCAAATCTTGCCATTGTTCTGGTCAAAACCAAGTTTCCTGAAAATGTAGGCAGCGCGGCCCGGGCCATGGCCAACATGGGCGCATCCGAGCTCGTGCTGGTTTCGCCGCAGAGCTGGGACGAGGATCGCGCGTTGGCTCTGGCCACGCCCAAGGGCGCGCCCATCGTGCGTACGGCGCGTGTTGTGGACAATCTGGAAACGGCCCTGGCCGACTACGTGAAGGTCTACGCCACCACGGCGCGGACCGGTGGATGGCGCAAGGGCATCCAGACCCCGGCCCAGGCGGCGGCCGAGGCGCACGAGTTCATGGGCGAAGGCAAGATCGCGGTGGTCTTCGGGCCGGAGGATCGCGGCCTGACCAACGAGGAGGTGGAGATAGCCAGCCGGCTGCTGACCATCCCCACGGTGGACGACGCCAGCTCGCTGAACCTGGCCCAGGCCGTGCTCGTTGTCCTCTACCAGTGGTTCGCCTCCGCGCCGGGCGCGCCGTTCCGTCCTTCCGGCCCCCCCACCTCGCGCCTGGCCACGCATTCGGAGCAGGAGTCGCTCTTCGCCACGCTGCAGGAGACCCTCCTGGCCATCGACTTTCTCAAGGACGACAACCCCTCCTACTGGATGCTGCCGGTGCGGCGCTTCCTGGCGCGCATCAAGCTGCGCAAGAGCGAGTTCAACCTGCTCATGGGCATCTGCCGGCAGGTGCGCTGGATGTGCTCGCAGCGGGGGCTGGCTCCGCACCGGGACGAGAAGGACGCGGAGTAGCCGCCGTCCTGCCACTGCTTCCCGGCGACGGTCCTCCCATTGACGAAAAAAAGGCCGCAGCGAAACGCCGCGGCCTGTGCAGACTGGTATTGCGCGCTGGAATCAGACCAGCGGATGAACGCGCTCGCGCGCCCAGTAGACCATGTTGTATTTGACCTTGAGGGCTTCGACAATGGTGTTCTCGTCGGAACGGTCCATGGGCTGGAGGCGGATGTAGACCTCGCGGCGGCCTTCATCGGAGTGCTCCATGGTGGTGAGGATGGAGACCACGCGGGCGCCCTTGCCGCGGAGATCATCCAGAATGGTGCGCAGAGAGCCGGATTCCGTGGGCAGGTCGAAGCCCATTTGCACGCCGCCGTACTTGGCGCCGGTGATGGCGATGAGGACTTTGAAGATGTCCGAGTCCGAGATGATGCCCACAACTTTTCCGTCTTCATCGGTTACGGGCAACGAGCCGATGTTCTTCTCCTCCAGGAACAAAGCCGCTGATTCGACCGTGTCCGTCGGCGCGATGCTGAACGCCGGGGAGCTCATGATGTCTTTGATCTTGATGGAGGCGATGAGGTAGTACAACTCGTGGACGTCGAGGGTGGTGGCCTTGGAGGGCGAGGCCGCCCTGATATCGCGGTCTGAAACGATGCCCACGAGACGGCCGCCCTTGTCCACCACGGGGAGTTGGCTTATCTTGTTTTCCTTCATGATCTTGGACGCCTCGGGCATGGGGGTGTCCTGAGTAACGGTGATGACGTTGGAAGTCATCCAGTCGCGTACGAGCATGGCATCCTCCTGATTTGTTGGTATGATATCGTAATCTTGAAAACAGAGCTACTATCCGTTGCGTTTTTCCACGAGACGCCGGAAAGAGCCGGCAATCCGTTTGTCGGCGTGTACTCGAAATACGTAAGCTTGTGAACATCCCGCACCATCGCGCGGGGCTGGAGTTGCGATTATGACTTGGCGTTCGACCACCATGGGGGTGCCCTGGAATGTCTTTCTCATCGCCCTCGGGTCTGTGGTGTGCATGTATGGGGCTGTGGCCGTGGCCCAGCCGCACCACTTTCTTGTGGGCGGCCTCTTCGGCCTGTGCCTGTACCTCAAGTACGTAACGGGCTGGCTCTCCCCGGGCATCTGGTACGCCATCATCAACGTGCCAATCTTCCTGCTCGGCTGGTTCTTCGTCAGCCGGCGGTTTTTTATTTACTCCCTGTTCGGCGTGGCCGCGATCTTCCTGGCCGCGGAGCTCATTACCACCACGTTTCCCATCCACGACAAAATGCTCGCCGCCGTAACGGGCGGCGTGCTCTACGGCGCCGGCTCGGGCATTGTGCTGCGCTCTCTGGGCAGCTGCGGCGGCCTGGACATCATCTCCATCATCCTGTTCCAGAAGTGGAACATCCGCGTGGGCCAAGTGAGCTTTGTCGCCAACATGCTCATCTTCGCCACGGCCTTTGTCTCCATGGAGAACGACCTCATCCTCTACTCCGTGGCCATGGTCTTTGTCTCGGCCTCGGTCTGCGACTACGTGCTCTCCATGTTCAACCAGCGCAAAGTCGCCTTCATCATTTCCGATTCGGCCGAGACCATCGCCCGCACCGTGGTCAAGACCATCCAGCGCGGCGGCACTTTTCTGGAAGGCACGGGCATCTACTCCGGCAAGCGCAAGCAGGTGCTCATGGTCGTGGTCAACAACTATCAGCTCAAGCGGCTGGAGGAAACGGTGTTCAGCGTGGACCCCAACGCCTTCGTTATCGTGGAAAACACCTTCAACGTCCTCGGCGAGGGCTTCTCCAGAAGGAAAGTGTACTGATGCGGCTCTATCTCGATCTTTCCTACGGCATCGGCGGGGACATGCTCCTGGCCGCCCTGGCCGACGCCGGGCTCGACCTGGCTCCCCTTGAGGAAATGTTTCAGGAAGCAGGACTGACCGCGGCCGTGGCCGCCGTGGCCGAAACGCGTAGAGGCATCGCCGGCAAACGGCTCATTCTGGAGCAGGCCGAAGACCAACCCCTGCGCACCCTGGCCGACATCCAGGCCGTGCTGGATCGCCTGCCCCTGAATGACCGCGTGCGCGAGCGCAGCAGGGACGCCTTCCGCCGGCTGGCCGAGGTCGAGGCCGCGGTCCACGGCTGCGAGGTCGCCTCCATCCACTTCCACGAGGTCGGCGCCGTGGATACCCTGGTGGACGTGGTGGGCGCGATCTGGGGGTTCGACGTCCTGGGCGTCACCGAGGCGCGCGCCTCGGCCATTCCCTGGTTTACAGGCACCGTGACCTGCGCCCACGGCGAGATCTCCCTGCCGGCTCCGGCCGTGCTCCGGCTGCTGGAGGACAAGCCCGTGCGGCCCTCGTCCTTCACCCGCGAGATGGTCACGCCCACCGGCGCGCTGCTTCTGGACACGCTGGTGGACGGCTTTGACCACGATGGCGCGGCCGGTCCCAGCGGCAGATTGCACGCCGCCGGCCTGGGCTACGGCATGTGCGACACCGGCGGCGGTCTGCGTCTCTACCTGCTGGAGGAGGAGCCCGCGTCCAGCGATACGGTCTGGGTTCTGGAAAGCCACATCGACCACCTCTCCGGCGAGGAGCTGGGCCGGGCCTTCGAGGGCATCATGGCGGCCGGCGCTCTGGACGTGCTCGCCCTGCACGGCATCATGAAGAAAAATCGCCCGGCCGTGGCCCTGCGCGTGGTCTGCGACGACGCCCACCTGCAGGCCGTGGAGACCGCGTTTTTCGCTCAGACCCTCACCCTCGGCATCCGCCGCACCCGCACCGAACGCACCATCCTGCCTCGCACTGCCACCACCATGCACACGCCCTGGGGCGATATCCGCGCCAAGGCGTACACCCTGGCCGGACAGACCTTCATCGCGCCCGAGGACGACGCCCTGGCCGAGCTCGCTATCCAGACCGGACACTCCACCGCCGCCCTGCGCCGGCTGCTGATGTCGAAATAAATGGCTTGATTTATTAAGGATAGTTTGGACGATTTTTGGGGACGCTGTCCCCCAAAACCCCCTGCCAGGGGAATTCAATTCCCCTGGACCCCAGATATGGGTCCAGGGAGCTTAGCTCCCTGGTGGGAGTTTGAGGGCAAAGCCCTCAAGACCCTTTGCGGGGGTGTCCGAGGGGCGGCGCCCCTCGGCATCAGGCCAAGCGCAGGAAAAAGCCGGCCGACAAATCCGGATGATCGCAGACAAGGACGGCGTCCATGCCGGAGTGGGCGAGGGTGATGCGTTCGCCGGCCGCATTTTCCAGGGCATAGTCGCCAGGCGCGAGGCGCGGACGCTGCAGACCGGGCACGAGGATGTCGATGGCTGCGGCAGTGTCCCAGCGTCCTTTGACGGCCACGCTCCAGCGGTGGTCTCCGGCGGGGGCGATAATTTTGCCGGCCATGGGGCGGCGGATGAAGGGCGAGGCCTCGGGATCGTACAGGAGGCGCGGGGTTTCGCAGAAAAAACCGGTGCCGAGGGGCCGGGCCGCGGCGTGGCGCAGCTCGTCCATGACGGCTTGGCCGGGCATGCGACCATCGCAGAGGCCGTCCAGGGCGGCGCGGTAGGCGTCCACGGTCTGGGCAATGGCCTGCTCCGAGCGCATGCGACCTTCGATCTTGAGGGCGGCCACGCCGACGCGGCCGAACCAGCCGAGATGGTGGACCAGACAGAGGTCCTCCGGGGCGAAGAGGGCGCCAAAACCGTCGGCGCAGGCGGCGCGCCAAGTGGTGTGGCCGGGGCGCGTCTTTTCTTCGAGGTCAATGCTCTCGCGAACGGCGTACTCGAAGCGGCAGGGCTGGGTGCAGAGGCCCAAGTTGGCGGAGCGGCGGTTGATGGCCGCGCCGAGCAGACAGCGGCCGGAGATGGCCAGACACTGCGCGCCGTGGACAAAGCACTCCACCTCCACGCCGTGCTCACGGCCGGCCGCGGCCATGGCGGCGATGTCTGGGCCGGTGAGCTCCCGCGCCAGGTTGACGCGCGCAACGCCCTGATCGGCCCAGAAGGCCAGGGCCTCGCTGTTGGAGGTGTTGGCCTGGGTGGAGAGGTGCAGGGGATAGCGCGGGGCGATGCGTTGCGCCAGGCGGACCACGCCGGGGTCGGCCACGATGAGCGCGTGGGGCGAGGCCGCGGGATCGAGGTCGTTCAGCGCTTCCAGCCGCTCGCGCACGCCGTGCAGACCGGACTCGCGCGGCAGAATGTTGAGCGTGTAGTAGACGCGGGCCCCGAATGTATGCGCACACGTGCATGCGTCTTTCAGGGCCGGGATATCGAAGCCGGCGGCCTTGGCGCGCAGGGAGAGGTCTGGCCCGCCAAGGTACACGGCGTCTGCGCCGTAGCGCAGGGCCGTGGCCAGTTTGTCCGGTGTGCCGGCCGGGGCCAGCAGCTCGGGAATATGCGGGGCGTCCGGTATCAAAAGAGCACGGTAGGCGTCGTCTCGGTGGGCAGGCCCTTGTCCCGGCGGCGCTTTTTGAGGTCTTCGAGCACGGAGTAGGGGATGTCCAGCCTGCCGCGGCCTGTGCCCAGCCTGATGTCCGGCTTGATGGGACCGTGGAAGTCCGAGCCGCCGGCTACGCCGAGGTCCAGCCGTCTGGCCAGCTCCAGGAAAGAGCGCGTCTGCGACGGGCTGTGGTCGCTGTAGTACGCCTCGATGGCGTCGAGCCCCATGCCCTTGAGCGTGAGGATGAGCGAGGCGAGTTCGTCCTTGCCCAGGCCGATCTGGCAGGGGTGGGCCAGCACCGGGGTGGCGCCGTGGCGCTGCAGCAGCTCCAGGGAGTGCGCCGCGGTGAGCACCTTCTTGGGCTCGTAGGCCTTGCCGTTGGCGCCCAGGTAGCGGTCAAAGGCGTCCTGCGCCGAAGTGACGAAGCCCTTTTCCATCATGGCGGCGGCAAAGTGGGGCCGGCCCACGGCGCCGTCGCCAGCCTTGGCCAGCACGTCGTCATAAGAGAGGTTGATGCCCAGGTCGTTGAGTTTCTGGATGATGATGTGGTTGCGCTCGTTGCGGTGGCGGATGATCTCGTCCAGGGCGCTCTGGATGTCCGGCGCATCGAGGGGCAGCCACAGGGCCAGCATGTGGAAGCGCAGGGTCTCGTGCGTCACGGTGAGCTCGCAGCCGGGGATGAACTCCAGCCCGATTTCCTTCGCGGCCGTTGCGGCGCGTTCCAGGCCGTCCAGGGTGTCATGGTCGGTCAGGGCGATGGCTTTGAGCCCGGCGGTCTTGGCCGCGGCCATGAGCTCCTCCGGGCTCATGCTGCCGTCCGAGATGGAGGAATGGGTATGCAGATCAATTTCAGGCATGGTTTGTCTCGTGCTCCTTCTGCCGTGAGTGCTAGAGGAGGGGGGTGGTTCTGTCAACGAATGGCGGATGGTGTGATCGGGCGCGGCGAAAGGTGCTTGAATGACGCGCGGGAAGGGGATACAGAGCGGGCATGGCAATCGACAAAGAACTTCTCGACATACTCGTAAGCCCCAAGACCAAGGCGCCCGTGGTCCCCACCGAAGACGGCGAGGGCCTGTACTGCGAGCAGGAACGGATGGTCTACCCCATCCGGGACGGCATTCCGATCATGCTCGTGGAGGAGGCAGTCTCCTTCGACGAATGGCAGCGCGGCAAGCGCGAGGCCATCAAGCGCGGCGCGGTCTAGCCCGGCTTGAACAGGCTGTTGAAGGCCTGCGGCTGGCTGCATTGCGGTACAGAGTTCAAAGCCGCGCATGTCGCATCTACGCGTTGCCTTTGAGCTTTTCTTGCGCCGTGCCAGCGTGATTTTTGAACAGCCTGCCGTGGGAGAGCTCTTCGACATCTCTCCAGCGCGGTCCCTTACGAGGCCGATCCTTTCAGCAAGGACTCCAGCGCCGCAGTGTCGGTGACCGGGCTTTTACACGCGCGTTCTTCGCAGACGTAGGCCGTGGTGCGTCCGTCCTTTGGCGTCAAAGGCGCCGTCCACGGCGCGATCTTCTCCAGGCCGGGCCGGGTGGCAAGGGCCACGGCTCCTGGCAGATAGCGGGAGTCCACGGCGCGGCGCATGGCCTGCCACGTTTCGTCGCGCTCCTCCCCGGCAATGACGATCTCCATGGATTTTCCGCGCGCCAGATCCACGGCGCAAAGCATGAACGTATAGCCGGCCGGGTGCTGTGAGGCATCCGGATAGAAGGCGCGGGCGACCTCCTCGGCATAGCCCTCGTAATCCGGCACGCCCAGGAGGCGGGCCAGCTTGGTGAACACGAGCATGGCCACAGAGTTGGCCGAGGGGATGGCGGCGTCCTGGCCTTCCTTGGAGCGGGCCAGCAGCTGTTCCGCGTCCGACGCGGTGAAGTAGAAGCCGCCGCGCTCGGCGTCGCGGAAGCGGTCCAGAAAATCCCCGGCCAGGGCTGCGGCCGCCTCCAGCCAGGTGGAGTCGAATGTGGCTTCGTAGAGCTCCACCAGCCCCCACAGGAAGAAGGCGTAGTCCTCGGCATGGGCGGAAAGGCCGGCCTCGCCCTCGCGGTAGCGGTGCAGCAGGCGGCCGTCCTCGTCGCGCATCTCGTGCAGGATGAAGTTCGCGGCGGCCTCGGCGGCGTGGGTGTAGTCGGGCTGGTCCAGAGCGCGGCCGGCGCGCGCCAACGCCGCGATCATCAGCCCGTTCCAGTCGGTGAGGATCTTGTCGTCCAGCAGGGGGCGCCCCCGCTGGTTCCGCGCAGCAAAGAGCTGCTGGCGCGCATGCAGCAGGGTCTCGGCCAAGTACTTCTCGTCGATGCCAAGCTCGGCGGCCACGTCGTCCAATCCCTTGGGCAGATGGAGGATGTTGGCGCCGGTGCGATTGCCCGTGGCCTCCTCCAGGAAGTTGCCCTCGGCCGTCATGCCGTACGCCTTCTGGACTACGGCGGCGTTCTCCGGCCCCAGTATCTCCTCCACCTCGGCCGTGGTGAAGACGTAGAACTTGCCTTCCTCGCCTTCGCTGTCGGCGTCTTCGGCAGAGTAGAACCCGCCCGTGTCGGAGCGCATGTCGCGCAGCACGTAGGTGAGCACCTCCTTGACCGTGCCGCGAAATGCCGGGTTGCCGGTGATCTGGTACGCCTCGGTGTAGACCAGCGAGAGCAGGGCCTGGTCGTAGAGCATCTTCTCGAAGTGGGGCACCAGCCACTCGCGATCCGTGGAGTAGCGGTGGAAGCCGAAGCCCACGTGGTCGAACATGCCGCCGGCGCGCATGGCAATGAGGGTCTTTTCCACCATGGCCAGACCGTCCGCCTTGCCGTGGCGCGCCCACATGCGCAGCAGGAAAAGCAGGATGTGCGGGGTGGGGAACTTGGGCGCTTCGCCGAACCCGCCCCAGTGGTTGTCGAAGCGCTCGGCCAGGGAGGCGTACGCCTTTTCCATTTCGGCCTCGCCGATTTCGCCTTCGGCCTCTCGGGCCATCTGCCCGGTCATGAACGCCTGGAGATGGGCGGTGACGTGCTCGGCGGACTTGTCCAGCTCGGCGCGCTGGGCCTGCCACATCAGATTGACCTTGGGCACCAGGTCCAGCATGCCGGCGCGGCCGTACCGCGTTTCCTTGGGGATGTACGTGCCGGCGAAGAAGGGCTTCTTCTCCGGGGTGAGCAGCACCGTGAGCGGCCAGCCGCCCTGGCCGGTCATCAGGTGGCAGACCGTCATGTAGAGGTTGTCCAGGTCCGGCCGTTCTTCCCTGTCTACTTTTATGGACACGAAGGTGTCGTTCATCAGCGCGGCCACGGCCTCGTCCTCGAAGGACTCCTTTTCCATCACATGGCACCAGTGGCACGTGGAGTAGCCGATGGAGAGGAACACGGGCCTGTTTTCGCGGCGGGCGGTCTCGAAGGCCTCTTCGCACCACGGCCACCAGTCCACCGGGTTGTTTTTGTGCTGGAGCAGGTAGGGGCTCTTCTCGCGGGCGAGTCGGTTCTCATGCGTCATGTCGGCCTCGCTGTGGGCTAAGGGGTTCAGGGGCGGCAGTTCTCCGCTGCGGATTCGGATTGCTCGTAGGCGGCGCGGTATCTGGCGCGCAGCTGCTCGAAGGTTCCCTGCCCGATGGCGTCGCGGACCTCTTCCATCATCCGCAAATAGAAGCGCAGGTTGTGCAGGGTGTTGAGGCGGTAGGAGAGCAGCTCCCGCGCCATATAGAGGTGGCGCAGGTAGGCGCGGCTGAAGGTGCGGCAGGCGTAGCAGTCGCACTCCGGGTCCAGGGGCTCGGGATCGTCGCGGAACCGGGCCTGCTTGATGTTGATCTTGCCGAAAGAGGTGAACAACGTGCCGTTGCGGGCGTTGCGCGTGGGCAGCACGCAGTCGAACATGTCCACGCCCAGGGCCACGCCGTCCAGAATGTCCATGGGCGTGCCCACGCCCATGAGGTAGCGGGGCTTCTGGTCGGGCAGCAGCGGCGCGGTATGGGCCAGGAGCTGGCGCATCTCGTCCGGCGATTCACCCACGGACAGGCCGCCGATGGCGAAGCCTTCGAAGGGAATCTCCATGAGCTGCTGGGCGGACCTGGTGCGCAGGTCCTCGAAGAAGCCGCCCTGGACGATGCCGAACACGAGGCGGCCGTTCTGGCCCTCGGGGTGGGCGTCGCGGCAGCGCTGCGCCCAGCGGGTGGTCATCTCCAGGGACTTGGCCGTGTAGTCATACTCCGTGCCGTAGGCCACGCACTCGTCCAGGACCATCATGATGTCCGAGCCGAGGTTCTGCTGGATGGCGATGGCCTTCTCCGGGGTGAAGATGTGGCTGGAGCCGTCGATGTGCGAGCGGAAGGTGACGCCGTTCTCGGTGATCTCGCGCAGGCCGGCCAGGCTGAAGACCTGGAAGCCGCCGGAGTCGGTGAGCACGGGCCGGTCCCAGGCCGCGAAGCCGTGCAGGCCGCCCATTTGGGCCACGAGCTCGTCGCCGGGCCGCATGTAGAGGTGGTATGTGTTGCCGAGCACGATCTGCGCGCGGATTTCATCAAGATCGCGTGGGTCGATGGACTTGACTGAAGCTTGCGTGCCCACGGGCATGAAAACCGGGGTCTGCACCGTGCCGTGAGCCGTTTCCAGTGTGCCGCGGCGGGCGGCGCCGTCGCGTGCGAGGATTTGAAATGTTCCGGGGCGTGTCATCCGCCCAGAATACGCAGATTACCCGATCTTGGCAAAGCGCAAACACGGTTTCGCGTGCCGGTTGCAGGGGGATTTCCGGGGGCGCTGAAAGGGATGCGCGGCCGGGTTCGGGACGCGCGTTTTGTTGCGAGTGGGCGGCGCGTTCTACGGCTCTTCCATCCGTCCCAATGGCGCGATCTGCGGGCCGGTGCGCACGAGGAGCGACTCGGCCAGCTCGCTGCACCAGCCGCAACGGGCGCAGTCCTTGGCGCAGGTGGTCACGCGGCGCAGGAAGTCGCTCGGGATGTCCTCGTTGGGCAGGCGCAGCACCCCGGCCAGGGGCTCCATGGAGTCGTTGAGCAGCAGCAGGTTCCCGGAGAACGAGCCGCGGGCGTAAGCCTCCACGATGCGGCGCATCACGCCGGGGCCGCGGCTGCGGCCGCAGAGCTTGATTACGTCGGCCAGGCCCACGTAGCCGCTCTGGTCCTCGGGCCGGATAAAGGGCGAGGCCAGCAGCCGGCCGGGATCGTCGTGGAAGAGCCGCTGGCACCCCAGCTTCACGTTGCGGCCAAAGGCGGAGGCTGCCTCCGGGGCCATGCGCGCGTGGGCGATATGCGCGTCGTGCGCCGGCTTGAACGGGCACTGGTACAGGCAGCCCTCGTTGGCCATGAGCACGATGGAGAGCCGGGGCCGGACCTGGCGCAGGGCGGCCACGGTGCGTCGCAGCTTGGGCAGCCGGCGGTTCAGGGAACGGTCCAGCACCAGCCGACCCGGCTGGCGGAAACCAGCCGCATCAATGGCGTCGAAATGGGCGAAGGCCTTATCGGCGGAGTCGATGCAGGTGTTCACGCTGGGCACGGCCTCCAGCCTGGCGCAGAGCTCCGGCGCGGCCTCGGCCAGGGCGAAGAGCATGTAGACGTCGGCATAGACAATGCCGTCCACCACGCCGGCGTCGGTCAGACGGCCCAGCCGGGCGATGAGGTTGCCCAGCCCCTCGGGGGCGTAGGCGTCCGGCGCGTGGAAGCGGCTGTTCAGCAGGGCGAGGCGCCGCACACCGGGCAGGGATGCGAGCCAGCCGATGAGCTCGTCCACCGAGATGTGGAGGGACTCGTGCCGCGCGTCCGGGATGGCCGGGTCAAAGAGGCTGAAGTGAACCGAGGCGATGCGATCGCCCAGGTTGCGCACCAGACGGCAGTACTCCGTGTCCGGCAGCAGGGGCACGTCCAGCGGCAGCATGGTCCGTTCGTGAGTCGTATCCATAAGAAGAGTCGTCAGCTCCCGGTGCGCATCTGCCGCCAGAGCACGCGGTCCAGGGTGGACAGCAGGTCGGCGTAGAGGCCGCTTTGCTCCATGGCCTGGCCGAAGATGGCCTCGCGCCGTTCCTGCAGCGCTTTTTGCGACACGGCGTCCGGGTAGGTGCGCGAGAGGGTCATGGCCAGGCGCTCCGCCAGCAGATAGGAGGAGACCTCGTCGTGGAAGCCGGTGAGTGCGCGTTCGAAGGCCGTGGCCTCTTCCTCCAGCACCCGGATGGCCTCGTCCGAGGGCTCCATGGCCCGGCACTGCTGGAGCATGGCGCAGAGGTGGTTGAGGTGCGAGCCCGGAATGCCCGCTCGCCAGCCCAGGAGCCAGTCGTTGCGGTCAAAGAGCAGAAAGTGGTCGCGGCCCAGGTCCAGCAGCTCGCGCATTACGGCTCCGGCTCTGTCCAGCAGGGGATGCTCCCACTGCGCCGGCATGGAGCACAAGTTCCACGGCGGCACCTCGCGGACCAGGGGCGTCTCGCCCGTGAGCGTGGCCAGGATGTGCGCGAGCCACCCGTTGGCCTGAGGCGAGGCCGGTGTCTCTAGGTGCGCGTAGCTGAGCACGTAGCGGCCCTTGCCGAAGGTGCCGGCCACGATGCACGGCTGGCCGCGGATGAAGTCCGGCTTGAGCGTGAGGCCGTAGACCTGCTCCCAGTCCTGGAACGTGCCGGAGGGCAGGGAGGCGATGGGCAGATCGGCGATCCAGAAGTCGTCGCCGGGCTTGTCGTAGTGGGCCAGCACGCCCACATTCGTGGCAGGCTCGCTGGCGAAGCGCGCCGGCCACCACACGGGCAGCAGGGGCTCCTCGGGCAGGTCGGCCGGGATGAGGTCGGCGAAAGCGCCGTGGCACAGGCCGGCGCCATCGTTGCTCAGGGAAACGTGGATGTGCCCGCTGATGAGGTGCAGCATGCGGTCACGCATGGCCGCGCGCGTCCAGGGGCAGATGCCCAGGCCGTAGCGGCCCGTGAGCCCAAGGCCGGAGCCGCCGCAAAAACCGATGTACGTGCCGCCGCTCTCAATGTAGTTGCGGACCTCGGCCATGCCGGTTTTTCCGAGACGTTCGGCCTTGCGTCTGGCCACGCCTCCCGGTACGAGAAGCACGGCAGGCGGGTTGCTTGATAAGAGCCCTTGGGCTATGTCTTGCGCCTTGACCAGCCGGTATGGAATCCCGAACGAGTCCACGGCTCGCCATGCGAGCAGACCCCAGAGGTAGGATTCATCCCAGAGAATGTAACACTCGGCCATCGAGTCGTCCCGGTTGTGAGTAATGGTCAGCCGAACCGCGTGAACGCGGATCGCAAACTTTTTTCCTAGCAATACACACTCGATTTGCAAAGGGCGCGTGTGGCCGCGCGGCCCATTTCCTTCGATTCGGAGAATAGATCATGGCAGAAAAGACACTGCCCAAGGGCTACGAGCCCGCGGATGTAGAGAAACGCTGGTATCAGCACTGGGAAGAAACCAAAGCCTTCACCCCGGAGGCCGATCCCGAGCGAGAGTCGTACTCCATCGTGATCCCCCCGCCCAACGTGACGGGCAAGCTGCACATCGGCCATGCCCTGAACATGACCATGCAGGACATCCTCTGCCGTTTCAACAGGCAGCAGGGCAAGAACGTGCTCTGGGTGCCGGGTATGGACCACGCCGGCATCGCCACCCAGAACGTGGTGGAGCGCCAGCTTGCAGCGGAAGGTGTGAGCCGCGAGGACCTGGGCCGCGAGAAGTTCGTGGAGCGCGTCTGGCAATGGAAGGAAGAGTACGGCGGCGCGATTCTGCAGCAGATTCGCCGGCTGGGCGCTTCCGTGGACTGGACCCGCGAGCGTTTCACCTACGACGAGCATCTTTCCAAAGCCGTGCGCGAGGTCTTTGTCCAGCTCTACGAAGAAGGGCTGATCTACAAGGGCGACTACATCATCAACTGGTGCAATCGCTGCCACACCGCCCTGGCCGACGACGAGGTGGAGTACGCGGCCAAGGCCGGCAAGCTGTACCTCATCCGCTATCCATACTCCGCCAAGGGCGGCTCCGGCGAGCGGCTGCCCGATCTGGTGGTGGCCACCACACGGCCCGAGACCATGCTGGGCGACACGGCCGTGGCCGTGAACCCCGAGGATGAGCGCTACAAGGACGCCATCGGTATGGAGGTGGCCCTGCCGCTGACGAACCGGACCATCCCGGTGATCGGCGATTCCTACGTAGACATGGAGTTCGGCACGGGCTGTCTGAAGATCACTCCGGCGCACGATCCCAACGACTTCGAGATCGGCCGCAAGCACGGCCTGGAGGCGCTCCAGGTCATCACTTCCCGCGGCATCATGAGCGATGCGGCCGGGCCGGAGTTCGCCGGCCTGACCACCCAGGAGGCGCGCAAGAAGGTTGTGGCCGAGCTCAAGGCCCGCGGCTTCCTCGTGGAGGTCCAGGACTACGACCACAACGTGGGCCAGTGTTACCGCTGCAAGTCGGTCATCGAGCCCCACGTCTCCACCCAGTGGTTCGTCAAGGTGGGCCCCCTGGCCAAAGCGGCGCGCGCCGCCGTGGCCGACGGCGAGACCAAAATTCTTCCGGACCAGTGGGTCAAGGTCTACTACAACTGGCTGGACAACATCCGCGACTGGTGCATCTCCCGCCAGCTCTGGTGGGGGCACCGCATCCCGGCGTGGACCTGCGAGGAGTGCGGCGAGCTGACCGTCTCCCGCGAGGACCCCATGGCCTGCGCCCACTGCGGCTCGGCTAAGCTGGTGCAGGACGAGGATGTGCTGGATACCTGGTTCTCTTCGGCCCTGTGGCCGTTCTCCACCATGGGCTGGCCGGAAAAGACCAAGGACCTGGAGGTGTTCTACCCCACGTCCGTGCTGGTCACCGCCTTCGACATCCTCTTCTTCTGGGTCGCCCGCATGATGATGATGGGCATCCACTTCATGGGCAAGGCGCCGTTCTCCGACGTCTACATCCACGCCCTGGTGCGCGACGCCGAGGGCAAGAAGATGTCCAAGTCCGTGGGCAACGTCATCGACCCCTTGATCATGATCGACAAGTACGGCTGCGACGCCCTGCGCTTCACGCTCACGGCTTTTGCCGCCATGGGCCGGGACATCAAGCTCTCCGAGGAGCGCATCGAGGGCTACCGCCACTTCGTGAACAAGCTGTGGAACGCGGCGCGCTTCGTGATGATGAACCTGCCCGAGTCCATGCCGGCCGACGCCGCTGAGCGCGAGGTGGAGAAGACCCCGGGCGTGCACCATCAGTGGATCTTCCACCGGCTGGAGCAGGTCAAGGAGGATGTGGCCTCCGCCCTGACCGAGTACCGTTTCAACGACGCGGCCCAGGCCCTGTACCAGTTCATCTGGCACGAGTTCTGCGACTGGTACCTGGAGATGCTCAAGCCGGAGTTCAACGGCGAGGACGACAACGCCCGCGAGGCCGCGCAGGTGGCCGTGTGGACCGCCTTTACCGAGGTCCTGGTGCTGCTGCACCCCATCATGCCGTTCGTTACGGCCGAGATCTGGGCCGTGCTGCCGGATACGGCCGGCGACGACATCGTCCATGCGCCGTACCCGGCCCCGCGCCCCGGCGCCAAGAACGAGGCCGCCGAGAAGGCCATGGTCCTGGTGCAGGAGACCATCGTGGCCGTGCGCAATATCCGCGGCGAGCTGAACATCGCCCCGTCCAAGGGGCTGGCGCTCATGGTCCGGCCATCGGATGCGGACGCCGCCCGGATTCTGGAGGAGAACCGCTCCATGATCTCCACCCTGGCGCGTCTCGATTCCCTCACCGTGGACGCGGACATTACGCCGCCCAAGGCCGTGGCCTCGGCCGTCGTCCGTGGCTCGGAGTGCTACGTGCCCCTGGCCGGCGCCATCGACTTCGAGGACGAGCTGGCCCGACTGGACAAGGAGCTTGGCAAGATAGAAAAGGAGCTCGCCGTGGGCGCCAAGAAGCTGGCCAACGAGGGCTTTGTTTCCAAGGCCCCGGCCGAGGTGGTCGCCAAGGAAAAGGAAAAGGTCGAGACCCTTTCCGACAAGCGCGACAAGCTTATTGATCTCAAGGAGCGGCTCGCCGCCGCCAGCCAGGAATAGGAGTATCGATGAAGGTCTACCTCTTGGGAGCAGGCCCGGGCGATCCCGGCCTTCTGACCCGCAAGGCCGAGGATGTGCTCGCCACGGCGGACGTGGTTGTCTACGACTATCTGGCGAGCCCCAAGCTGCTGGATCTCTGCCGTCCGGATGCGGAGATTCTGTACGTGGGCAAGAAGGGGGGCGACCACACCCTGCCGCAGGACAAGATCAACGAGCTGCTGGTACAGAAGGCCAAAGAAGGCAAGATCGTGGCCCGGCTCAAGGGCGGCGATCCCTACGTCTTTGGCCGCGGCGCGGAAGAGGCCGAGGAGCTGTTGGAAGCAGGCGTGGACTTCGAGGTCGTGCCCGGCGTGACCTCGGCGGTGGCCGGCCCGGCCTACGCGGGCATTCCCATCACCCACCGCAAGTACGCCTCGTCCGTCAGCTTCATCACCGGCCACGAGGACCCCACCAAGGCCGAGAGCGCCCTGAACTGGGACGCGCTGGCCAAGTCCGCGTCCACCCTGGTCTTTTTCATGGGCATGAAGAACCTGCCCATGATCTCCAGGAATCTCATCGCGGCGGGCATGCGCTCCGACATGCCCGTGGCCCTGGTCCATTGGGGCACCACCTGCAGGCACCGCTCCCTGGTGAGCACGCTGGAGACTGTGGCCGAGGACGCCGTGACCCATCAGTTCAAAGCGCCGTCGCTCATCGTGGTGGGCGAGGTGGTCCAGCTCCGCGACACCCTGAACACCTTTGAGCGCAAGCCGCTGCTGGGCAAGGGCGTGGTGGTTACCCGCGCGCGTCACCAGGCCAGCTCCATTGCCGAGGACCTGGCCGAGCTGGGCGCGTGCGTGTACGAGTTCCCGACCATCGCCATCGAGCCCCTGGCCGACATGACCCACGTGGTGGCGGCCATCGAGAAGCTGCCCGAGTACGACTGGCTCATTTTCACCTCGGTCAACGGAGTCTGGAACTTCTTTGCCGAGCTCAACGCCATGGACAAGGACACCCGCGCCCTGGGCGGCGTGCAGGTGGCGGCCATCGGCCCGGCCACGGCCGAGGCGCTGGAGGAGTATGGCGTTATCCCGGACTTCGTGCCCGACAAGTACGTGGCCGAGTCCGTGGTGGAGGGCATGCTGGCCCGCGGCGCGGCCGGCAAGAAGATTCTCATTCCCCGCGCCAAAGAGGCGCGCGAGGTGCTGCCGGATGAGCTGCGCAAGGCCGGCGCCGAGGTGGAGATTCTGCCCGTATACGAGACCGTGCTGGCCGAAAGCGGCTCCGAGGAGATCGAGGAGGCCATGGAGGCCGGCGACATTCACTGCGTCACCTTCGCCTCCAGCAGCACGGTGGACAACTTCTTCAAGCTGGTGAAGCCCGAAGCGCTGCAAAAGTACGAAGGCGGCGTGAAGCTGGCCTGCATTGGCCCGGTAACGGCCAAGACGCTGGCCGGATACGGCTTCACCCCCGACATCCAGCCCGAGGACTACACCATTCCCGCGCTGGTGGACGCCGTGGCCCAGGCCCTCGGCCCCAAGAAATAACGAACTCAGGAACGTCATGAAGCTCGCAGTGCTCGTATCGGGCTCGGGGTCGAACCTCCAGTCCATCATCGACCATGTGGAGGCCGGCCATATCGCGGCCGAGATCGCCGTGGTCTTTTCCAACAAAGAGGACGCCTACGGCCTGACCCGCGCCAGAAATCACGGCATCCCCACGGCCGTGATCCAGCACACCGAGTTCACCGACCGCGAGGCGTTCGACGCCGCCATGGTCCGCGCGCTCCAGGAGCATGGCGCGGACACCGTAGCCCTGGCCGGGTTCATGCGCATGCTCACGCCGGTGTTTCTGAACGCCTTTCCCATGCGCGTGCTCAACATCCATCCCGCGCTGCTGCCCAGCTTTCCCGGAACGCACGGGCAGCACGACGCCGCGACGTTCGGCGTGCGCCTGGCCGGTTGCACGGTCCATTTTGTGGATGAAAAGATGGACCACGGCCCGGTGGTCATCCAGGCAGCACTGCCCGTTACGCCGGGAATCGCCGGCGACGACCTGGCCGGGCAGATTCTGCGGCTGGAGCACCGCGTCTACCCGCAGGCCCTGGCCTGGATGGCGCAGGACCGCATCCGGCTGGACGGCCGCATCGTGCACATAGAGGGCTCCGGCGTTCCGGTGTGCGATACGGACGGCGTGGGGCCGTATCTGGTGAACCCGCCCCTGGAAGACGACTTCGCTGCATAAGAGTTCAGTTCGGCCTGCGCCTGTGGTAGAATGAAGCACGTGTTGGCGAAGACTGTCCGGCCGAGCGCCGGACCAGTCTGTCCATCCGCGGCCTGTTCGCCGCATGGGCGTAGTGCGCCCGACTGCTGTAAAGAGATACTGGCAAGGAGTGGAATTGCCATGACTGATAGCCATTTTACCTTCGAGCTCAGCGACGACGAGAAGCAGTACCTGCTTGACGTCGCCCGGCTGTCCATCCGCCGTTCCCTGGGCATGGAGCAGGGGGCGGGGCTTCCGGAGCCGCCCAGCGCGCGGCTTACCGAGAAGTTCGGCGCCTTCGTGACGCTGAAGAAGCGCAACTCCCTGCGTGGCTGCATCGGCCACATCGTCGGCGATGCGCCGCTCAACGAGACCATCTACCGCATGGCCCACTCGGCGGCCTTCGAGGACCCGCGCTTTCCATCGCTTGCGGAGTCCGAGTACCGTGAGTTGTCCATTGAGATCTCCGTGCTCAGCGAGCTGACGCCGTGTCCCGATCCGGAGCAGATCGTGGTGGGACGCCACGGCCTTTTGATGCAGCAGGGCATGCATCAGGGCCTGCTGCTGCCCCAGGTGCCTGTGGAGTGGGGCTGGACCCGGGAGCAGTTTTTGGCCCAAACCTGCGGCAAGGCGGGCATGCCCGCCACTTGCTGGCGCGACCCGCAGACCCGGATTTTCTGGTTCGAAGCGGCTATTTTCGGCGACTGATCAGTGTCCGTGGAAAAAGGGGCCGCCAATCGGCCCATGTATCTCTACCTGCTGCTGCTTACGGTGGCCGGCGCGGTAGGTCTGCAAGGTTGGCGCACCCTCATCAACAACTTCGCCGTGGACACAGTGGGGCTGAACGGCTTCCAGTTCGGCCTGGTGCAGTCCATACGCGAGATACCGGGCTTCCTGTCGCTGCTCGTCATCTACCTGCTCATCCTCTTCCGGGAGCACAGGCTGGCGGCCTACGCCGCGGTTGTTCTGGGCATTGGAGTGGTATCCACGGGGTACATGCCGTCGTTCTCCGGCATCATCGTGGCCACGACAGTCATGTCCATTGGCTTCCATATCGCCGAGACCCTGAACCAGTCCCTGACGCTGCAGTACTTCGGCCCGGCCAAGGCCGCGGTGGTGTTCGGCCGGCTGCGTGGCGTGGCCTCAGTCTGCAACCTCGTGGTGGGCGCGGTCATCTTCGTGCTCGCGGACATGCTGGACTTTACCTGGCTCTTCATGGCCATCGGCTGCGTGGCCATCGCCATCGGCCTGTACTGCCTGCGGCTCAACCCGACCATCGAGGGGCTGACGCCGCAGCGCAAGACCATGGTCTTCAAAAAGCGCTACTGGCTGTTCTACGCGCTGACCCTCTTTGCCGGCGCGCGGCGGCAGATATTCACGGCCTTTGCGGTGTTCCTGCTGGTGCAGAAGTTCCATTACTCGGTGCAGTGGGTCACGGCGCTGTTTTTCATCAACAACGCGGTGCTCATGTGGGCCGGCCCGGCCATCGGCCGCTGGGTATCCCGCTTCGGCGAACGCCGGATGCTGACCATCGAATACTCCGGCCTGGTCGTGATCTTCCTGGTCTACGCCTTCACTGACAGCGCCATCCTGGCCGGGGCCATGTACGTGGCGGACCACTTGCTCTTCAACTTCTCCATGGCCATCCGCACGTACTTCCAGAAGATCGCGGACCCGGCGGACATCGCGCCGTCCATGGCCGTGGGCTTCACCATCAACCACATCGCAGCGGTGCTCATCCCGGTGTTGGGCGGCATACTGTGGCTCACCCACTACCGCTGGGTGTTCATCGGCGCGGCCTGTCTCTCCGTGGTCTCGCTCTGCCTGGCGCAGCTCACAGGTGCGGACGGAAAGCCGTTCTCCGAATCGGAAACGTGATCAATGAAGGTTTTCAAGGCGTGCTTGAACACGGAATGCGTTTCGCTTACAAGCAGTCACATCGGATAAACGTATAGCCCCTGGACGGATATGCGCTACCATTTTTCCCTGCTCCTGGCCCTCGGTTTCTTCTGCGTCGCGGCCGTCGTGTTCACGGCGCCTGCTTTTGCGCAGGAGATCAAGCCCTTGGAACCACAACAGCAACCCTCCAAGGGTACGGAAAAGCCTGCCCCCACCAAGACCTCGCGGCGCGGCACGCCGGTTACCGTGCAGCATGACGGCGAGGACGAGCTGGGCGCGCGTCTTGCCCTCAAGCTCAAGGAAACGTTGAACAGCTCCTCGCTGTTCGATGTGAGCGACAAGGACGAGAAGAAGCTCAAGGTCATCATCAAGACCATGCGCGAGTTCGAGGGACGGCCCAACTCCAGCTCCATTTACTCCCTGGTCTGGGTGTACTCCGAGAGTGAGGCCACGCTGAAGTACTTTCTCGATACGCAGATCGGTCTGATCAACGAGGGCGAGCTGGAGAGCACGGCGGAAGCCATTGCCGCGGCCACGGAGAAAGTGGGCGCGCGCTACTCCTATCTCTTTGAATAAACTCGACGGTTGCGGATCGTATGTCCAAGATTCTGGTCATTGACGACGAGGAATCCATACGCCTCACGTTCAGCGCGTTTCTGGAACGTGAAGGCCATACGGTGCTCATGGCCCGGGGCTATGACGATGCCCTGAGCCTGCTGGACGCAGAGCCCGACCTCGTCTTCGTGGACATCCTGCTCGACTCCCTGTCGGGCATGGAGATTCTCAGGTATATCCGCGACCGCGGTCTGCTGTGCCTTGTGGTCCTGGTAACCGGGGAGCCCAGCCTGGAAACCGCGACCCAGGCCCTGCGTCTGGGCGCCTACGACTACCTCCAGAAGCCGGTCAACAAGGTATCCCTGCTGCATGTGACCCGGCAGGCGCTGCGGCTCAAGAAGCTGCAGGACGAGAAGCGCGCCTTGCAGGCCGAGCGCACCTCCCTGCGCCTCCATCTGGAAGCGGTGTTCCGCTCCGTACCGGAAGCGATCATCACCCTCAATCTGCAGGGCAAGATCATCCAGGCCAACCGCGGCACTGTCGACGTCTTCGATCTC
Source organism: Oceanidesulfovibrio marinus (assembly GCF_013085545.1). NCBI lineage: Bacteria > Pseudomonadati > Thermodesulfobacteriota > Desulfovibrionia > Desulfovibrionales > Desulfovibrionaceae > Oceanidesulfovibrio > Oceanidesulfovibrio marinus. The sequence goes on from NZ_CP039543.1 coordinate 3,949,093, forward strand.
CAACCTGATGAGCTTGAGGGTACGGACTACAAGGAATCCCTCGGCCATTTCCACGAGGCTTTCACCCATCTGGTGGGCGAGACCCTGCGCCTGCGCAAGCACGTGCGGGAGTTCCGCATCGAGTTCCGGGACGGCGGCGGGGACCCACGCACGGCCGTGCTCGACGCCTCACCCCTGGTGGACAGCGATGACAACTTCCTGGGCGTGGTCCTGGTTGTGCGCGACATCTCCCGCATGGCCGGCCTGGAGCGCGAGCTGAAACAGCGCCGCAGCTACAGCAACATCGTGGGCAAGAGCAGCCGCATGCGCGAGATCTTCGCCCTGATGGAGGACCTTTCCCGCACGGACACCACCGTGCTCGTGACAGGCGACTCTGGTACCGGCAAGGAGCTGGTGGCCGAGGCGCTGCACTACTCCGGCCCCCGCGCTGGCAAACCCATGGTGCGGGTCAACTGCTCAGCCCTGTCGGAAAATCTGCTTGAAAGCGAGCTCTTCGGCCATGTTCGCGGCGCCTTCACCGGAGCCGTGCGCGACAAGGTCGGCCGGTTCCGCCTGGCCCACGGCGGCACCATCTTCCTCGACGAGATCGGCGACATCTCCTCGCGCATCCAGCTCAAGCTTCTGCGGGTGCTGCAGGAAAAGGAGATCGAGCGCGTGGGCGACACCGCCACCATGAAGGTGGACGTGCGCGTGGTGGCCGCCACCAACCAGAATCTGCGCGAAAAAGTCATGCTGGGGGAGTTCCGCGAAGACCTCTTCTACCGGCTCAAGGTGGTGGAGATACAGCTGCCGCCGCTGCGCGAAAGGCGCGACGACATCCCGCTGCTCATCGACCACTTTGTGCGCGCCTTCAATCTGGAGATGGGCCGGCACGTCAGCGGCCTTACCGAGGAAGCGCGCTCGGCCCTGATGAACTACCCCTGGCCGGGCAACATCCGCGAGCTCAAACACGCCATCGAACACGCCTTTGTCCTCTGCCGCGGCCAGACCCTGGAGGTCAACCACCTGCCGGCGGAGGTCTTCCATCCCCTGGACATCCTTTCCCGCGTGGCATCCCCGGGCGAACGCAGCGTAGACCGCGCTGCGCTGCAGAACGCCCTGGAGCGCTCCGGCGGCAACAAGGCCAAGGCGGCCCGTATTCTGGGTGTCAGCAGGCAGACCATTTACAGAAAGATACGCGAGTTCGAGATCGCGTAACGTTTTAGTGGCGCAAAAAGTGTCACTGTTACGTCACACCGGCGTGACATGTGACAGTTTTTGTTGTGCGTTTTGCTGCGCAAATAGTGTATAACAGTCGAAAATGATGGCTTAAATAATAAAACATGTGGATTCTTGCTGTTGGTATGAAGTTTGATACTTGAATTTGTAGTTCATGTGCCTTATCACTAACCATGTCGCTGCCGGCGCGTATGCGAGTCGTCAATGAGTATGAAAGTCGAGTCAGCGTTCGAGCATTTCACGGGGAGCGGCTTCGAGGTCGCCCTGAAGCGGGAAGCAGGATTCGTTCTGCTTGCCTGTCTCCGTCAGGAGCACGAGATGCGGGACCAGGAAGACTCGCTCCGCGAGGTGGCCAGACAGTATGATGGGCAGCTCAAGGTCTGGATTCTCGATGACCACGGACAGGATAAATTTCATGTGCAGCACCGTGTTATGGGAACTCCGACGTACCTGCTGTTCAAGAACGGCGCCGAGAAGGACAGAGTGCTCGGCAAGCTGAGCTGCGAAGGGCTCCTGGAGTTTGTTTCCAGAAACCTGGACTGACAGCCGAGGTAGACTGACCAGACTAAGTATACACATCGTCATCATTTCCGGAGACTCTCCGGTAGATATTGAGCGGCTCACGTTTTCCTTTGGATTGCCCCCCAGATAAGCCAGGGATTCATGATGGGCCGCTCTTTTTTTGGATAGCCCGGGGACCAAGTCTCCGGGCTTTTTTTGATGCGCAGGCCGCTTCCTGTGGAAAACCTGAGAAAATCGAGGCAACGCCTGGCCTGCCGGTCATGAATGGAGTCGGCTGGACTCCGTGGGGCGGCAATTGGCTGCGGTGCTCCGCCTCCCGATAATGCAAAAGAAAAGGCGCCCTGGATTCGGAGCGCCTTCATTGCGTGTATGGGGTGGGTACGGCCTACAGATTGGCGGCGTGGGCCATGGAGCGCTGCGCCTCGTGCGTTTTGCCCAGGCTGTCGAAGGCGCGCGCCAGCTCTACCCAATAGGGCTTCTTGTCCGGTCGCAGGGCCACGCTCTGACTCGCCAGCACCTTGGCGATCTCGGGGTCCTCGCCGCTGTCCAGGTAGAGCCGCGCCATGAGGTGCAGGGAGAAGGCGTCTTTTGGGTCGTGCACCAGCGCCTCGTGCAACAGCTCCCGCGCTTCCTCCAGCCGGTTCTGCTTGAAGGAGAGCCGGGCCAGATGGCGGCGGGTCACGCCGCGTCCGCCGTCCAGCAGGGTGGCGCGGTTGTAGTAGCGCCTGGCCAGCCCCAGCTTGCCTTCGGCCTCGGCCACCTGGCCCAGTCGCACCAGGCTGAAGAGGTGCTTTGGGTCTTTCTTCAGGCAGCGGCGGTAGGCGTCCTTGGCCGCTTCCAGCGCGCCCATCTTCTGGCAGACGTAGCCCAGGTTGTAGCGCGCCATGAGGTTGCCGCGCTCGCGGGCCAGCACCGTGTCGAAGCGGTCCCGCGCCTCGGCCAGGCGGCCTATGCGCGCCTCGCACACACCCAGGGAGTTGAGCGCCAGCGTGTTGGACTCGTCGGCCAGGAGCGCCAGCTTGTACTCCTCCAGCGCGCCGTACAGATCGCCGTTGCTGAAGAGCTTGTCCGCGGCAATGGTCAGTGCCAGGGAGCCGAAGGTGCCCAGCCGCGGCGCATCCAGCAGCAGCGCAAAGTCCAGCGCCTTGCGGCTGTTCTCCACGATGTCGGACTTGTGGTAGGTCAGGAACGGGTAGCCGGCGATGCCCACAGCGGCTTCCAGGCCGTGCGCGTCCGCCAGCTGCTTGTGGAAGGAGCGGAAGAGCGGCAGCGACTGCTCCACGCTGCGTTCCGGGATGAAGAAGACCAGGCTGTTCATGCTGAACCGGCCGCCGATGACCTCCGGACCGAAGAGCTCGCGCGCCAGGCCGGCGGCCTCGCCCACCACCTGCTCGGCGTGGGTGTGGAACGCCTCGGAGCCCTGATCCTCCACGGCGGAGAGCCGCACGAGCGCCACGCTGAACTGCGAGAGACGCTCGCTGGCCGCGCGCATGCGCTGCAGGAAATCGCGATACATGTAGAGACCGGTGATGGTGTCCTTCTCGCCGCCGGCCTCGTCGCCGTCGCCTGTGCCGGCGTTCTGCCCCTTGAGCAGGGTGAGCCGGTCGCCGGGCTCGATGCCCCAGCTCGGGTCGCCCTGGTGCATGATCTCGGCCAGGGACTCCTCGGGCGACGCCTCCATGATGATGATCTCGCCCTTGTAGCGGGGCTGGCTGCCGTCCTGCGGCGCAGACCACGCCAGGTAGCGCTGGCCCTCCTTGACGCCCACGGACTGGCCCAGGCTGACCACGAGGCGGTTCATGGTCATGGTGTGCATGACCCAGCCGCCTTGCTCCAGGATGCGGCTGAAGGGCATGGGCTCGTCGCTCTCCAGCTGGATGGCGGTACGCGCGGCGCGTGCAGCCTTTGCCTGAAGGATGCGCGCCTGCTCGGCGGTCTCGCGCTCAAACACGGCCCCGTCCATATCCTGCGGGAAGAGGGCGAACCCTGCGCGGACCGTGGGGGAGACGGCCGTGTCCGTCAGCTCGTGGGTGAGCTCCTGCGCCCGGATATCGGCCATGAGCGTTTCAGCCAGGGAGCGGCAGGCGCCGAACCCGCCTTCCGGCACGAGGATGGAAAAATCGTATGGTGCGGTGCGCGAGGCTATGGATGTCTGCGGCGCGGCGGCGTGTATGGCCTCGCCTGCCGCGGCGGTCAGCTTGTCGGCAAAGATGTGGCCAAACCGGCTGATGATCCGGCGCATGCCCGTGAGCCGGATGGTGACCACGCCCAGGCCGGCGCGGTGATTGTCGCCATTGAGCTGGCGTCCGGCCCCGCACTCCGGCTTGAGCGAGCAGACCACGGCGTCCACCTCGCGCTCCAGGGCGGCGTAGAAGTGGTGCGGCTCCAGCAGCCCGGTGAGCGGGTCGCACATGGAAAGCTTGCGCAGATGCAACGTTTCCAGCACCAGGCCGGCAATGGCCGGCGCCTTGGCGAGCATGGTCTTGGGCGCCTTGAAGCGCACCCCACGCGCCACGAAGACCCCCAGGAACTCGTCCTGGTGGATCAGCGGCACCAGCAGCTTGCGCTCGTCCGGCAGGTGCAGCGCCTTGCCGCCGTCCTCTGGCGACATCCCGGCAGGAATGGCCTGCGGGAAGTACAGGGAGGAGGACTTGAAGGCGAGCAGGGTGGCGAAGGATTCCCGCACGAAGACCTCGTTTTCCACAAGGTCGTGACGTGAGAGCCGGGCCGCGGTCGGGCATGTGCATGGGAAAACGTGGTTCATGGAACTCGCGGTTACCACATATTAGAAAATCTCTCAATAATTTCTAAGATGGCTTGCCGCAAAGAAATACGTTGCGGACCAGCTCAGGAGCTAGGCTCCGAGAATCCGGGAGGCAGATTGCTGCCGGAGCCGGACGGGGCGGGGGCTCTGCCGCCACGGGGCTGCGGCGGTGCAGAAGACCGCGGCGTGGTCGGCGGCTCGGAAAATCCAGGCGGCAACCCGCCGTCGGAAGTGGATCGGCTGAAGTTTCCGGCCGGTTCGGCGGCCGGATATGGCGGGGACGTTTGCGAACCCTGCGCGCCGGGCGATTCCGAAAAGCCGGGGGGCAGGTCGCTGCCGGGCTGGGTAGGGTATTCCTGGCCGCCCTGATATCCGGGTGAGGACGCGCTGCCTTCGTACCCATGACCCTGCGCCGGGCCGTATCCCTCATATCCGCCAGGGCCGGGGTGCCTGGAGCCGGGCCGGTTCAGGTCGATGTCCAGGCCACGGGCGGCGGCCTCGTCAATGTACGAGCCGGACGCGATGCGCACCGCGCCGGCCGGCTGCACGATGATGGCGCGTTGGGCGCGCACCGGGCAGTTGTGCTCGCAGAATCCGCAGCCGGCGCAGCGCCGCTCGTCCACAAAGGGCACGGCCACCGGATTTCCCTCCACGCGCTCCAGGTGGATGGCGTCGTAGGGGCAGACTTCGTCGCAGACCACGCACTGGCGCTGCTCCTCCCAGGCCAGGCACTTGTGGCGCAGGATACGCGCCGTGCCCAGCTTGGCGTGCTGTTTCTCGGCCAGGGGCAGGGGCCGCAGGGCTCCGGTGGGGCAGAGGTGGCCGCAGGCGTTGCAGGTGGTCTCGCACGGGCCGCGCGTGGGCTCCAGAACCGGGCTGAAGACACCGGCCAGGCCGGCGGCAAACCATATGGGCTGGATGGTGTTGGTGGGGCAGCCGATCATGCACTCGCCACAGCGCACGCAGCGGGCCAGGAAGTCCGGCTCGGGCAGCGCGCCGGGCGGTCGCAGGGTGTAGCGCTGCTCTGGATCGCCCTTGCCCTCGGCCGTGAGCGGGCTGGCGAGGTCCGTGTAGGCGAGCAGGGCCGTGCCGGCGCCGACCACGCCGGTGAGCAGGAAGGTCCGCCGGGGCACCCTGGCCTCGGGCGGAGAGGGGACATTGCCGCGCGAGGGCGGCGGGCTCCCGGAGTCACCTCCCTTGATCTTAGTAGTCGCGACATTGTCAGCGGTTGCGGGGCGTTGCTTCAGGGGGGCATCGGCAGGGCCATCATCCGACTGGACTCCTGCCTGCTCCGCCTGTCCGGAGACCGGGAAGGTGATGGCCGCGACCGGGCAGATGCGCTCGCATGTTTCGCAGGAAATGCACTCGCCATGGCGCGTGTCGTGCGGATCGGCCGGGATGGCGTTCATGGGGCAGCGCTTGCGGCACAGCCCGCACTCGATGCAGGCGTCGGAAACGCGGCGGCGGATAATGGGCTTGCGGCCGAAGATGGAGAAGATTGCTCCGGCCGGGCAGAGGTAGCGGCACCAGAACCGCGGGGCGAGCAGGCCCGGCAGAAAGACCGCGCCGGCCATGGCCAGCAGGAAGAGCTGCGTGCCGAAGCGGTCGTAGGTGATTTTGAGGTAGTAGATGGAGCCCGCGTCCAGAGAGGCGGCCAGGGGACGCGCGGCGTCCAGCCCCAGCCACGCCGCAACCTGGACCAGCGGCATGAGCAGGAGGCCGAAAAAGCGCGTTACCAGCGGGATGGGCGCGGCGATAAAGACCAGGGAGACGCCCAGCAGCGCGGCGCCCAGGATGAGCGCGAGAACGTGGTACTTCACCCGGCGCAGGCCGGTGCGCGCGGGCCGGCCCAGGGGAGAAGCGCGGCGCCTGGCCGTGGCGCGATCGGCCAGGTCCACGCAGGTTCCCAGCGGGCATATCCAGCCACAGAAGAAGCGGCCGGCAACGAGGGTGATTGCCAGAAAGAGGAGCGCCGGGATGAAGGCGATCCAGAACGCGCCGTCCAGGACGCGGCCGGAAAGGAGCGTGCCCGCCAGGACCATGGGGTCCATGCGCAGGTAGAGGTCGGCCGGCCCGAACAGGGGCAGACCTGCCCAGAGCAGCAGGACCACGAACAGCGCCAGGCTGAGGCCCTGGGCGGCCGTGCGCCAGAAGCGGGAACGCGCGCGCCGCGGCGATGGAGATTTGCCGGAAGGCTTCAGACCTCGACCTCCCTGACCTTCATACTCGCGACGTCCATGGGACCGAGGCCGCGGTCATGGGCCGCGCGGATGTGGCCCACCTGGTCCGGCCGGATGCGCCGGCCGTACCACTCGAAGCGGGAGACGGTCATGGCGTCGGCCGCCACCACGTTGCGCGAGGCGATGACGGTGTTCTCGTTGAGCACGAGCCCCGGCCCATACGGCCCGTTGGTGGAGAGTACGCGGGTGGCGTCCACCACGGCGAGGTCGGCCGCGAGCTTCGTGTTCAGGTCCACAATGGCCTGGTCCAGGTTGTAGCGGTAGTGCATCACGCCGCGGTCCCAGATAAGGCCCATCATGCCCTTCATGGACAGGGAGACGCCGGTGGAGCCGTGGGACTTGGCCACGGGCGCGGCGATGAGCACGTCCGCCTCCAGCACCTCGCGCATGAAGGCGTTGTCGCGCATCTCCTCGCCCTGGTCGATGGGTGCTTCCACGTAGAAGGTCGAGTCCTCCAGGCCCAGAACGCGGGTGTTGGGAATGGCGCTGCACGCCGCCTGGATCTCGCTGCGCTCCAGACAGGCCTCGGCGCGGCTCAAGGGATGGTCGAGGACGAATATCTCCTCCGCGCCTGCCTCCCGGCACATGGCCACCAGCGCGCTGACCACCTCGGGGTGGGTGGTGGTGCCCTTGTCTGGCGCCTGGGGGAAGCTCATGTTCGGCTTGATGGCCACCTTCTGGCCGGGCTTGACCACGCTCTGCATGCCGCCCAGGAGCTCCACGGCTGCTCGTGTGGCCGCGGCCGGCGCGCCTTTGGCTATGGCCACGTCCAGCTCGTCCGCACTGGTCACTGCATCCTGGGCCATGGCCGAGAGCGGTGCGGCAACGGTGGAGCCGGCGGCGAGCCAGAGCGCGCCGTGCATCTGCCACTTGAGGAATTCTCTGCGTCGCATGGATACGTCCTATTGGGGCTTGTGATGAGGCTCTAATGACGACGGCCGGCAACGGACCGAACGCCGACGGCGATACAGGCGCACTGCGCCGGGATCACGAACTCGTGGTTCCTGTCTCCAGGATACCTGTGTGGGACGCCGCCGACAAGATGCGGCCGGAAAAAGAGGGAAGAATTATCAGCGCCGTCGCGGCACGCGCCGCATGGTGGTTCTGGAGCCCAGATACTTCATCCAGACCTTGCCGGTGGCCGTATGGAAAAAGAGCTTGCGGCCGCGGTTGCCCTGCACGGACTCGGCAGTGGGCACGAGCCCCAGCTTTTTGAGCGCCAGCCGCGCCATGGCCACGTTCTTTGCACCCACGTCCACGATCTCGCGGACGTTTTTCTTTTCCTCGGAAAGCAGGCTGAAGGCGCCGCCGAAGAGTTTGACCTCCAGGCTGGAAGGCTTCACGCCGCGGGCCGCGAACTTGGCGATGACACACTGGATGGCCGTATCCACGAACTTGCAGGTGTCCAACGGCGGGTTGGGCATGGTGCAGCAATCGTCGCGCTTGCGGAACAGCTCGTTGGTGCTTTCTGGCAGCATGGCGTGGAACATGCCGGCGAGCCTGGGCCTGGGGCAGAAGAAGGTGACGGAAACACATGATCCCAGCACGGTGGCGATGAGGCAGTCCTTTTCCGTGACCATGCATTCGCTGATCTTGAGGTGCTTCAGGGGGAGGCCGGAATCGAGTAGAGCCTTGGGCGTGTCGTCGTCGGATGGAGTGGCGGCGTGGGGGCGGGACGGCTGCGTCACGTACTGCTCTCCATTCGTTGTCCGCCCCGGTATTCCCTGATGAGCGATTCGGCCCGGGAGGCGAGGCTGGCGAACTCCGGCTTGGTGATCTGGTCGTCCGCGCCGACGGAAAGGCCCTTGTGCCGCTGGTCGTCGCGTATGAGCGAGGAGAAGAGGATGACCGGAAGGTTGAGGCTGGGGTTTTGCTTGACGTTCTTGGTCAGGGTGTATCCGTCCATTCGCGGCATCTCGATGTCGGAGACGAGGATGTCCACGGGCGACCCCTCGTTGCGGAGCCGGGTTAGGGTCTCCAGCGCTTCCATGCCGTCGTTGACGGTGGTCACGCTGTAGCCGGCGGCCTCCAGGTGCTGGCGGATGATGAATCGCAGGGCCGTAGAGTCGTCAGCGACCAGGGCGGAGTACCCGGCGCCGATGGTCTGTACCTCTGCACCCACGTTCACGTTCTGGTTGTCGGGATCGAGCTCGGCCAGAATCTTTTCAAGGTCGAGCATGAGCACGAAATGGTCGCCGAGCTCCACAAGGCCGGTGATGCAGTTGGACTGCAGGGCAGCGACATAATGGTTGGGCGGCATGATCTCGCTCCAGCTGACGCGATGGATCATGGTGACGCCGGAGACCAGAAAGCCAGTGACGACGCCGTTGAACTCGGTGACGAGGATGGCTTCGTGCTCGACCTGGACGCGGTCGATATTCAGCCACACGCCAAGATCGAGCACGGGCAGCATGTGCTCCCGCAAGGGGATGGTGCCCATGAAACATGGGTCGACGGCGGATTTACCGGAAACGAGACCGGGGCTTTCCACAACCTCCAGGACCTTGGCGACGTTGACGCCAAAAAAGTCCCGCACGACCTCGCCAGTCTCGGGGTCGCGTTCGTCAATATAGAACTCAATGAGGTTGAGTTCATTTGACCCGGTTTCCAGAAGGATTTCGCTGCTATCCAAAGTGCTCAGCAATCCTTCGACGCCGGTAGCCTGCGTCTAGCTGACGTTGATGACTTCCTTGAGCTCTTTGCCCGCGCGGAAGGAGGGCAGCTTTTTGGGCGGCACTTCCACGCTCTGGCCTGTTTTGGGGTTACGGCCGGTGTACCCCTTGTAGCTCTTGATCTTGAACGAGCCGAAGCCGCGGATCTCTACGCGTCCGTCCTCCAACAGGGCGTTGCGGACGGAATCGAAGAACATTTCCACAAACATGGTGGATTCTTCGGTCGAAATGTTGTTTTCCTCGGCCAGTTCCTTGACGAGTTCGCTCTTGTTCATACTCCCCCCGCGTTTGTAGCCAGCAGTTTTGCTCTGCTTGATGCAAACAGTTCCGTACAGCGCCGATCGAGTGCCCCCCCAGGCTGCGGGCGATGCTGCACACCTACCGTAAAAATCTATTCCAATATACCTTATCCAGTCAGTAAGCTGATCCTAAACCGAAGGCACCAAAAAGACAAGAGTTTTTGTATGACTGTAGGGTCGTTTTGCCAGATACTCACGACCGGGGCGGTTCCGGCAGGGAAAGCGTACATTCCAGACCTTTGTCGGCGACCGGAGTCAGGCTCAGACGGCCCAGGTTCTTGTTCGCGGCCAGCCGCGCTATAGGCAGGCCGAATCCCGCACCCATGGGCGCCCGCACATGGAACGGCGTAAACAGGAAGTCCAGCTCCTCGGGACGCGGCGGCTCCCCAGTGTTGAAGAAGACTACCTCCATGTAGCGTTCGTCCCGGGGGTCGGGCTGCGTGGTGACGGTGATGGCGGCCTCGCCGCCGTCCGGGGGCGCGGCAATGTTCTCCAGCCCGTCGAGCAGCAGGTGCTTGAAGGCCGTGAACACGTCGCGCCGGTCGGCGTAGGCCATGCATCGGGAAGGGTCGATGTCCACGTGCACCGGAAAATCGCCGGTGTGCTTGGCGCGCACGTACTCCACGGCTTCGTCCATCAGGACTTTCAGATCTAGAGATTCGCGGCGGGCGTCCTCCCTGTACATGTCCATGTACTCGCTCACGTCGGCCACGAGTTTTTCCAGCCGTTTGCTCTCGTCCAGAATGGCGCGCAGCGCGTCCATGTCCGGGCTTTCGGGTTCTATGGCTTTCTGCAGCTTGCGGGTGTAGCCGCCGATGACCATGAGCGGGTTGCGCAGCTGGTGGGCGATGCCTCGCACGACCTCGCGGTCGCACTTGGTGGTGGAGTCCAGGTAGGCGTCCGTGGCGATGAGCACGCAGAGGTCCACCAGCTTGTCCGTCACAGCCTGGGCGTCGTCAAACTCCTTGCCGTCCACCTCCTCGCGCACCACCTGCCGGCAGAAGATGCGCATAAGGGAGTAGGCCAAGTTGATGTAGCGCTGGTCGATGTTCAGCCGGACGTGGATGACTCCGCTCTTCCAGAGGTAATCCATGAGCTCCTCGTCCGGCCCGTTGGAAAAAAGCATGTCAAAGGTGGTGGACCAGTTGTTCTTGATGACCTTGGGCCAGGTATCGTGGGAGAGGATGGACTTGGTCTCCGGAATCTGGATGAAGTACTCATACAGGTAGTCGGCGAAGTCGTGCTTGTGCTCGATTATTTTCTGAGCAAAAGGAGCGAGCACATCGATTGCGCCGTTGTCGAGGCCCAGCTTTTCGCGAAAAAAGGAAAGGCGGGTCAGGGGGGCTTCCGCAGGAGTTTTGATATCGATTGGTTTGCCTTCCATACTGATTTTCTCGGCGGTCATGCGTTTGCGGCTCCGTGGTTCAGGGAGTGGGAGTATAGCCACATACAATCATTTTTATCAGAGTTGACCGGTTAAAGGAAGCCGTCACATCATCTTCGCTTGCGCCCCGAAGGGCGAGGGGCTATCAGCTGGAACGATACGCGCCAAATATGGCGCCATCCTGTCTATAAAGAAGAGGAGCAAGGCATGGCGGATACGCCGCGCATAACCACGGTGCTTATCGATTTCGGCGGCGTGATCGCCGAGGAAGGTTTCGTCAATGGTCTTAAGGGCATGGCCGATGTACAGGGGCTGGACCCGGACGCAGTGTTCCACGAGGCCGTGGAGATCATGTACGGCTGTGGCTATCTGGTGGGGCTGGCCCCGGAGCACGTGTTCTGGAACGAGCTGGAAAAGCGCGCCGGCCTGAACGGCGACATGCAGGCCAAGCGCGAGAAGCTCTTGTCCGGCTTTATCGTGCGGCCGCGCATGCTGGAGATCGTCTCCATGCTTGCGGCGCAGGGACGCACCGTGGCCATGCTCAGCGACCAGACCGACTGGCTGGACGAGCTCAACAAAAAGTACGACGTATTTCCGTACTTCCATCGCGTGTTCAACTCCTTCCACGAGGGTATGAGCAAGCGGCAGCCGGAATTCTTCCATCACGCGCTGCAGGAGCTGGGCGCAACGCCGCAGGAGACGCTGTTCATCGACGACTCCACGCAGCACGTGGCGCTGTCCCGGACTCTGGGCCTCACCGCCATCCACTTCGACTCCGTGGTTCAGATGGAAAAGGAGCTGTCGGAAATATGCCCGGACATGCGGCCGCTGCTGGAACAGCCGCCATACTGCCGGCCTTGACAGTGCGATTCGCAGGGGCTAACAATCCTTCGCAGCCATGATTGCGACTGTTTACCATACCACCCTCCGTCATTCCCGGGCCGGGAAGCGCGCCATGGCCGACGGCCTAGCCCTCCTCCTATGGGGGCTTTCCTAGTCCAAGCCCCTACGATCTCGTATCCTTCATAAGAAGGGCGCATTGCGGCGCCCTTGGCATGCGCATAATATGACGCGCTAGAGCACCGCTGCATCCAACGGCGGTACGCGCAACTCGTATCAAATAAGCAGAAGCACACGAGGAGGGTCAGACCATGTCCGACCGCGTAATCATTTTCGACACCACCTTGCGTGACGGGGAGCAGTCCCCCGGCGCAACCATGAATCATAAAGAGAAGATCCGTCTGGCGCGCCAGCTGGAAAACCTGGGCGTGGACGTGATCGAGGCCGGGTTCCCGGCCGCCAGCCAGGGCGACTTCGAGGCCGTGCGCGACATCGCCGCCACGGTGAAGAACTCCCAGGTGGCCGGCCTGTGCCGGGCCATGCCGTCCGACATCGACCGCGTCTGGGAAGCCATCAAGGACGCGGCGCATCCGCGCATCCATACGTTCCTCGCCACCTCGCCCCTGCACATGGAGTTCAAGCTGGGCAAGAGCCCGGACGAGGTCTTTGAGATGGCCGTGAAGGCCGTGAAGCACGCCAGACAGTACACGGACAACGTAGAGTTCTCGGCCGAGGACGCCTCGCGCTCCGACCGCGAGTTCCTGGCCAAAGTGGTGGAGGCCGTCATCGACGCTGGCGCAACCACCGTGAACATCCCGGACACCGTGGGCTACGCCATGCCCGAGGAGTTCGCGGACCTCATCCGCTACCTCGTCGAGACCGTGCCTAACAGCGACAAGGCCGTGTTCAGCGTGCACTGCCACAACGACCTGGGCCTGGGCGTGGCCAACACCCTGGCTGCCATCCGCGCAGGCGCCCGGCAGGCCGAGGTCACGCTCTCCGGCATCGGTGAGCGCGCCGGCAACGCCGCTCTGGAAGAGCTGGTCATGGCGCTGCATACCCGCGAGCCGTACTACGGCCTGACCACCAACGTGAAGACCGAGCAGCTTTTCCCTTCGTGCCGGCTGCTCTCCATGATCATTGGCCAGCCCATTCCGCCGTACAAGGCCATCATCGGCACCAATGCCTTTGCCCACGAGTCCGGCATCCACCAGCACGGCATGCTCAAGGACCGCCGGACCTACGAGATCATGACCCCAGCCTCGGTGGGACGCGAGAAGACCGAGCTGGTGCTGGGCAAGCACTCCGGCCGCCACGCCCTCAAGTCCAAGCTGGAAGAGCTGGGCTACAACCTGGAAGACGAGGCCATGGGCCAGGTCTTCGAGGCGGTCAAAGGGCTTGCGGACAAGAAGGAGCGCGTCTACGACGAGGACATCGAGGCCGTGGTCCTGGAGCGCATCTACCGCATTCCGGACAAGTTCCGTCTCACCAATCTCTCCGTGCTCGCCGGCACCATCCCGCCTTCGGCGGCCGTGGTCATGGACGTGGACGGCGAGGAGCGCCGCGAGGCCACCTTCGGCGTGGGCCCTGTGGACGCCACATTCAACGCCATCGATAAAGTGACGGGCCGTACCCCCGAGCTCATGAGCTACACGGTCAACGCCATCACCGGCGGGGCCGACGCCCAGGGCGAGGTCACGGTCCGCATACAGGAAAAAGGGTGCGCCGCTGTCGGCCGCGGCGCCGATCCGGATATCATTGTCGCCACCGCCAAGGCGTATCTGAACGCCATGAACCGGCTGGCCAAGAAGGAGGAGGACAAGGAATGCGCCGTACGTTAACCGAAAAACTGCTGGCCGCGCACGCGGTATCCGGCGAGGCCAAGACCGGCTCCATCGTCCAGTGCAGGGTGGATCTGGCTCTTGCCAACGACATCACCGCGCCGCTGGCCATCAAGAGCTTCCGCGCCATGGGCGCCACCAAGGTGTTCGACAAGAACAAGATCGCCCTGGTCATGGACCACTTCACCCCGAACCGGGACATCGCCTCGGCCGAACAGGTCCGCGGCGTGCGCGAGTTCGCCAAGGAGATGGGCATTGTCCATTACTACGAAGGCGGCGACTGCGGTGTGGAGCACGCGCTCCTGCCCGAGCTGGGCCTTGTGGGACCGGGCGACGTGGTTGTGGGCGCGGACAGCCATACCTGCACGTACGGCGCTCTCGGCGCCTTCGCCACCGGCATGGGCTCCACGGATGTGGCCGGGGCCATGGTTCTGGGCGAGACGTGGTTCAAGGTGCCGGACGCCATCCACGTGACCATTACCGGCGCGATGGGCCCCTGGGTGGGCGGCAAGGACCTCATCCTCCAGGTCATCGGCGAGATCGGCGTGGCCGGCGCGCGCTACTGCGTTATGGAGTTCGACGGTCCCGTCATCGAGGATCTTTCCATCGAGGGCCGCATGACCATGGCCAACATGGCCATCGAGGCGGGCGGCAAGGCCGGCCTTTTTGCGGCCGACGACAAGACCCTGGCCTACTGCGCCGCGCACAACCGGCCCAACGCCGAGAAGATCGCGGCCGACCAGGGCGCGGAGTATCAGCGCGAGGTCACCATCGACGTGACCGGCATGAGCCCTCGCGTGGCCGTGCCGCATCTGCCCGAGAACGTGAAGGGCGTGGAGGAGTGCAAGGGCACGACCATCCAGCAGGCCGTCATCGGCTCCTGCACCAACGGCCGCATCGAGGACCTGCGCGAGGCAGCCGCTGTGCTGGGCGGCCGCAAGGTCTCCAAGAATGTGCGCGCCATCATCCTGCCGGCCACGCCGGCCATCTGGAAGCAGGCCATGGACGAGGGGCTCTTCACCGTGTTCATGGACGCCGGCTGCGTGGTGGGCCCGCCCACCTGCGGTCCCTGCCTGGGCGGCCACATGGGCATCCTCGGCAAGGGCGAGCGCGCCATTTCCACCACCAACCGCAACTTCAAGGGACGCATGGGCCATCTGGAGAGCGAGGTCTACCTCGCCGGTCCGGCCGTGGCCGCGGCATCCGCCGTTGCCGGCGAGATCGTCCACCCCGACGCCCTGTAATCGGGCCTGCAAGGAGAACAGACCATGACCGCACCCATACGCGGCACGGCCCACACCATGGGCCACCATATCGATACAGACGCGATCATCCCCGCGACCTACCTCGTGTCCACCGATCCCATCGAGCTCGGCAAGTACTGCATGGCAGGCATGGACCCGGACTGGGTCAACCACGTGGAGGAAGGCGACATCATCGTGGCCGGCGAGAACTTCGGCTGCGGCTCCTCGCGTGAGCACGCGCCCATCGCCATCATCGGCGCGGGCGTCAAGGCCGTCATCGCCAAGAGCTTTGCGCGCATCTTCTACCGCAACGCCTTCAACATGGGCCTCCTTCTGCTCGAAGTGGGCGACGCCGTGGACAAGATCAGCCAAGGCGACACGCTCTCCATCGATCCGGCCGCCGGCACCATCACCGACGAGACCACCGGCGAGAGCTTCAAGTTCGCGCCCGTGCCGCCGTTCATGCAGGAGATTCTGAACAAGGGCGGCCTGGTTGGCTACGTGAGCGACCGCCTGGAGTCCCAGGCCGGGTAGCATGCGCACCAGCTCGGACTGCTTTGCCTGCTTCATGGAGCAGGCCGCGCGCGGCGCCTGGCAGATTGCACCGGACGATACGGCCCTGCGCGAGCGGCTCGTACGCCAGATGGCGGAGCTGCTCGCCGGGGCCGACCTCGACCGGCCGCCGCCGGACCTGGCCGCGGAGTATTACCCCGTGCTCACGGAAGCCAACGGCGGCGCGGATCTTTTTGCCGGGCACAAGGAACAGGCCAATACCCGCGTGCTGGCCCTGCTGCCGCAGCTTGAGACGTACGTGCAGGGCTCGGACGATCCCCTGCGCGCCGCGCTGGGGCTTTCTCTCGTAGGCAACTACATCGACGCCGGCGTCGGCATCGAGTACGACTGGGAGCACGCCCTGGAAGCGGAGAAGGACGCGCCCTGGGGCCGGGACGCCTACCCGGCGTTCCGGGAGCGGATCGCACCCGGCGCCAAGGTGCTCATCCTGGGCGACAACGCCGGCGAGATCGGCCTGGACACCCTGCTGGTCAAGGAGCTTGCGAGCCTCGGGGCCGAGGTGGCCTACGCTGTGCGGGAAACACCCGTGCTCAACGACGCCACCATGGAAGACGCGGAGATCGTGGGCCTGACCCGGCTGTGCCGGGTGCTCTCATCCGGCTCCGACGCGCCGGGAGCCGTGCTGGGCCGCCTCAACCCGCAGACCAGACTGCTCATGGACGAGGCCGACGTGCTCCTCTCCAAGGGGCAGGGCAACTTCGAGTCCCTGGAAGGCCGCATGGGCAACGTCTTCTTCGCACTCAAGGCCAAGTGCCGTGCGGTAGCGCTTGCGCTCGACGTGCCTCAGGGAAGCTCGGTTTTCGTGCATTATGAATGAACAGACTTGAGCATACGCCGGAAGGCGGTGTATGTTCAGTGGAATATAAGGAGAAATCATGCGTATTCGTTTGTGCCTTATTCCGGGCGACGGCATCGGCCCGGAAATTGTGAATCAGGCCGTGAAGGTGCTGGACAACGTTGCGGCCCGTTTCGGCCACGAGGTCGAGTACTCCAAGGCGCTGCTCGGCGGCGTGGCCATCGATGAGACCGGCGTGCCCCTGCCGGACGAGACCGTGGAAAAGTGCAAGGCGTCCGACGCCGTGCTGCTGGGCGCCGTGGGCGGTCCCAAGTGGGACAACATCGAGAAGGCCATCCGGCCGGAGCGCGGCCTGCTGGGCATCCGCAAGGCCCTGGGCCTGTTCGCCAACCTCCGCCCGGCCACACTTTTCCCGGAGCTTGCCGGCGCCTCCTTTCTGCGGCCCGAGATCACGGCCAAGGGTCTGGACGTCATGGTCATCCGCGAGCTCACCGGTGGCATCTACTTTGGCGAGCCCAAGGGTGAGGACACCGTGGACGGCGAACGCCGCGCCTTCAACACTATGGTCTACCGCGAGAGCGAGATCCGGCGTATCGCGCGCCTGGGCTTCGAGACCGCGCGCCGTCGCTCCAACCGCCTGACCTCCGTGGACAAGGCCAACGTGCTGGACGTCTCCCAGCTCTGGCGCGAGGTCGTTCTGGAAGTCGCCAAGGAGTACCCGGACGTGGAGCTGGACCACATGTACGTGGACAACGCGGCCATGCAACTCGTGCGCGATCCCTCGCAGTTCGACGTTATCGTCACCGGCAACCTTTTCGGCGACATCCTCTCGGACGAGGCGGCAGCCATCACCGGCTCTTTGGGCATGCTCCCCTCGGCCTCGGTGGGCGAAAGCGGCCCCGGCCTGTTCGAGCCCATCCACGGCTCGGCCCCGGACATCGCCGGCCAGGACAAGGCCAACCCCCTTGCCACCATCCTCTCCGTAGCCATGATGCTGCGCCATGCGTTCGACCTTCCGGAGGAGGCCACGGTCATCGAGAATGCCGTGCAGGCCGTGCTCAAGGAAGGCCTGCGCACCGGCGACATCATGGAGCAGGGCAAGCAGCTCCTGGGCTGCACCGCCATGGGCGACGCGGTGGTGGAACGCATGAAGTAGGACAGGTACATGACAGCACTCGAGTCGCCGTCTCACCTGAGCTTCCTCGGACAGTTCCTGCTGCGCAGGGGCATCGTTTCCGAGGAGCAGCTTCTCGCGGCTGTCTATTACCAGAAGGACGTCAACGAACTTATCGGCGACATCGCGGTGCGGCGGCAGTATCTCACCCCGGATGACGTCGAGGCCATACTGCAGGCGCAGCGCGATTCCGAGCTGCCCTTCGGACAGATAGCCGTGGACCAGGGACGCCTCTCCCCGCAGCAGCGGGAATCCCTGGTCCAGGCCCAGGCCATGGGCTACGTCTTCCTGGGCGAGGCGCTGCTGGCCAAGGGCTTCATCACGGCGGATACGTTTATCGAGGCCATCAACGAGTTCACCCGCATGGAGCGCGCCCTGGCCTCCTGCAACCGGGACGTGCTGTTCTGCTCCGAGCACCGGCACCTGTTCCTGGACATGGTGGACTCCATGCGTGTGGCCATGCAACGCACCGCCGGCGTGGTCATGAAGCTGGGCCGGCTCAGCCGTCCGGGCGACGTGAACGCGCTGTTCAACGACGGGCTGCGCGCAGACGCCGGGTTCCGCCTGGATCTGCGGTTGCTTGCCGGTCTGGTGCTGCACTTCTGGGTGTTCTTTCCGGACGACCTGGCCCGGAAGATACTCCATGCGCCGGCGCCGCGGCCCGGACGCCTGGGCATGTGGTCCCAGAACGGTGCGGACGAGAACCTGGGCAATAGAGGCTCCTGCCCAGGGAAGCCAGGTGCCAGGGCTCTGGCTGATGCGGTCCCGGCCGATGCCGCGGCTTCGGGGATAGAGCAGCAGGGCTCGTGGAGCGAGCTGGCCGGCGTGTTTGTGGCCGGTGTGCGCGAGCGCCTTACCAGCCGTGACTACAATGCCTTTTCCGCCACGGCGCGGTGGGTGCGCGCCATCCAGGAAAAAGACGCCATGGATGGTGCGCTGCTGGTGAATCTGGAGTGCCCGGAGGGCGTCTTCAACGCCGGGTTCATTGTGGAAGACGCCGGCAGGGATGCCCAGAGCGGTGTGGACGAGCACGATTTCGAACCATCTTCTTAAAATCACGATACTTCTATGACGGTGACCATTGATTCCCTGTCCAAGGCATACGGCGGCAGGGACCTGTTCAAGGAATTCTCCCTGGAGATCGCCGACGGCACGCGTCTGGCCGTGGCCGGCCCCAACGGCACTGGCAAGACCACGCTGCTCAAGATGATCGCCGGCGAGTCCTTCCCGGACTCCGGCCGGGTCATCATGCCCCGCGCGGCGCGCATCGGCTACGTGGCCCAGGAGCTCGGCCCAGAAACCCTGGAAAAATCTCTGCTCGAGTTCATCATGGAGGTGCTGCCTTCGTGGAACGAGTTCTGGGAAGACTGGGAAAAGGCCCACGAGCGCGGCGACGAGGCGGCCATGAACCGCCTGACAGCCAAGCAGGCCGATCTGGAGACGCGCTACGGCTACAATCCGGAGCACCGCGCCCACGCCGTGCTTTCCGGCCTGGGCTTCGAGACCGCCGTGCACGAACGCAAGCTGGGCTCCTTTTCCGGCGGCTGGCGGGAGCGCGCCAAGCTGGCGCGTGTGCTCACGGCCGGGGCCGACGTGCTGATCCTGGACGAGCCCACCAACCACCTGGACCTGGAAGCCGTGGAGTGGCTGGAGCAGTTCCTGCTGGCCTACGAGGGCGTGCTCGTCTTCGTGGCGCACGACCGCGTGTTCCTGGACAACGTGGCTACCCATGTTCTTTTTCTGGGCGGCAGTCGGCCATTGGTGCGCAAGGGCTCCTTCTCGTCCTTCATCGCCTGGTCCGAGGAGATGGAGGAGCAGCGCGCCCGCGAGGCCAAGCGGCTCTCGGACGAGATCGAGCGCAAGATGGAGTTCGTCAAGCGGTTCAAGGCCAAGGCCACCAAGGCGCGGCAGGCGGGCAGCCGGCAGAAGCAGGCCGAGCGGTTGGAAAAGGAGCTGGCCGGAAAGAGGCCGGAGCCCAGGCGCAAGACCCTGGCCTTCAAGTGGCCGGAGCCGCCCGAGGGCGACAAGATCGCCTGCCAGGCCATGAATCTGACAATGGCTTGGCCCGGTCGCGAGCCCATCTGGGAGAACCTCGACTTCACCATCTACAAGTCCATGCGCGTGGCCATCGCCGGCGTGAACGGCTCGGGCAAGTCCACGCTGCTCAAGTGCCTGGCCGGGGACCTGACCCCCACGGCAGGCCGCATCGAGATCGGCTCCAAGACGCGCGTGGGCTACTTCAGCCAGCATCAGCACGAGATTCTGGACCCGTCCAAGAGCGTGCTGGGCGAGATTCGCCGGCTGGCCGATCCGCGCACTACCGAAGAAGAACTCATGAGCGTGCTCGGCCTCTTCCTGCTCGGGCAGGAGTACTTCGAGCGCACGGTGGAAAGCCTCTCTGGCGGCGAGAAGAACCGCCTGGTGCTGGCCAGCCTGTTCCTGGCGCGGGCCAACTTCCTGATCCTTGACGAGCCCACCAACCACCTGGACCTGGAAAGCCGCGAGGCCCTGGGCAAGGCGCTGGAGGACTTCTCCGGCACCGTCCTGCTGGTGGCGCACGACCGCTGGTTGCTCTCCACCGTACCCACCCAGGTCTGGGCGCTGGAAGATCACGGCTTGGTGGTGCATGAGGACGGCTTTGAAGGGTACGAGCGGGCGCGCAAGGCCGCGGCGCACGGCGAGACGGAAGAGCCGGCGGCCGTATCGGCGCAGCCTGCGCAGGGCGATGATTCAGCCCCCGAGCTTGCGGTGCGCAAGGAAACCCGCGAGGAGGCCAAACAGCGCAAACGCGAGGAGGCCGCCCGCCGCAACGCCATGCACAAGAAGCTCAAGCCCAAGAAGGACGCCTACGCCAAAAAGGAAGCGGAGCTGGAAAAGGTTCTGAACCAGATGGGCGAAGCCGAGACCGCCCTGGCCGATCCCGATGTCTACGCCGACCATGCCAAAAGCGCCGAGCTCATGGATACCTATACGAAGACCAAGGATCGCAGCGAGCGGCTTTTCGATGAGCTCCAGCAATTGGAGTCCGAGATTCAGGCCCTTGAAGCGGAGTTTGCAGAAGAAGCGGTCTGACCTTCCACATATGTGCTGATACTGGTAGAGTGCCCCTACTGGGGGATACATGCAAAGGAATGCAGACGGCGCGTACGTCTTTTACAGCGAGGATGGGCAGACTGTTTCCATCCAGTGCGCGGAGTGCAGATACTCGCGGACCGTACCCATCGAGTCGCTGCGCGATCTGGGAAGGTTCTTCACGGTAGGCTGCCGCTGTGGCGAGCGATTCACGGCCACGGTGGAGTTCCGCCGCCACTTTCGCAAAAAGGTGGACCTGGACGGCACCTACCGCAATCCGGAAACCGGCGAGGACGACGATATTGTCGTGGAGGACCTGTCCCAGTCCGGAATCCGGTTCGCCACGGTAGCGCCGCATTCGCTGCAGCCCGGCATGGTCGTCAAGGTGCGCTTCACCCTGGACACACCCAAGCGGCCCGTCAAGCAGCGCACCGTGGAGGTCCGCAAGACCGAGGGGCTGCATGTGAGCGGCCGCTTCGTGGGCGCGCCGGAACGCGATTCCGACATCGGCTTCTATCTGATGCCGTAAACACGGTCGTACTCGTACCCTGAACCAAACACCCGGGAGCAGCGTATGAAAGTCCCTGGCATTCGAAGCATGACCCCCAGCGAGCTGTCCGAGAGGCTCGAACAGGGCAGGCCATTCGCTCTCGTCAACGTGCTGCTCGCCGAGGACTGGGAGAAACGCCGCATTCCGGACTCCCTGAACGCCTGTGTGTTCGAGGTCGTGTTCCTGGACCGGATGTCCGAAATATGCCCGGAAAAGAGCATGCCCGTAGTGGTCTACGGGGCCGGAGCCTCAACGCTGGATGCGCCCATGGCCGCGGAAAAGCTGGTGCATGCCGGCTGGAGCGACGTGCACATCCTGGCCGGCGGGCTGGACGCCTGGACCGAGGCCGGGCTCGCCGTGGAGGGAAGCCACGCCGGCGTTTCTCCGGAGCCCGAAGGGCTCTTCGAACCGGCCGAAGGGGGCTATGCCGTGGCCTGCGCCGAGAGCCTGGTGGAGTGGATAGGTCGCAGCGCCAAGGGCCGCCACGTGGGCACGGCGCGCGTCACCCATGGCAAGATGCAGGTGGTGGACGGCTCCATGGACGGCCTCTTCGAGGTGGACATGCGCACCATTGAAGATCTGGACCTTTCAGGGAACGAGACGCTGCGCCAGCTCCTGCACGCGCACCTCGCCTCGGAGGACTTCTTTCTCACCGCGCATTTCCCCGTGGCGACATATGTGCTGGACTCCGCCACCATGCTGCGGGACGCCACGCCCGGCAGGCCCAACTACGAGTTTCACGGCCGGCTGGAGATGCGCGGCGTGTCCCATGCGCTGAGCTTTCCGGCCACGATCCGGCCCTTTGACGGCGACCCGGAAACCGGGCTGGAGCCCGGCATTTCCGTGGAGGCGCACTTCGACCTGGACCGCACCATGTGGGGCGCTGTCTACGGCTCCGGGAAGTTTTTCCGCAACCTGGGATTTCACCTTGTCTACGATCTCGTTTCCTTCCAGATACGGCTCGTGCTGCGTTGATCGCGCGTGTCCCGGGCTTGCCGGGAAGGGACTTGCCTGCCGCAGGAGGGCAGGGCATAAGGGGGCGCATGATTCGCGCAGATGACGACGGCGGCAACGCCTACGGCTCCTACGCCGACGATGGACCCGAGCGATTCGAGGTCGATCTCGGCGGCCAGCGGTGGATCGTGGAACGCGACGCCGATCTGGAAGCACTTTGGGAGGATATGGTCTCCGAAGACGAGAACCGGACAGCCGCATGCCCGGAGTTCGCCGATGACGAGCGCCTTCCATACTGGACAGAGGTCTGGCCGGCATCCATCCTGCTGGCCCACTGGTGCGCAAAGAACAAGGCGCTGGTGCAGGGAAAGCGGGTGCTGGACCTGGGCTGTGGCCTGGGGCTCATCGCCATGGTAGCGGCCTCTCTGGGCGGCCGCGTCGTGGGCATGGACTACGAGCATCCGGCCCTGGTCAACGCCAGGCGCATCGCCAGGCTCAACGCGTCGAACCTCGGTAATATCGGCGCCCTCAACTGGGTGGTCATGGACTGGCGCAAGAACGCCTTCACGCCCAATGCCTTTCCCCTCGTACTTTGCGGGGACATCATGTATGAAAGTCGCTTCGGTCCGCCGCTGGCGCGCTTTCTCTCCCAGACCATAGCCAGGGACGGACGGGCCGTGCTGGCCGAGCCCAGCCGCGACGTTTTCGCCGCCTTCCGCTCCGCCGCAGACAGCGAAGGCCTTGCCGTCTCCCGCATGGTCCAGGAAAGAGTCTACGCCGGACAGGTCCGGCCCTTCGGGGATTCCGGCCACGGCGTCACAGTCAACTTGTGGGAAATCACCCTGCTGTAAAACCAGACCGGGAGGCCGTATGGGTCAGACCATCCGCTTCGGTGTGTCGCTCGATTCCGAACTGCTCGAAAAGTTCGACGCGCTCTGTGAAGAAAAATGCTACCAGACCCGCTCCGAGGCGATTCGCGACCTCATTCGCAACACCCTTGTCCAGAAGGAGTGGGAGGACACGGACCGCGAGATCGCGGGCACGCTCACCCTGGTGTACGACCACCACAAGAGTGATCTTGCCCAGCGGCTGACGGAGATTCAGCACGACGCGCACGACGTGATCATCTCGACCATCCATGCCCATCTGGACCACGACAACTGCCTGGAGGTCCTGCTGCTCAAGGGGCCGGGCACGTCCATCCGCACCCTGGGCCAACGGCTCATCTCCACCAAGGGCGTCAAGCACGGCAAGCTGACCCTGACCACCACGGGCAAGGATATCATCTAGCATGGCCAGCTCGGATACGGCCGCAGCGCCCATGGAGGACGTGCAGAGCACCCCGGCCGAGGTGCCTATAGATATCGACCGCGTGGGCGTGAAGAACCTGCGCCTGCCGCTGGTGGTTCGGGACAGGGCCAGGGAGCATCAGCACACCGTGGCCGAGGTGGACTTGGGGGCCGACCTGCCCGCTTCCTCCAAGGGCACGCACATGAGCCGTCTGGTGGAGGCGCTGAGCGCCTGGAAGGAGACGCTGGACTACCAGACGCTCAAGTCCCTGCTCATCGACGTGCGCAGCCGCCTGGCCGCCCAGCGGGCGTATGTCGTGTTTCGCTTTCCCTACTTTATGGAGAAGCACGCCCCCAGCACGAAGATTCCCGGCCTGATGAGCTACGAGTGCCGGTTGACCGGCGAGATAGGTCCGGAGTCGGAGCGGCCGTCCTTCCTGCTGGAGGTGGACGTGCCGGTGATGACCGTGTGCCCGTGCTCCCTGGCAATCTGCAACCAGACGGCGGCGCACAGCCAGCGCGCCATCGTGACCATCGCCTGCCGCTTCCACGGCTTTGTCTGGCTGGAGGACCTGGTGGAGATTGCCGAGGATGCGGCGTCCGCTCCTGTCTACAGCCTGCTCAAGCGCGAGGACGAAAAGGTTGTGACCGAGCAGGCATTCGCCAACCCCGCCTTTGTGGAGGATGTGGTGCGCGCTGCCGCGCACACTCTGGAGAGTCACCCGCAGATCCGCTGGTTCCGGGTGGAGGTGCACAGCCAGGAATCCATCCATGATCACGACGCTTACGCGAGCATTGAGAAGGTTGTGAGGCCATAGGGGACATGGTATAAAGAAATCGTCGCCGCCGGCCGATACGTGATGAAGGAGCGCTGTCGCAACTGTTCGCATCCTTTGCAGAACACGCGCCGGCGACACGGGAGGTCTCCATGTCCACCATCGACACCAGCATCTCGGCGTTGAACGCCTTCTCTACCCGCGCGCAGGTCACGGCGAACAACATCGCCAATGTGAACACCGACGGCTTCAAGGCCAGCCGCGCCGACCTGGAGACAGGCTATGGCGGCCAGGGCGTGCAGGTCTCCTCTATCACGCAGGACACCTCGACCGGTCCCATGGTGCAGAGCCTTCTGCCCGTGGAAGACCCGGCCACTGGCCGCATCGAGGCCGAGTACCAGTGGGTGGAGGGCTCCAACACCGATCTTTCCCGCGAAATGGTCAACCTGATGACCACCGAACGCGCCTACGCCGCCAATGCGGCGACCATCCGCACCTGGGACGAGATGATCGGCACCGTCCTGGACGAGCTCGTGTGAACGCCACAACCGCCCGCAATGCGCACAGCCGTTAGTAAATTCAGGCTCCCGGGCCCGGCCGGGCTGTGCTTTTTCGCGTCCGCTACATCTGCATGTATAGATTTTATTGAGACTTTTTTAGCAATTCGGGTTGACTTCCTGTCAGTTCGTTGACACTGAGGAGGTATGCGCGCCGGGGCGCATTCGACACTAGGGAGTGTGCATGGCATTTGACAGCGACCAGATCATTGGCGAGAGCCGCGTCCTGAAGGATGTTTTCAAGGTTGTGGCCAAGGTCGCCCCCACGGACTCCACCGTGCTTGTCACCGGGGAGTCCGGTACGGGCAAGGAGCTTCTTGTGCGCGCCCTGCATTCGCAAAGCCAGCGCCGGGACAAGCCGTTCGTCCCGGTCAACTGCGGCGCCATTCCCCGCGAGCTTCTGGAGTCCGAGCTTTTCGGCCACGAGAAGGGCGCCTTCACCCACGCCATCCGCTCCCGCGCCGGCCGGTTCGAGCTGGCCGACACAGGCACCATCTTCCTCGACGAGATCGGCGAGATGGACCTCTCCCTGCAGGTCAAGATTCTGCGCGTGCTCCAGGAAAAGGAGTTCGAGCGCGTGGGCGGCACCCAGGCCAAGCACGTGGACGTGCGCATTGTGGCCGCCACCAACCGCGACCTGGAACGCGAGGTGGCGGAAGGCCGTTTCCGCGAGGACCTCTACTACCGGCTCAACGTGATTCCCATGCATCTGCCGCCCTTGCGGGATCGCGGCCGGGACGTCATGTTGTTGGCGGAAGCCTTTCTGGAACGCTTCTGCAAGAAAAAGGAGCGGCCCCTGCTCAAGATCGTGGACACGGCGCGTGACATGCTTCTGGCCTACAGCTGGCCCGGCAATGTGCGCGAGCTCGAAAACTTCATGGAGCGCATGTCCATCCTCTGCGAGGGGCAGTCCATCACGCCGGACGACCTGCCGCCCAAGATACGCTCCGAGGTGGGCGATGCGCCCACGCCCCAGCCGGAGCCGGTTCCGGCCGGGTTCGCCTGGCCCAGGCTGCAGGACCTCAGGGATCGCGAGCTGAGCCTCAAGGAGTTTCTCGACGCCGTGGAGGACCGCCTGCTTGTAGAAGCCCTGGAGGAAGCGAGCCATGTGAAGAACCAGGCCGCGGAAATTCTGGGCATCAAGCGCACCACGCTCATCGAGAAGCTCAAGAAAAAGGGACTCGACAAATAGCGAGCGCTTGGGATGGAGTTGGCACAATTGTTGCCTACATGGTTCCCGTGGTATTATCACGTCTTGCCGGAGCTTTCCGGACCCTTCTCCTGACGGTCGCCGCTGCGGCCGTTGTCCTGACCGCGCCCCCGTCGGCGCAGGCCTTCAACTATTATTGGGGCAAGCACCCGGACAAGGACCGCATCGTCGTAAAATTTGACGGTGACGTGCCCAAGTACTCCATCGCCCGCACCTCCAAGACCAGCATCGACATCACGCTGCCCGATGGTTTCTGGGCCGGAAAGCGCAGGCCGCCCATGCTGCTGATGCAGACCGGGGCCAACGCCAAGGACATCAAACCCACCGATACCGGGCTGCGCATCGATCTGCGGAATGACACCTTCGGCTACCTCCATTTTGTGCTGGAGGACGCGGACAAGCTGGTGGTGGACGTGTTCGAGGACTCCATGGGCGCTCGCTGGGAGCCCGGCGCAGAGGAGCCCCCCGTTCAGCCCGCGGCCCAGCCCGAATCCCAGCCCGCGGAACAGCCTGCCGCGCCGGAACCAGCGCCTGAGGCCAAGGCGGAGCCTCAGCCCGCGCCGGAAGCCATGCAGCCGGCTGGGGAGACTGCTGCCGCAGCCAGGCCCGATACCCTGACTGCCGAGCCCGCGCCCCCCGCACCGACTCAGGAGCCATCCGCCATGCCGGCCGCTTCGGCCGCCAATGAAACGTCGCCTGCGGTGGAGGCTCCGTCAGAACCGGCCGCAGCATCCGCGCCGTCATTCTCTTTCCGCTCGTCCCTGCCGTCGCGTTCACCAGAAGGGACACAGGCCAGGCCCGAGCCCGAGCCGACAAAGACCGAGACAAATCAAACTGCCGCTTCCGAGGCGGCCGCGCCGTCTTCTGCCGGGACATCCCAGCCAGCCCAGGGCACCATGGCTGTGGCGGACAATGGTCCCTCCTACGAGCTCCGCGCACCCATGGCCAAACCCGGCGAGGTGGCTCCGGTGCTGCGCAGGTCCACGCCGACCCAGGCCGAAGAGAGCCCGCAGCAGGCCGCCGCGGATACCCCGGATATTCAGGCGCCGCAGCAGTACCTCATGGACATGCCCGGCATGAACGCCACGGCGGGGAATGCCACGGCCGAGAACGCCGAGGTCCCGCCGCCTCCGGTCATCGATACCGAAGCCGCCAAGCAGGCCCGGGAGACCGCGGACAGGCAGGAGGCCGCTGCCAGAGAGCAGGCCGCCCAGGCGAACAATCAGACAGCCGAGACCCCGCAGGCCGGCACTGCTCCGGAGCCTTTGGACGAGACAGCAAGCCTGGATCAGATGCCCATGCCGGAAACGGCCGCTGCATCCGGCGAGGAGCAGAACCGCACGGGGCCGGACGGCGAGCCCATTCCCACGACGGCGGAGCTTCTGGATCAGGCCCGGATTTCCTTTGTCAACGAGGAGTACGAGACGGCGCTGACCCAGCTGAAGCAGCTGCGCGGCGCACCGGGACTGACGGACGCCGAGCGCGAGGAGGTGCTCTACTTCCTGGCCGATTCGCAGTACGCGCTTCACCGCGACGACATGCGCGAGAACTATGAGACCGTGACCAGCGCCTACAAGGCGGCCATGAACTTCAATCCGCAGTCGTCGTCCACGCCTCAGGCGCTGCTCAAGATGGGGGTCATCAACCTGGAGGTGGACAACCCCCGCGAGGCCGAGGCGTACTTCAACATCCTGCGCAAGCAGTATCCGGGCAACGAGAACATCCCGCTGACCTACTTCTACTGGGGCGACTACTACTTCAAGCACGGGCGCTACCAGGAGGCCGCGGACAGCTACCAGTACATCATCCAGCAGTTTCCGGACACCAAGTACGTGCGCGAGTCCGGCGTTGGCCTGGCGCGCTCCCTGGAACGCCTCGGCTTTGACGAGCAGGCCGCGGAGATCGTGGACTATCTGGAAAAACGCTGGCCGCGGTTCTACGTGGAGTACCCGCCGTTCCTGCGGCTGGTGGGCGACGTGAGCTACCAGAACCAGGAGTACGAGAAGGCCAAGCTGAACCTCTGGACCTTCTACAACCTGGACCCGGAAGGGCCCGAGGCCGACCTGGCCCTGGCGCGCATCGGCGACATCTATGTGAAGGAAGGCAAGCTGGACGCCGCGCGTGAAGTCTACCAGAAGACCGCCCAGAAGTACCCGGAGCGGGAGGGCGGACTCATCGCCCGCATGCGCCTGGCCGAGAAGGGCATCTACGACAAGCCCACCACGCAGGACATGTTCACCGTGTTCGACCAGCCGTACACCACGGCGCCGGAGGACATTTACAAGGAGATCGTGTCCAAGCATCCGGACAGCGCCCTGGCGCCCCTGGCGCAGCTCAAGCTGGCCATGTGGTATATGCACGGCAATCAGCAACGCGACACCCTGGTGGCCATACAGGACTTTCTGACCCGCTACCCGGAAAGCCCGCTCATGCCGCGTGCCAAGGAGGTGGCCTCGGACGCCTTTGGCAAGCTGGTGGATACGATGGTCAAGGAAGAGAACTACGCCGGCGCGATGCGGCTGTGGGACGGCTCCCCGGCCATCCGCGACATCGTGGGTGATCTGGCCCCCAAGACGCGCATCGCCCTGGGCCTGTCCTCCTGGAAGGAAGGCCGGCCGGAGCAGGCGTGGAACCTGGTCTCGCCGTTCCTCGTGTCCGAGGGCATGCCCCAGTACTCGGAGATGGCGCTGAACCTGGCCCTGTCCGTGGCCCTGGAGAACGGCTACTGGGACCGCATCGTCAACATGCGGCCCATCGTGGACGGCTGGGAGGTCACGCCCAAGACGCGCGACGAGTACAACTACGCCCTGGCCCTGGCCTACGAGAATCTGGGCCAGGAAGACCAAAGCGCGCCCATGTGGGCCAGCCTCACGGGCGACGACGGGCTCGACCCCCTGCGCCGGGCCTACGCCCAGTACTTCATGGCCGTGAACGCGCGCAAGCAGGGCGATCTGAAAAAGGCCTACGACATGGCTCGGGACAGCCTGGAGTACTTCCTGGAGTCGGACAAGGACCCCGGTAAGATCGACGACCTTCTGCCCATGCTCGTGGAGATCGCCGAAGGTGGCGGCCGTATCCGCGAGGCCATCGGTTGGAACCTGGACTACCTCGAACGGCTCCAGCAGTCCGATCCCCAGTGGCCGGCGGCGCGGTACCGCATGGCCCAGCTCTACCGCAAGGCGCAGGACGTGCAGCAGTGGCGCGCCATTCTGGAAGATCTTGCCAAGAACAACCCGAACTCGTTGTATGGCCGCATGGCCGATATGGACCTGCGCACCCAGGGTCTGGTGAAGGACGCCAGACAGCTCGCCCCGAACATCTGAGGCGGGTGCATTTTGGGGGAATCGCCTCCCTGCTTTTGCGTTGCTCCCTTCTCAGGCGTATGCTGGCTCTTCATGAAACCGCGCCTCGGCCATTGCAGGCGCGAAGCGTGAAGGAGCGGAAATGGACAGGAACCCCATAGTCGCCGGCCGGTTCTACGACGACAACCCCCGGCGCCTGTACGATCAGATCGGCACATATCTGGACGCTGCCGGTCCCATGGACCAGGAGCGCACCATTCTGGCCATGGCGCCGCACGCCGGCTATGTGTACTCGGGCCGGGTGGCCGGCATGGCCTTGGGCCGGGCCAACCTCGCTTCCACCATTGTGCTGCTGGGTCCCAACCATACGGGCAACGGCCTGCCCCTGGCCGTGTGGCCGAGCGGCAAATGGTACATCCCGGGCGGCGCCATCCCCGTGAACGAGTCTCTGGCCGCCGCGATTCTGCAGGCCGCGCCCAAGTTTGCGGAGGACAGCTCCGCCCATCTGTACGAGCACTCCCTGGAGGTCATGGCCCCGTTCCTTCTGGAGCTGGGCGAGCGGCGCAACACGTCGTACTCCATTGTGCCCATCGCCGTGGCCGAGCCGCACTTCGAGGTGCTCCAGGAAACGGGCCGCGCCCTGGGCCGGCTGCTGGCCTCGTGGGAGGAGCCCGTGTCCATGGTGGTCAGCTCCGACATGAGTCACTACGTGAGCGCCAGGCGGGCCAAAGAGCTCGACACGCTGGCCCTGGACGCCGTAAAAGCGTTGGACCCGCGCCAGCTTTTCCAGACAGTGCGCGAACGGAACATCACCATGTGCGGCGTGCTGCCCATGAGCCTGGCCATGACCGCCGCCCTGGAGATGGGCGCGACAAAGGCCGAGATCGTGGAGTACGCCACATCCGGCGATGTGAGCGGCGATTTCGACCAGGTGGTGGGCTACGCCGGCGCCGTAGTCAGCTGATATATCTCCCTTGCACCCACGCGTGAGACAGGCGCGCAAATCATGAGCATGTCCCAGGAAGTCTTGGAAATGATTGGCAGCTACGGCCAGGAAGGCGCAGTGCTCCGCGAGACCTTCTTTGCCGAGAACGCCGCACGTATCGAGGAGATCGCCAGGCTGATGGCCGTCTCACTTGCCGACGGCGGAAAAATCCTCTATTGCGGCAACGGCGGCAGCGCGGCAGATTCCCAGCACCTTGCGGCCGAGCTCGTGAACAGGTTCCAGCTGGAACGCCCGCCCCTGCCCGGCATCGCCCTGACCACGGACACCTCGGCCCTCACGGCCATCGGCAACGACTACGGCTTCGATCAGGTGTTTCGCAAGCAGGTGCAGGGCCTGGGCAAACGGGGCGACGTGCTCGTGGCCATCTCCACCTCGGGCAACAGCGAGAACCTGGTCCAGGCGCTCAAGGCCGCGGCCGACATGGGCATGGTCCGGGTCGGTCTGCTGGGCGGCGACGGCGGGGAGATGGCGCACCTGTGCCAGCACGCGCTGCTTGTTCCCAGCAAGTCCACGCCCCTGGTGCAGGAGGTGCACATTGCCGCCGGCCACATGCTGTGCAAGCTGATCGACTACTTCCTCTTCGAGAACGTCGCGGAGATCACCGAGTATATCCGCATGGGCGCTTCCCTGGAGACGATTCCCGGCCAAGAGGGCGAATAGGCGATTGACGCGCGGCGACGAGGTCTTATACCTCGTATTGATGATTTCCAAGGAGGAACCCGGATATGCCTATGCATGATTTCATGTGCCAGTCCTGCAAACATGAGTTTGAGGAGCTGGTCGTCAAGGATGAAGAAGTGAAGTGCCCCAAGTGCGGCTCTGCAAATACCCAGCAGCTGATGTCCTGCTGCCGTTTCAGCATGGGCGGCGACAACGGAGTGGGCAAGGCGGCCCAGTGGCGCGCCCAGGGGGGCACCTCGCCCTCCAAGTGCTCCGGCTGCTCGGGCGGCAACTGCTCCACCTGCTGATTCCCGGCCCGGCCACACCGTATTGATCTTCCCGAGGGGGAGGACGGGCAGAGCGCCCGCCTCCCTCTTTGTCTTCTCAATCTCTGAGCGTAAAGGCACGACATGGACAAGCTCGTCATCGCGACGCGGGGCAGCAAGCTCGCCCTCTGGCAGGCCAACCACATCAAGGACGCCCTGGAATCCACCCACTCCGGCCTTTCGGTGGAGCTCCTGGTGCTCAAAACCAAGGGCGACAAGATTCTGGACGTGCCCCTGGCCAAGGTGGGGGGCAAGGGCCTCTTCGTGAAGGAGATCGAGGACGCGCTGCTGG
Organism: Oceanidesulfovibrio marinus; assembly: GCF_013085545.1. Classification (NCBI taxonomy): domain Bacteria; kingdom Pseudomonadati; phylum Thermodesulfobacteriota; class Desulfovibrionia; order Desulfovibrionales; family Desulfovibrionaceae; genus Oceanidesulfovibrio; species Oceanidesulfovibrio marinus. The sequence continues at coordinate 3,980,654 of NZ_CP039543.1, forward strand.
ACGGCCGCGCCGACCTGGCCGTGCACTCCATGAAGGACGTGCCCACGGAGCTGCCCGGCGGTCTGGTTCTGGGCGTGATGCCGGTGCGCGAGGAGCCCACAGACACATTTCTGAGTGTGAAGTACGAGACCCTGGACAATCTGCCGCAGGGCGCTGTGGTGGGCACCTCCAGCCTGCGCCGCCAGACCCAGCTGCTGGCGCTGCGCCCGGACCTGAAAATCGAGTCCCTGCGCGGCAATGTGGACACCCGCCTGCGCAAGCTCATGGAAGGCCAGTTCGACGCCATCGTCATGGCCACCTCCGGCCTCAAGCGCCTGGGCCTTACCGCGCCGCACATGGAGATTCTGGGCCCGCCCCGGTTCCTGCCAGCCGTGGGCCAGGGCGCTCTGGGCATCGAGTACCGAGCGGACGACGATCGCGTCATCGGTCTGCTTGAGTTCTTGAAGGACCGCGAGACCATGCTCCGTGTCCACGCCGAACGCGGCTTCCTGGCCGGCCTGGACGGCGGCTGCCAAGTGCCCATCGCGGCCTATGCCGTGCTGGAGGGCGATACCGTGCAGCTCACCGGCTTGGTGGCAGACGAGGACGGAACACGGGTCATCCGGCGCGAGTGCAGCGGACCTGCCGCGTCTGATAAGACGTCCTACGCCATGGGCCTGGACCTGGCCAGGGAAGTGCTCGACGCCGGGGGCAAGGCCATCCTCGACGAGGTCTACGGCCGACTGGGCGACGAGGAAGCACCCTCGCCGTCGTAAGCTGGATCTATTTTTACGGAATATTTTGAAGAGCCCGCGTTTGCGGGCTTTTTTTTGCGGGAACGCGGTCACCCTCACGGATGACACGTAAAGTGCCGGCTCCAGGCATTGCCGTCCGGCGCCGAGCCTTCGTGCACGCGTTCCAGCCAGGCGTCGTACTCGGCAAAGCTCAGCGCGCCATCCTCCCCGGCGGCCTGGGCAAAGAATCCCTGTCCCGAGAAGTTGCACACCGCGTCGAACTCCGCGGCAGTTATGACGCCGTTGTTGTCCGCGTCGATGGCGCGGAATCGGCCGATGCGCTGGGCCCACGCCGTGTGCACGGCCAGGAGCAGCAGGGCCGCGCCGAGGCAGAGTGTGATGTGGGGCAGGAGTCGCGGCATGGTGGGGGATCGCGTGTGACGGAGTCCGCGCAATCATCGTGAGCGACGAAGGCGCATTGGCGATTATCTCATACTACGGCGGGGAGATTACGATTCCGTGTCGCGAGTGTCTGCGTCGCGCCCGTCTGCGCCGCGCCAGTCCGCATGGTGCTCGTCCAGCCCGTGGCCGGAGCGCCGCGCCTTTCTGCGACGTACGCGCTCCTTGAGCCCTTCGAGCAGGTCCCACTCCACCGGCACGATGAACAGGGTAAGCGCCGTTGCCGTGCACAGGCCGGTGACGAATGTGGAGGCCATGGAGCCCCAGACCAGCGAGTACTGCGGAAAGCCCACGGCCATGGGCAACAGGCCCAGGGTGGTGGTCAGCGTGGTGAGCAGGATAGGCCGCAGCCGCACGCGGATGCCCTCGCGAATGGCCTCGGCGCGGGAAGCCCCCTGCTCGCGCAGCACGTTCATGAAGTTGACCAGCACCAGGGAGTCGTTGACCACAACGCCGGTCACGCCCACCAGGGCGATGAAGCTGTTCACCGTGAAATAGGACTGGGTGGCCAGCTTGCCCACCACCACGCCGATCAGCGAGAAGACCACGGCCGAGAGAATGATGGCCGGCTGGAGGTAGGAGCGGAACTGCGTGGCCAGGATCAGGTAGATGAGCAGCACGGCGATGATGAAGGCGTACGCCAGGGATGTGTATGAGCGCTGGGTGGACTCGAAGTCGCCGCCGAATGTGAGCTGCGCGCCGGGATAGTCGCCCTTCATGGCGTTGTAGGCGTCGCGGATCTGCTTGACCACGGCCGGGGTGGAGGTCGGCGCGTTGGGCACCAGGTTGGCCGAGATGGTCACGGCGCGGTCGCCGTCGTAGCGGATGAGGTACGCCGGGTCGGTGTATGTTTCCACGCGCACCAGATCGCCCAGGCGCACCGGGCCGCTGGGGTGCTCGATGAGCGGGATGGAGAGCGCCTTTTCCGGCGTCTGCAGATACTCCTGCGAGAAGCGCAGCTTGAGGTCCACGTCCTCGTCGGACAGGCGGTACTCGCCTACATACGTGCCGTCCAGCACGCTGGCGGCCAGGCGCGCCACCCGTTGCGGAGAGACGCCGTACTCGGCGGCGCGTTCCTCCCGTACCTTGAGCTGGAAGACCCGCGCCGGCTGGGCCTGGTCCGTACCGAGCTCGCTCAGATATGGGGCAAAGCGCTCGTCAGAGCGCATCATCTGCTGCACCGCGGCCGCCAGGCGGTGGACGTTGTCCGGGTCCTGGCCGCGCACGCGCACGGTGATGTCCTTGCCTGTGGGCGGTCCACCCTTTTCCGCGCGCAGTCGCACCTTCCAGCCGTCTTTCTCGTACGCCGCCTTCACCCGGCGTCGCATTTCCTCCAGATGGAGCAGGGGATCGTTCCCGGCCCTGTCCCCGAAGTCGCGCAGGTTCTTGGCCGGCAGGGTCACCACCACGTAGCCGTAGTTTTCGCCGTAGACCATCTCGTAGTCTTCGTTGATGAAGAAGCCGGCCGAGGCCGAGGTGGACTCCGCCATGCCCGGGCCGTCGTCCATCACAAAGTGCGAGATGTCCTTGAGCTTGTCGGAGACGACGCGCACCGGTGTGGATGAGGGCGCGTCCACGATGATGTAGTAGAGGTTGTAGTCGTCCGGGAAGAATTTGATGCGGATGAGCGGCGCTACGCCCGCCACGGACACGCCGAGCACGGCGATGGAGGTCACGAAGGCGACGATGACTATACCGATGGACAGGAAGCGCCGGCGCAGCGTGAAGCCGGTGACCGCAGCTGTGATGCGCCGGGATACGGCGATGACGATGTTGTCCTTTTCCTCGTCCGGTACGTGGGAGTCCTTGCGCGGCCCGTGGTCCAGGTAGTGGATGGGCAGGATGAGCAGGCATTCGATAAGCGAGGCGAGGATGGCGAAGCTGATGGCGATGGGCACCTGGGCGAAGAACTCGCCGGTGGTGCCGGTCATGATCAGCATGGGCAGGAACGCGGCCACGGTCGTGGTGGTGGCGGAAATGACCGGCAGGAAGACCTCGGCCGTGCCGTTGACGATGGCCTTGCGCAGGGGCCAGCCCTCCTGCACGTGGCGGTAGATGTTCTCCACCACCACAATGGCGTCGTCCACAATGATGCCGGAGACGAGCACGAAGGAGAACAGCGTGATTTCGTTGAGCGAGTTTCCGGTGAAGTACATGAAGATCATGGTCACCAGGAAGGAGAAGGGGATGCCGATGGTGGTCAGCCCGGCGTTGCGCACGCCCATGAAGTACCAGATGATCGCGCAGACCAGGACCACACCCACCAGGAGGTTCCAGCCCAGGGTGGACATGGCGTCCTTGATGTAGGTGGTGGAGTCCTGGGTGAGGACCACGTCCACCCCTTCGTCCTTGAGCCGCTGCTCGAACCCGTCCACGATCTGGAGCACCTGCTCCTTGATGTCCAGGGCGTTGCCCGCCTCGGTCTTGATGACTTGCAGGGACACGGAGTCCCGCCCGTTGACCGAAGTGATGACGAATGGATCGCGGTAGGCAAGCTCAGCGCGGCTGATCACGTCCTCCAACCGGACAAAGCTGCCATCCATATCGCGGCGGATGATGGTGTCCACCACGTCCTGGCGGTTGCGGAAGCGCTCGTCCACCTTGACCACGAACTGTGCCGTGCCGTCATCGTAGGTGCCGGAGGGAATGGAGACGTTGGCCTCGGTCAGGCTGCGCACCACGTCGTCAAAGGTGACGCCCACGCGCATCATCCGCTCCGGGTCCAGGTAAACGTGGAACTCGCGCTCGTACTCGCCGCGTAGCTCCACCTCCTGCACGCCCGGTATCTGCGCCAGCGGAATCTTCATCTCCTCGGCCATCAGCGTGAGCGCACGGTTGGAGCGGTTTCCGGCCAGGTTCACCGCCACCACGGGCAGCCAGTCCGAGGTCTTGATGTCCACGAACTCGGGCGGGTCGATGTCCTCGGGCAGCTCCTTGACCATAGTCAGGATCTTGAAGCGCAGCTCGTTGAACAGCTTGTCGTAGTCGGAGTCGTCCACGAACTTGACCAGGATGGACGAACGTTCCCGGTACGAGGTGGAGCGGATGAACTCCACGTCCTCCAGGTCCTCCAGCGCATCCTCGATCTCGTGGGTGACGAGCTTCTCCACCTCCTCGGCCGATGCGCCCGGGAAGTACGTGGTGATGACCACCTTGCCGAAGTTGATCAGCGGGTAGCGCTCCACCGGCATGTTGATGAGCGCGAACGCGCCCACCACCATGAGCAGTACGAAGACCAGATTGAAGAAGACGGTCTGCTTGAGGGAGAACCGGACGACAGGTTTCACGTGGGGTCCTTGCAGGTTATGGCGCAACAGGGCGTGAGTGCGCTCTACCTACTCCGATTTTGCAAAAAAGCGCAACAGCTTCGGATCAGCCCGCGATAAACGGGTCGGCGGTGAATCCCAGGGCGTAGGCCATGCACGCCAGCTCCACCATGGCCACGTAGATGATCACAGCCCGGCGGGAGCGGAGCGTGGGCCCGAACCGGCGCACCTGCGGCGCGGCCACGGCCAGCAGCCCCAGAGCCACGCCCAGGGCCACGCCGGACCACACGCCCATACGCGGCTCGCACACCGGGGTAACCAGGATGGCGGCCACAGCCAGACCGAGGGCCGCGTACCCGGCGCGTAGCGGGCCGATCATCGCGGCCAGGGTGCGCTTGCCGGCCAAGGCGTCGGCCGGTGCGTCCGGCAGGGAGGTGGTGATGGAGCACGCCGCGTGCAGCACAACGAACGGCGCGAGCAGCAGCCAGGGAAGGTGGTTCAGGGTTCCGGCCTGGCCGTAGAAGCCGATGACCGGCAGGAGGCCGCCGCAGCCCAGGCCCTGGAGCAGCTCGCCTCCGCCGCGGTAGTTGCAGCGGAATGGCGGCGCGCTGTACAGGGCGAGCAGCGCCAGACCGCCGGCGAAGAGCGGGGCCAGCAAGGGCCGGTCCGCCAGGCTCAGGGCGATGCCAAGAATGAGCACGAGGCAGGCGGCGTAGACCCCGGCGAGCAGGAGCTGCCGCGGTTTGAGGTCGCCGTCCGGCAGTACGCGGGAGCCGCCGGAAAAGGGCGTGCGCATGCGGTTGGCGCGGTCGGCCTCGGCGTCGAAGTAGTCGTTCAGAAAGACGATGGCGAGCTGCTGCAGCCAGCCGTAGAGCATGACCGCGGCGAACATCGGCCAGGACCACGCGCCGTGGGCCTGTACGGCCAGGGCCTGGCCCATGAGCAGCGGAAAGACGAGGTGCGCCAGGGACAATGGCCGGGATGCCTTGACCCACACCCGGAAAGCGGATGCGCGTTCGGACATCATGCAGGTTCTCCGGCGGCGCGCCGCACCGTGCCGTCCTCGCCGTTGACGATGAGGACTTCGCCGTCCTCGAAGATCTCCGTGGCGTTGTTCACGCCGGTAACGCAGGGCAGGCCATACTCCCGCGCGATGATCGCGCCGTGCACCAGCATGCCGCCACGGAGCTCCACAATGGCCGCGGCCAGCGGCGCGGCAAAGGTCATGGCCGGGTCCACGGAGTCGCAGACCAGCACCTCGCCGTTTTTCAGGGCGTACATGTCCTCGCGTGAACGTACGATGCGCGCCGGACCGCGGGCAATGCCAGGCCCGGCGGGCTGACCGCGGACAACTGATGCCTCGCGCGATGGGGCAGGGCGGTCAGGCTCCTCGCAGCCGATGCACGCCGGTACGTACTGCGGATCGCGCAGGCTGCGCGCCGTGTCCTGTGGGGAGAGCCGTCTGGCGTCTGCGCCGAACCGTTCGTGGAGCCGCTGGCGGCCATCTTCAACGGCGTCCAGCATTGCCGCTTCCACCCGGCCCAGAGCCATGTTGTCGTCGTCGCGCAACCGGTACGCGGCGCGGGCCAGGTCCAGCAGCTCGGTGGCGAAGTCCTGCTGCGATTCCGGGAAGCTGCGCAGGAAATCCTGCTCGGCGTCGGTAATGTCTCGCTGCTTGGGAGCCCGACGCGGGCGTTTGGCCAGCTCGACGAGGAGATCGAGCACGGCCGCCTCGCCCTCTGAGCACCAGGCAATGTGGCAGGTGAGGTCGCCGTATGCGTCGATGAAGTCCAGAAATTTGGGCTGCAGGGGCGAGGATTCCGGAAATTCGCCGCGTGCAACACTGTCGCGAAGTGTCTCGTCCGCACGCAGCATATCGGCCATGTCCTCCAGCTGCTCGTTGCGGGCGAGGCCTGCCAGCCGTTCGCCTGTGAGCAGATCGCGGAAGGCAAAGGGATCGTCCGGTGCAAGCTGATCGTTGTAGACCTGCCCGAACAGCCGCACGGCGTGGGCCAGGGGCACGAACTCCTCGTAGTAGCGGTCGTTCCAGTCCTGATACACCTTCAGACGCCGTTCGATCTCGTCGGCAAGCGCGTCGTTGTCCATGTTTTTGGACGATGATTCACGCATTTGCCTCGCGTCTTCCTCCATGGCCGGGATGAGCGTTTCCACGCGCCGGCGCAGCTCCTTGAGCTGGCCGAAGCTGCGGTGCAGGCTCATATCCCAGGGCCGGCGATCCTCGCGCTTCCACGGCCGTGCGTCCCCGTTCTCTGTAGCATTTGCCCCGGGCAGGGCGGTGATGGGCCGGGCCTGGAGAATGCGCACGCCGTCCGCGTCGTCCGGAACGATCCATTCCATGTCGAGAGCCGTGCCGAGGACGGATTCGGCTTCCAGCGCAACGGATGCGATGTCCAGAATTGTGGACTCGGGCAAGGGTGAATCGGCGCCGGTCTGCTCGACGATTGCACGCGACTCGCGGTCCACGACCCAGCGTGCAGGCTCGGCTTGGCCGGAGACGAGCTCGATGCCCGGTCCTGCGTGGGCCTCCACCACCAGTCGGCGCTCGTCCATGGGGCTCTTGGTGAAGCAGATGCCGGCGGCCGGGCCGGTGCGCATGGGCTGGATGAGCCCGGCCATGGCGGACTGCGCCGGGTCGAGCCCGAGCTCGCTGCGGTAGAGCAACGCGCGGTCCGACCAGAGCGAGGCAAAGAGCAGGGGCAGGTGGTTGGCCACGGCTGCGGCGTCGGCAAGGTCCAGGAAGGAGTCGTGTAGCCCGGCAAAAGAGTGGCCGGCGGCGTCCTCGGACGATGCAGAGGAGCGCAGCGCCACGGGACCGCGCAGTGAGTACGCGTCCATGGCGGCGGTAACGGCTTCGCGAATGGCATCCGGAACCTGCGCGCGGTTGAAGCGGTTGCGAATCTCCAGACTGGTGTCCCAGACCGCCTCCCAGCGCATGGCGCGGAAGTCCCTGGAGGTCACGAGCTTGTCCAGAGTTCTGGACAGGCCGGAGGCGGCGATGAAGTCGTGGTAGGCGCGGACAGTGACGGCGAGGCCGGACACGACGGGCAGGTCGGCGGCGGCGAGCCGTGCTATGCCGGACGCCTTTCCGCCCACCAGGACCGTTTGTCTTGCAGCAGCGTCCGATGTGGGGATGAGGTACGGCGTGTCCGATGCAGCCATGGTGTATAACTCTGCGAGCGGATTGGGATCAGGACTCGGGATGCAGGAACTCATCGCCCGGCTGGATGTCCGGCGAGGTGACGCGCACTGTGTCCGCAGAGTGTCCCTTGCCGAGGAGCACGACCTTGAGCTCACTGCCGTCCGGTCTTGTGACCCAATACTCTTCGTACCTGTATGTTACCGCTGATTTTGGAAGAATTACCGTGCTTGGCGCATCCGGCAGGCGCATGGCCAGCTCCACGCGTTGTCCGCCACGCGTGAGCGGCGGCTTGGCAGGAATCTCCAACTCCACGTGGATCTTGCGCGTCTCCGGGTTGAAGCCGGGGGAGATGCGGCCCACGCTGGCCTGCACGGTCTGCGGTCCGCCGGGAAGGTCCGGCACGAGCAGGGGGATAAGTTCTTTCTGGCGTTTGAGCCAGTCGAACTCCTCCGGGGAGAGGCCGAAGGGCGCGATGAGCACGCGGAAGTCGCCCAGCTCGGCCAGCTTCTCGCCGGTGTTGATCCACTCGCCGGGCTCGATGTAGCGCTCCATCACAGCCCAGTGGGGCGGCGCGGTGACGATGAAGCGTTCGAGCTTTTCGCGCAGCCGTTCCTCCTCCACCTGCATGCTGGCGAACTCATGCTTGGCCAGGGCGAGGTCGAGCTCAAGCTTGTCCAGCTGCGACTGGGCTGCGCTGTCGCGTTTGACCAGGGACTGGTAACGGCTCACTTCCTTGGCGTCGTAGGCGATGTTCGAGCGCAATTTGTCCTGCTGAACCAGGACCTTGTTGAGCTCCAGGCGCGTGAAGGTGTCGTCCAGGCGGGCGAACACGCCGTTTTCGTCAATGGTGTCGCCGATGTCGGCGTTGACCGAGATGACCTTGCCGGCCACCTCGCTGACCAGCGTCATGACGGTGCCGGCGCGGGTGAAGGCCGTGAGGGATGCTTCGCGGGTGGAAGGCTGTGCAACGACGAGCTTTTGCCCGGATTCCTGGGCAGGGGCCGGCGTTGCGAGCGCAAGGTACAGGCACAACAGGGGGCACAGCAGAGGGACAATCCGAACGAGCAGGGCACAATGGCGATGTGCGGAACGTTGCATGAGTATCCCCTGAAGATCGCTCAGTAAACCCGTATGGCGCGCGATGAGACGGTGGATAAAAAAACGGGGCGGACGGCAGGCGCCCGCCCCGTGTATCGGAGACGATTAATCGTTGGAACGCGGGCCGCCGCGTCCGCCGCGATCGCCGCCGCGTCCACCGCGGTCGCCACGATCGCCACCACGTCCGCCGCGAGGTCCACGGTCGCCACGGCGATCGCCACCGCGGCCACCGCCGCCTCGGCGGGGCGGGTTGTCCTTGAACTCGATGCCCTGCTCCTCGGCCAGGATGGCGGCGCGGGAGAGGCGCATCTTGCCGCCGTCCAGGACCTCAAGGCATTTGACCTTGATGGTGTCGCCGAGCTTGACCACATCGGTGACCTTGTCCACGCGCTCCAGAGCGAGCTGGGAGATGTGGACCAGGCCTTCGACGCCGGGCAGGATCTCGACGATGGCGCCGATCTCGAGGATCTTCTTGACCGGGCCTTCGTAGATCTTGCCCACCTCGGGCTTCTGGTCGAAGTAGAGCACGCGTTCCCTGGCCTGCTCCAGCGCCTCCTTGGTGGGGGCGAAGATGGAGACCTTGCCGGAGTCCTCGATATCCACATCGGCGCCGGTGTCGGCCGTGATCTGCTTGATGTTCTTGCCGCCGGGGCCGATGATCATGCGGATGACCTCGGGGTCGACCTGCACAATCGCCAGCTGCGGCGCGTAGTCGGAGAGCTCGGCGCGCGGCTGCTCCAGCACCTTGTTCATCTCGCCCAGGATGTGCACCCGGGCCTCGCGGGCCTGGGTCAGGGCGCGGGCCATGACCTCCGGCGGAATACCGGCGATCTTGATGTCCATCTGGAAGGCGGTGATGCCGTCGGCGCTGCCCGCGATCTTGAAGTCCATGTCGCCCAGAGCGTCCTCGTCACCCAGGATGTCCGTGAGCACGTAGTACTCGTCGCCTTCCTTGATCAGGCCCATGGCGATGCCGGCGACGGCCGTGGAGACGGGCACGCCTGCGTCCATGAGCGCCAGGGAGGCGCCGCACACCGTGGCCATGGAGGAGGAGCCGTTGGACTCCATGATCTCGGAGACCACGCGCATGGTGAAGGGGAAGTCCTCTGCGCTGGGCAGGATGGGCGTGATGGCGCGCTCGGCCAGGTTGCCGTGGCCGATCTCCCGGCGGGAGACGCGGACCATCTTGACCTCGCCTACGCAGTAGGGCGGGAAGTTGTAGTGGAGCATGAAGCGCTTGTTCTCGTCGCCCATGAGGGTCTCCACGCGCTGCTCGTCACGGCCGGAGCCGAGGGTGGCGACGCAGAGGGCCTTGGTCTCACCGCGGGCGAAGAGTGCAGAGCCGTGGGTGCGCGGCAGCAGGCCCACGTCGGCCTTGATCTGGCGGACGGTGGTCACGTCGCGGCCGTCGATGCGCACGCCCAGATCCTTGATGCGCTTGCGCACCAGCTTCTTCTCCAGACCGCCGAGGAGCTCGGGCGCGGCCTTGAGGATCTCGGGCTTCTCGGCGAAGCGGGCGTCCTCTTCCAGCGCGGCGAGAACCTTCTTCTTCACGGCGCTGCGGGCGTCCTTGCGGGCCATCTTCTCGGGGATGGTCACGGCGGCCAGCAGGTCGTCGGTGGCCAGCTCCTCGACGGCGGCGACCAGATCGGCGTCGTCCTCGTGGGGGACGAACTCCATCTTGGGCTTGCCTGCCATCTCGCGCATCTGGTGCTGTGCCTGGAGCAGGGGCTGGAGCTCTGCATGGCCCCACTCGATGGCCTTGGACATGACGTCGTGCGGGATGAAGTCGGCTGCGCCTTCCACCATGACCACGGCCTCCTCGGAGGCGGCCATGACCATGTTCAGGGTGGCGTTTTCGATCTGGGAGCTCACCGGGTTGAGGATGAACTCTCCATCCACGTAGGCCACGCGGGCGCCGGCAATGGGGCCGTTGAAGGGAATCTGCGAGAGATGGAGGGCGGCCGATGCGCCGGTGACGGCGAGCACGTCCGGGTCGTTCTCCTGGTCCGCGGAAAGCACGGTGGCGAGCACCTGGACCTCGTCGCGGAAGCCTTTGGGGAACAGGGGACGGATAGGCCGATCGATGAGCCGGGAGCAGAGCGTCTCACGCTCGCTGGGGCGGCCCATCTCGCGACGGAAGAAGCTACCAGGCACGCGGCCGGCCGCGTACATCTTCTCCTGGTAGTCCACCACCAGGGGGAAGAAGCTGATGTCGCGATCCAGGGGCTGGGTCACCACGGTTACGAGAACCACGGTGCCGCCGCATTGGATCCAGACTGCGCCATTTGCCTGGTTGGCAAGGCGTCCTGTCTCCAGGATGATCTCCTTGCCGCCGGCATTGACTGTCAGACGGGTGGCGTCGAAATTGGATTGCATATGTACCTCGTTGCCGCCCTGCCTTATCCCGCAATCTGGTGGTGGCCCGCCCGGCGGAGTCAGCCGGATCAACACCAGATTGCGCGAGGAGGCCAGGGCGCGCTGGTCGTAACGCGGGCGGAGCCAGGGAACCCTCCCGGGCCCCGCCGCACGTCGTTTCTGTGGTGCGCGCTACTTGCGCAGTTCGAGCCTCTGAATGAGGTCGCGGTAGCGCTGAACGTCTTTTTTCTTGAGATAGTTCAGGAGCTTGCGACGCTGACCAACAAGCTTCAGCAGACCCGTACGGGAGTGGAAGTCCTTCTTGTGGGTCTTGAAGTGCTCGGTGAGGTAGGAGATGCGGTGCGTGAGCAGCGCAACCTGGACCTCGGGAGAGCCGGTGTCGTCGTCCTTCGTCTTGTACTCCTCGATAACCTTAGCCTTATCCTCAGGTGTCATGACCACAGCGGTATCCTCCGTGTTTGCCTCTTGCGGGGCGTTCATGCCGTCGGGCGCGTGCTAGGACCGCCAGAGTCCGCGCAGCAGCGCCCACACCATCGCGCCACCCCGTTCCTTCTTCTGCGCCAGGGCCAGGGCCTCTCCTTGCGGAGACAGGAACATGATCCGTCCCATGGCGTCCGCCTCTTCCGCTTCCGGTCCGCAGTCAAGCTGCGCGCCATTTTTCACCAGGGCGGCGTCGTGCTCGGAGAGCGTGTGCCGCGGCCAGTGGGGAAGAGAGCGGGCCATGGAAAGGACCCGTTCGGCCAGGGCCTCCGGCTCGTCGAGGACCGCATCCAATGTGTGCGCCTCGGCGATGTCGAAGGGGTGGCTGTGCTCCCGGGTGAGCGCCGTCATGAAGGCGCCGCAACCTAACCGCATCCCCAGGCTGTGGACCAGGGACCGGATATACGTGCCTGCGCCGCAGCGCACCCGGAAATCTATGCGGGGGAGGTCTATGGAAACGACCTCGACCCCTGAAATTGTAATCTCCTTGCGCTTTTCCGGGACTTCCTTGCCTTCCCGGGAGAGCGCGTAGAGCGCCTTGCCTTTATGCTTGGCCGCGGAGTAGGGCGGGACGATCTGGCTGGTGTCCTCCAGCCACGCCATCACCGCCGCGCGGGCCTCGGCCTCCGTTATCTGCGACCAGTCCGCCGTGGAGACGATCTGGCCCTGGGAGTCATACGTATCGGTGGCCTTTCCCAGCTCCAAGGAACCCTTATACACCTTTTCCCCTTCGGTAAGATAGGGGGCAAGCTTGGTTGCCTGGCCCAATAACACGACAAGCACGCCGTCGGCCAGGGGGTCGAGGGTGCCTGCGTGGCCGATCTTCTTCTGCCCGAGCACGCGTTTGATGCGCTCCAGGCACGCAGTGGACGTGGGACCGGAGGGCTTGTGCAGTACGAGCACGCCGTCCTGCTGCGGCGGCTTGATGCGTTTGGGCGCGGTGTTCGCGTCGGTGTTGCTCACGAAGCCTCGCTTGGGGCCATGGCGCTGTTGGAAATGCGGGTGCAATCATCGGCGGGGCAGCCGAGGCCCAATATCTCGCTGCCGTAGCGGACGATGAGCTGTTCGGCTTCGTCCATGGTGCCGTGCACAGTGGCGCCGGAGGCGTTCTTGTGACCGCCGCCGCCCAGGCGCTGGGCCACCTGCTGCACGTTGTCATCGCCGTGGGAGCGCAGGCTGACCTTCACACCGTCTTCGGTCTCGCGCAGGGACACGGCGATGCGCACGCTCTTGACGCGGCGCATGATCTCCACGAGGCCGTCGCAGTCGTAGCGGGTGGAGTGGGTCTGCTCCAGGATGTCCTTGCGGATACGCACCATGCCTATCTTGCCGTCGCAATGCAACACGGATTCGCCCAGGGCGTGGGACCAGAGCTGTAGCCGCTGCGGAGTCCAGCTCTTTTCGAGCTTGGCGTTGAACGCGCCGAGGTCCAGGCCGAGGCGCACGATCTCGGCGGCCAGCTCCAGGGTTTCCGGCCGGGTGTTGCCGTAGCTGAAGTGCCCGGTGTCGCTGACAATGGCGAGGTAGACGGCCTCGCCCAGGTCGCCGGCCAGAGGAATATCCAACCGCCGGGCGAGCTGCGCGACCATGGTGCCCACGGCGGGTTCGCTGGGATCGACCCAGTTGAGCGCGCCGAACTGGCTGTTGCCCAGGTGGTGGTCGATATTAACGGTGTGCTCCGGAACCACGGCCGCCGCGGCCTCCGGGTCCAGACGGCTGATGTCGCCGGAGTCCAGGACAATGGACCAGCCGGGGGTGAAGCCATCCAGCGAGGTGTGCGCCATGTCCGGATGGCCGAGCCAATCCATGGACGGCGGCGTGCCATTGGCCGCGTAATGGACAAAGCGTTTCCCCAGCGTCTTGAGCAGGAAGCAGACGGCCACGGCCGAGCCGTAGGCGTCGCCGTCGGGCGTGGCGTGGCCCGCAACCAGGAAATTGTCTTCTGTGCGCAGGATATTCAGGATCTCATCGACGACGGGCGGCATTGAGCATTTCCTCGAAGGCGTCAGTTTCTTCGTTCGGCGTTCCGGCCGAGGCGTCGAACTGGAAAGCCAGCTCCGGTATGCGGCGTTTGGTCAGGCGCCTGCCCAGCTCCGTACGCAGAAATCCGCGCGAGTGGGCCAGCCCCTCCGCGACCTGCTCGGGATCGGAATGGACGGTGTACTGAACGGTGGCGATATTCATGGACGGGTCCAACGATACACCGAGGATTGTGACAAGCTCGAGCCGCGGGTCTCGCGACTCGGTGGCGATGATGTCCGCCAGCTCGCGCATGATCGCATCGCCCAGGCGTTGGGCGCGATTCGGATCGGAGTCTGTCATGATGCTGTCCGTCAGGCTACTCGGCGCCGAAAAGCTCGATGCTGCTGTCCGTGATCTCTTCGGGCGAGGCGGCTTCCAGCATGTTCAGGCACTTGGTCAGCCGGCCTTCTACATGCGCCCACTCGGTGCCCACGGTGGCGGCTGCGAGCACAAGCCGGGTATGGCTCTCCTGCGACTCCACCTCGGCCACGGACACGTTGAACTTGTTGCGCATCTTGCGCTTCAAGGACTGTGCGACCGACCGCTTGCCCTTGAGGGAAGCGTTGCCGTGCAGGGTGAACTCAACCCGCAGCACTCCGATAACCATATACGCCGAAGGGCGCACCCCCCTAGTCGAGGGTGCGCGCCTCCTCCACTTCCTCGAAGGCCTCGATCACGTCGCCGACCTTGATATCGTTGTAGTTCGTGAGCCCGATACCGCACTCGTAGCCCTTCTGGACTTCCTTGACGTCGTCCTTGAAGCGCTTGAGCGAGGAGACCGTGCCTGTGTAGGTGACCACGCCGTCGCGCAGGAGCCGGATGCCGGCGTTGCGGGTGATCTTGCCGTCCATGACGGCGCAGCCCGCGATGATGCCGACCTTGGGCACGCTGAAGGTGTCGCGCACTTCGGCCTGGCCCAGGTAGACCTCGCGGACTTCCGGGGCAAGCATGCCGGAGAGGGCGTCCTTGATGTCGCTCACCAGCTTGTAGATGATGTCGTAGAAGCGGATGTCGACCTTTTCCTGCTCGGCGATGTCCTTGACCTTGGCGGACGGACGCACGTTGAAGCCGATGATGACGGCTTCGGACGCCGAGGCGAGCAGGATGTCCGACTCGGTGATGGCGCCGGTGCCGCCGTGGATGACGTTGACCTTGACCTCGTCTGTGGAGAGCTTGGCCAGCGCTTCGGACACGGCTTCCAGGGAGCCCTGCACGTCGGACTTGATGACCAGGTTGAGTATCTGGGCCTCGCCCTCGGCCTTCTGGGCCAGGAAGGTCTCCAGGGTGATCTTGGACTCCTTGGCCAGCTCCTTCTCGCGCTGCTTGAGCTGGCGCGATTCGGCGATGCGGCGGGCGACCTTGTCGTCTTCCACGCCAACGAACTCGTCGCCTGCTTCCGGCACACCCTCGAAGCCCTGGACCTCCACCGGCATTGCCGGGCCGGCGGTATCCACTTTCTCACCCTTGTCGTTGAACAGGGCGCGGACGCGACCGGAGAAGAGGCCGCAGACAAAGGGATCGCCCTGATGCAGGGTGCCTTCCTGGATGAGCACGGTGGCCACGGCGCCGCGGCCCTTGTCCAGCCGCGCTTCCACGATGTGGCCGCGGGCGGGCTTGTCCGGGTTGGCCTTGAGCTCCAGCACTTCGGACTGGAGGACGATCATCTCAAGGAGCTCGTCCAGACCGGTGTGCTGCTTGGCCGAAACGTGGGCGTAGATGGTCTCGCCGCCCCAGTCCTCGGGCAAGAGGCCGAGGTCGGCCAGCTCGCGCTTGACGCGGTCCGGGTCGGCCCCTTCCTTGTCCATCTTGTTGACGGCGACCACGATGGGCACGCCGGCGGCGCGGGAGTGGTTCACGGCCTCGCGGGTCTGATCCATCACGCCGTCGTCGGCAGCGACTACCAGGACAACGATGTCCGTGACCTGGGCGCCGCGTGCGCGCATGGCGGTAAAGGCTTCGTGGCCGGGAGTATCCAGGAACACGACCTCGCCGCGCGGGGTGAGCACATGGTACGCGCCGATGTGCTGGGTGATGCCGCCTGCCTCGCCGCCCGTGATGTTGGATTCGCGGATGGCGTCCAGCAGGGAGGTCTTGCCGTGGTCGACGTGGCCCATGATGGTCACGACGGGCGGCCTGCCCTTCAGGCTCTCGGGCTTATCCTCTTCGCGCGGGGCGATGTATGTATCTTCGGAGAAGCCGACCTTCTCAACCTCGTAGCCGAACTCGGACGCCACCAGGCTGGCGGTGTCGAGGTCGAGGGACTGGTTGATGGTGGCCATCACGCCGAGGCCCAGGAGGACCTTGATGAGGGCCTGCGCCTTGACGCCCATCTGGTGGGCCATGTCGGAGACGCGGATGGCTTCGTCGATGCGCAGCTTGCGCTTGGCCTGCTTGAGCGGCTGGCTGGCCTGCTCGGCCATGGTGGCGGCGTGGGCGTGCTCGGTATCGAACTGCGGACGTCTGCCACGGCGGGGCCGGACTTTGCCGCCGGTCTTGTCGCGTACGGGCTGGGCCTTTTTCTTCTTGGCCTGCAGCGAGGCGCGACGGCGGTCTTCCTCTTCCGAAAGGCTCTGGGAGAAGTCCACGACGCGGCGGTCCTTCTTGCGGCCGCTGCCGGCACCCTTGCGCTGGCCGGGAGGAGGCGTGGTCCCGCCCGGAGACGCGGGACGCGGAGCGCGGCCGCTGGGATCGGGCATGCCTTCCTTGGCCAGCTCTGCCTCGGCCTGGGCACGGGCCACCTCTGCCGGGTCGGGCATGGAGATGACGCGGACCTGGGGACCGGACTCGGGCTCTTCGCGCCGCTTGGCCTTCTTCCTTGGCTTCTTGCCTTCCTCGGCCTTCTTCTTGGGCTTCTTGCCCTCGTCGGCCTTTTCGGCTTCCTTGGCGTCCGCGCCCTTTTTGGGAGCAGTTTCCGCCTCGGCAGGCGCTTCTTCGGCAACAGGCTTTTCGGCGGCCGGAGCTTCAGCAGGCTCTTCAGGCGCCGTCTCGGCGGCTTCGGCTTCCGCTGGCGCTTCTTCGGCTACGGGCTCTTCGGCGGCAGGAGTCTCTGCGACTTCTTCCACCGGGGCCTCGCCGGCTTCGGCTTCCTGCGGAGCCTCTTCGGACTCGGCACCAGGCACGGGCTCGCCGGGCGCGGCGATAATGCGAGCACCCTTGGACGCGGGCTCCGGCTCTGCCTCTTCGGCGGCCTCAACGCCCTCGGCCTCTGCGGCAACCTCGGCCTCATGCGGAGCTTCCTCGACCTCGGCTTCCACCGCGGCCTCTTCATGCTCCTCCGCCTCTTCGGCGGCTTCGGCCTCGTGCTCTTCGGCAGCGCCGGCCTTGGGCCTGCGGCGCCGGCGTACGATGACGCCCGGCTGCACTTCCTTGCGGACCACGTCCGCGCCGCCTTCCTCGCCGTTTCTGAAGCGCGAGCGCATTTCTGCGGCCTGCTCGTCGTCAACGGCGCTCATATGGCTTTTTATCTGGACACCCAACTCTCGCAGGGCCTGAATGAGCTCTTTCTTGTTGACTCCGAGCTCATTGGATAGGTCTTTGACAGTGATCGTCATGCGTCACCCCCTTCTCTTCCTCGGTCGGCAATGGCCCTGCCTGAGTTGCGACTTGCATTCGCCATGGAGGCAGACGTAGCAGCCTCTGCCCGGCAGTATCTGTTTCGGGTCCGGGACAAGACCGTCTTCGTCGGCGACAAACCGGAGCAACTCCGATTTGGGCCGCTTAGCGCGACAGACAGTACAGGTCCGCTCGGGGACGCGGCGCTTTGTTTCAGCGCGGGCATCGTCATGCATCCTGGCGTGGTCATGCATCCTCGTTCACAGCAGTTCGTTGCAAGGGCGGCTGTATGGCACAGCGCCCGGTTCATTCGTCTCGTATATGTCACTCGTCGGAAGTCGGCTCCTCGGGAGACGGCGGTTCGCTGTCCACCCGGAGTTCTGATTTCTCTTCGGTCTTGATCTCTTCGTCCGGCGCGGCGCTCTCTTCGGGCTCCACAGCGGCTTCCTCGGCTGCGGCTTCCTCGGCTTTGGGAGCAAGGCCCAGGAAGTTGATGGCAGCGCGGATCTGGTGGACCTTGGCGGAGGTGAGCTTGAGCTTTTCCTCGAGCTCCTCGTCCGTGGCCAGGGCCACCTGCTCGGGGTTCTCCAGACCGGCCTGGAAGAAGCGGTCGATGGGAATCTCGGCCACGCTGGCAAGCTGGTCGAGCTTCTCGCGGCCCACGTTGAGCTCATTGTAGCGGCTCTCGGTGTAGATATCGATCTTCCAGCCGAGCAGCTTGGAGGCGAGCTTCACGTTCTGGCCCTTGCGGCCGATGGCCAGGGTGAGCTGGTCGTCGGGCACGATGACCTCAAGCAGCTTTTCGTCCTCGTCCACGGCGATGCGCGAGATGAGCGCAGGGGAGAGGGCGTGGGCGGCGTAGGTGGCGATCTCCGGGCTCCAGACCACGATGTCGATGCGCTCGCCGCGCAGCTCCTGCACGATGTTCTGGATGCGCGAGCCTCGTATGCCCACGCAGGCGCCCACGGGGTCCACGTCGCGGTCGCGGGAGAGCACGGCCACTTTGGCGCGGCTGCCCGGATCGCGGGCGATGCCCATGATCTGCACGGTGTTGTCGTCCACCTCGGGCACCTCGCGCTTGAACAGCGAGGCCATGTAGTCCGGGTGGGAACGGGAGACGATGACCTGCGGTCCGCGTCCTTCCTTGCGCACTTCCACTATAAAGGCCTGCACGCGGTCGCCGCGCTTGAAGCGTTCCTTGGGAATCTGCTCTTCCTTGGGCAGAAGCGCCTCGGTGCGGCCGAGGTTGATGATCCAGCCCATGCGGTCGCGGCGCTGCACGATGCCGCTGACGATCTCGCCTTTGCGGTCCTTATACTCTTCGTAGATGATCTCCTGCTCGGCGTCGCGCATGCGCTGGATGATCACCTGCTTGGCGGACTGGGCCGCGATGCGTCCCAGGTCCTCCACGTTGAGCTTGAAGCCGATCTCGTCGTCGAGAACGACGCCGGGGTCGTGCTCAATGGCGTCTTCCAGGGAAATTTCGGTGTTGGGGTCCTCGACATCTTCGGTGACGACCTTGAAGAGATAGACCTCCATCTCTCCGGTCTCTTCGTTGAATCCCACCTCGATGTCCTGGTTCTCGCCGTACTTGCGGACGACGGAGGAGCGCACCGCCTCCTCAAGCGTATCTATGAGGAGGTCGCGGTCGATGCCGCGATCCTTGCTGATCTGTTCGATGGCTTTTTTGAGTTCCATGCTCATGGTCGCCTCCCGTATCGTCCGGGGTCGTGAAAGGTCGGTGTTTCCCGCGCCGGCCCGACGGAAAATGCAGCTCGTTCGTGTCCTGGGTTATTTTTTCGCGGTCTTGGCCTTCTCGTCAAACTCGTGGACGAGCCGGGCTTTTTCGATCTCTGTCCATGGGAACTCCAGGGGGCCTACTCCCTCGCCGGGGTCGAGCCTGATTCCCGCGTCGGCAACCTCCACGAGGCGTCCGGCGTAGCGTTTGCGTCCCGGGAACTCCTCTTCATAGAGCGGGTCCTTCGTGACGATGGCCACCTTCCGGCCCTCGTAACCAGCAAGCTGGCCGAGGTTGAAAAAGATCCGCTCCAGACCGGGGGAGGAGACCTCCAGCGTGTACCGGCCGGGAACGATGTCTTCGGCGTCGAGCGCAACGCTCATGTGCCGGGAGACTCGGGCGCACTCGTCCACGTCCACCTCGCCTTCTCCTGGTTTATCCAGGAAGACGCGCACCACGCCCCGCTTTCCGGAAGGCATGTACTGGACCCCCCACAGCTCCAACCCGAAGGCCGAAACCATGGTCCGGGCGATGCTCTCAATCCGTTCCTGTGCGTCGCTCTGTTCCATACGCACTCCCTCAATCTTCCCAATCGTTGCCTGGCTGCGAAACCAAGAAAAAAGGGGGGACCCCAAGGCCCACCCCGTGTATCGCTCAGTCCGCGTGGTGACGAGGCGCGTTTCCGCGTAGTGCCGTGCACGTCACCGTCGAAGGGCGGTTGCCGTCCCGATACGTTCGGAAAAGCGCGGCGGCTGCCTGCGCATAAGACCGGGCGACGACACGACGGGAAAACTGGAGCGGGCGACGGGATTCGAACCCGCGACCCCAAGCTTGGGAAGCTTGTACTCTACCAACTGAGTTACACCCGCCCTTCGGGAAATAAATCCAATACCCATGCCGTCAAGGGCTGTCAAGGCAGTTCTCGCACAGACGCGAGGGTTTTTCCTGCGCCGTTTTTCGACCCGGGTCCGGCACGATCCCTGCAAAATCATCTGCACCGGATCACGGGGAAAGTGGTCCACATCTTGCTTCATCACAGGCAGGAACAGGAGGATTAACCATGCAAAGCAGCATGTTTTCAGGGCTCTTCGGGGCGCTGACCAGCGAGCACAGGCTGGACATCATCGCCAATAATTTGGCGAACGCCAACACCACGGGCTTCAAACGCGAGAAGTACACCTTCGAGGACACCTTTGTGGCCTACGCCCATGACAGGATCATGGAGCCCTCTTTGGACATCCGGCAGAAGAAGTTGTTCCCGGAGCCGGAGATCATGGCCAGGCCGCGCATCGCCGGCTACGAGACCGACTTCACCCAGGGCGGCCTCAAGCCCACAGGCTCCAAGATGGACATCGCCATCCAGGGGCCGGGCTTTTTCAAGGTCCAGGGCGGGGACGGCGCGGAGTACTACACCCGCAACGGCAACCTGCACAAGAACCTCGACGGCGAGCTGGTGAACGCCCGCGGCGACAGGCTTATGGGCGAGGGCGGCCCCATCGCCCTGCCGGAAAACGCCGCGGACGTCGAGATCGGCCCCAACGGCCAGGTCTTTGCCGACAACGTCCTGGTGGGACAGGTCCAGATCGTGGAGCTGGAGGACCCGCAGGTGCTGGAAAAGTTCGGCGACAATCTGTTCAGGGCGCGGGACGGCCAGGCAGCCGTGGAGCAGGACCCCACCGAGACGCAGATCGCGCAGGGTTTTCTGGAAGCCTCGAACATCAACGTAGTCGAGGAAATGGTCAACATGATCGAAACCCAGCGCGCCTTCGAGGCCTACGGTAAGGTTATTTCACAGACAAACGACACCGACACCATGGCTATCCAGCGTGTCGGCAAAGCGCTCTAGGAGGTATCGGTTCCATGATGCGCTCTCTCTGGACTGCGGCCACAGGCATGATCGCGCAGCAGCTCAACATCGACGTGATCTCCAACAACCTGGCCAACGTCAACACTATCGGCTTCAAGAAGAACCGCGCGGAGTTCGAGGATCTGCTGTACCAGAACATGCGCATCGCCGGCACCGAAACCGTGGGCGGGGAACGTATCCCCACAGGCATTCAGGTCGGTATGGGTGTCAGACCTACGACGGTGCACAAGCTCTTCAGCCAGGGCGACTACCAGAACACCGAGAACCCGCTGGACCTGGCCATCGAAGGCGACGGCTTTTTCCAGCTCGATGTGAACGGCGAGGAGGCCTACACCCGCGCCGGCGCCTTCAAGCTCAACGATGAAGGCACCATCGTCACGGCCAATGGCCATCCGCTGCAGCCGGAGTTCACCGTTCCCGAGGACACCGTCAATGTGGTGGTCACCAGCGACGGCAACATCACCGCTCTGGGACGCGGCGGCGATGAGCTCGCGACCGCCGAGATCCCGATCTACACCTTCACCAACCCGGCCGGCCTGAAGGCTGCGGGCCGTAACCTCTATTATGAAACGGACGCTTCCGGCGACGCCGTGCAGGGAACTCCGGGCGAGGAGCAGTTCGGCACTATCACCCAGGGCTATCTGGAGATGTCCAACGTGGAGATCGTGGACGAGATGGTCAACATGATCGTTGGCCAGCGCGCCTATGAGATCAACTCCAAGGCCATCCAGACCTCGGACGCCATGCTCCAGACCGCCAACAACCTGAAGCGCTAAGCAACAGGAGAGGAAGATGCCGCGCATTCTGCAGAGGATATGGGAGATCGCACGGAAGAAGGCCCTTCTGGCCGCCGCCGTGTGGACACTGTGCGCCGCGGCCGTGGCTGCCGCCGCCGTGACGCCGAACGATACGCCATGGCGCATCGCCGTGCACGAGGCCGCAGTGATCACTGGCGACACCGTGACTTTGGGCGAGATAGCCCAGCCCATGGGCCCCATGCCTGATGCCCTCTGGCAGAAGCTTTCCGCCACCGAGCTGTGGCCCTCGCCGGAGGCGGACGGCCGCTCCATGGGCGTGAACCGCGACAAGCTGGAGCAGGCCCTGGAGCACTACCTGGGCGACACGGCCCAGCTCTGCCTCCTGCCGGACAGGCTGGTTCTGCGGCGCGGCGGCACGCTGGTTCAGCAGGACGAGCTCGCCTCCCTGGTGGTCAAAACACTGACGCCGCGGGCCCGCGCCCTGGGCGGCGAGGTCGCCTTCCGCGACTACCGCCTGCCCGACAAGATTTTTCTCAAGGACTCCACGGACACGCTGGTCGTGGTGCCGGACGACGAGAAGATTCAACCCGGCCGGGTCTCCTTCTGGTTCGAGGAACGGGACCTGCGCGGCGAGACCGTGCGCAAGGTATCCGCCTCCGTGTTTCTGGACTGCTTCAAGGACGTCATGGTGGCGGCCGAACCGGTGAATCGCAACACGCCCCTGACGCCGGACATGGTGACCACGCGGCGGATCAACGCCGCCTTCCTGAAAGGGGAGCCGTGGGACGGCATGGGCGGTCCCTGGCGGGTGACCCGCCCTGTGGGCGAGAACCAGCCCTTATATAAGGATGACCTGGAGTCGCTGCCCCTGGTGCGCCGGGGCGAGGCCGTGGAGCTGGTGTTCGAGGGCAAGTTCGTGACCCTCAGGACCATGGCTCAGGCGCTGGACGACGCCGGTCCGGGAGAGCCGGTCCGCGTACGCAACATGCAAAGTCAACAAGAAGTTTATGCCCGGGTGCGGGACGCGCATACCGTGGTGGTCCGCTGAGGAGGACGTCATGAAAAAGTTCGCATCCATCACGCTTCTGTGCTGCCTGGTTTTGGCCGCGTGCACGGAGACCAAGCAGAACGTGCAGACCACCCCGGTTATCAGCCCGCCTCCGGCAGAGGACATCGAGCCCTCCATTGCCGAGAATCCAGGCTCCATCTTCAATCCCGGCGACGCCGGCTACCTCTTTGAGGATAACCGCGCCCGCCGCGTGGGCGACATCGTGCTCGTGAACGTGGTCGAGAACTCGTCGAGCACTCTGACCGCCACCACGAACTCGGAGAAGAAATCCTCCATGGACTTCGGTGTCCAGTCCGCCTTCCTGCGCAAGAGCGTGGGCGTGGGCGAGCTCCTGGGTGTTGACCCGCTGGATATGAAGGGCAACGTGGGCAGCACCCCCATCATCCAGTTCAACAGCGACGACAAGTTCGAGGGCGACGGCGACACCTCCCGTACGGCGGACATCTCCGCAACGGTCGGCGCGCGCGTGGTCAAGGTCCTGCCCGGTGGTCTCATGCAGATAGAAGGCGGCCGCGAGGTGCGCATCAACGACGAGACGCAGCTTCTCGTGGTGCGCGGCCTGGTCCGGCCGCGGGACATCGGCCCGGACAACTCCGTGCTCTCCTCGCAGCTGGCCGACGCGTTCATCGAGATTTACGGCAAGGGCGTGCTGGCCGACCGCCAGAAACCTGGCTGGCTGACGCGCATCATCGACAATGTCTGGCCTTTCTAAAGAATTCAGGAATGCGCAAGGAGTTCGACGCATGGCGATTCTCAGCAAAAATATGACACGCGGCGCACTGGCGCTCGTACTCGCCGCTCTGGTTTGCGCCGGCATACTGGGCGCACCTACCAACGCCCATGCGGTCCGGCTCAAGGACATCGCCACCTTTGGCGGCGTGCGCAACAACCAGCTCGTGGGCTACGGCCTGGTGGTCGGTCTTGCGGGCACGGGCGACTCGCGCAAGAGCGAGTTCACCATCCAGTCCCTGGTGAACATGTTGGAGGTCCTCGGCGTGGCCGTGGACAAGCGCAACCTGCGACCCAAAAACGTGGCCGCCGTCATGGTTACGGCGCAGATGCCTGTTTCCTCCAAGCCCGGCACCCGGCTGGACACCACGGTCTCCTCCCTGGGCGATGCCGAAAGCCTGCTGGGCGGCGTGCTGCTGATGACGCCCCTCAAGGGTATCGACGGCAAGGTCTACGGTCTGGCGCAGGGCGCTCTCACCGTAGGCGGCTTTTCCGTGCAGGGCGATGCGGCCAGCGCCTCCAAGAACATTTCCACCGTGGCGCTCATCCCCAACGGGGCAACCGTGGAGCGCGGCGTTCCCTTCCACTACAACGACCAGCAACAGCTCAAGGTCCACATGAACGAGGCGGACTTCACCACCACCATGGAGGTTGTGGAGAAGATCAACCAGAGCCTGGGCGGCGAGTTCGCCCGTGCCGAGGATATCTCCACCATCGATCTGGCCATCCCGCCGCGTTACGAGGGCAACCTGGTGCCGTTCATGGCCAGCCTGGAATCGCTGGAGGTGAGCCCGGACTCCAAGGCCAAGGTGGTTGTGGACGAGAAGACCGGTACGGTGGTCCTGGGCCGGAACGTGCGGCTTTCCAAGGCGGCCGTGGCCCACGGCAACCTGCAGATCGTGATCCAGGAGAACGCCAACGTCTCGCAACCCGGCGCCTTCTCCCAGGGGCAGACAGTCGTGACGCCCGAGACCAACCTGGGCGTGGACGAGCAGAACCGCCGGCTCACCATGCTCGAAGGCGCGACCCTGCAGGAGCTGGTGGACGGCCTGAACGCCATCGGCGCTACCCCGCGTGACCTTATCTCAATCCTGCGCACATTGAAGAGCGCCGGAGCACTGCACGCCGAGCTGGAGGTTATCTGATCATGTTCGACGCCAAGCCGGATCTCGACATGGCCATGGCGAACGTTTCCCAGGAGGACTCCCTCCGCCGGAAGCTGTCCGTCGATGCGCTGCGTGACCGCCTCAAGGGCGATCCGAACAAGGAGAAGAAGCTGCGCGAGGCGTGCGAGGGGTTTGAGTCCATCTTCATCAACAAACTCTGGCAACAGATGCGCAAGTCCGTGCCCAAGGAGGGCTTTCTCCACTCCAAGGAGGAGGAGATCTACCAGTCCATGTTCGACGAAGAGATGTCCAAGAAGATCGCCAGCGCAGGCGGCATAGGTCTCGCGGACATCCTTTACGAGCAGCTCCAGCAGCAGGCGCAGTTGGTCAGCAGGGCCACATCGCCCACCAAGGCCACGGAGCCCATTCCCATCAATGCCGAGACCGGCCTACGCCCGCCGGACGTCGAGACGGTCCGGCCCGTGAACGTGAGCCGGATCAAGCCGCTGTCCGATGTCGAAGGCCAGGGTGGTGAGAGTGTAGCCAGCGATTCCGAAAGCTTCCTCGACGGTCTGTACACGCCGGTGGATGATGGCGTTTCTTCGTCGCGCGGCGCATCCGCGCCCCCGCCGTCCGATGCCCGCATCGCTGCCGGGGAGCCGCCGGAACCCAGGCTGACGCCCGAGAACATGCGCCATCTGGAGAAGCCGCAGCGACCGGCCAAGGCCGATCCCATCGAGGATCGCACCGTGGTCGCCTCCGCAGGCGCCGGTTTCGCCGCCGCCCGAGCCGGGCTGGGCGGTTCTGCCGCGTCGGGTATGGAGGAGACCAAGAGCATGCAACTGACGGCCTCCCTGCCTGTTCTGGAGCAGCCCGTGGATGGCGTTGTCAGCTCGTCCTTCGGCTGGCGCAACGATCCCTTTACCGGCAAGCGCGCCTACCACGCCGGAGTGGATTATCAGGCCCCGCAGGGCACGCCGGTGCATGCGTGCTGGGACGGGGAGGTCGTTTTTGCCGGGCAAAGGCCAGGATACGGCAAGGTTGTAGTCCTGGAGCATACCGGCGGGTGGCGCAGTTTTTACGGTCATGCCGAGGGGTTAGATGTATCTCAGGGTGAGATGGTGAAAGCTGGCCACAAAATTGCAAGTGTTGGATCAACAGGCCGTTCCACCGGACCGCATCTCCACTTCGAGCTGCGCAACGAGGGACAGGCCTATGACCCTGAAGGGCTCCGCAGGACCATGCTGGCAAGACAGGAGCAGGGTATCACGGGATCCTAGCAACAACGAGGCCGCGCCATGTATAGAATGATTATAGAGAATCTCCAGAGACAGAACAAAGCGTTCATGCTCCTCGGCTTACTGCTTGAGGAAGAATATTCCCAGCTGAAGGAACGCGCGCCGGAACGGGTGACTCAGCTCGAAATGCAGATCCACGAGCTGGTTCGGCAGATATGCGACGAGCGGGGCGATGTGCGCAAAGTAGCGCCCGAGCGGCTGGCCGGTCTTATCGCCGAGCTTCCGCCGGAGCTCATGGCCGCGGATATGGTCGAGGGCCTCGAAAGGGTGATCGGCCTTTCCGACGAGCAGAAGGCGCTGCCCCTGGCCGACCTGCTGACAAAGCTGCTGGAAAGTGTGGACGCCAACGAGCAGGGCACTGTTCGCCAGGCCGAGAAAAACGCCGAGCTGGCCCTGGCCCTGATGGACCAGAACAGCGCCATGGCCGAGTATCTCTACAGCCAGATCACGCCCAAGGAAAAGCAGCAGACTTACTCGTCGCACGGTCGGTACAAATCATCCAAAAGTGAGGCCGCTATGCTCAACGGGAGGCTCTGATGGCCATCGGCATCAATTCCCTCCTGGATATGGGCAAGTGGGCCCTGTTCGGCAACCAGGCTGCCATCGCCACAACCGGCAGCAACATCTCCAATGTCCACACCGAGGGCTACAGCCGTCGCGAGGTCCGGTTCGACGAGGCGTACTCCATCGACTACCGGCCCGGCCAGATCGGCACCGGTGTGGTCGCCTCCGAGGTGATCCGCCACTTCGACGAGTTCGTGGAGATGCAGTACGTGGGCAAAAACGCCGACCAGAGCCGGTTCGAGGCGCTGTGGGCCAACCTGCAGGGCGTGGACAACCTCTTCGACGAATCGGTCGCGGACGGTCTTGGCGCATCCATCGACAAGTTTTTCCAGGACTGGCAGGACCTCTCGCTCCGTGCGGAAGACCCCTCCACGCGCGAGCAACTCCTCTCTGACAGCTACAAGCTCATTTCGCTCATGCGCAACATGGACAGCGATCTGTCTGCCATGCAGAAGCAGGCCGAAGACCAGATCCAGAGCGAAGTGAACGAGGTCAACGACCTGCTCAAGCGCATCGCGGATATCAACAAGCAGATCGACATCCACGACGTGCCGGGGTCGAACAACGCCAACCAGCTGTACGACGAGCGCGCGCTCCTGGTCCGCAAACTCTCAGAGAAGATCGACATCCGCTTCGCCAACCAGGGTTCCCCGGAGTTCACCCAGACCAACCAGGTGGAGATGGGCGCCGGCACGGACTTCGCCATCATGACCGAGGCCGGCCAGACTCTGGTCCACGGCTCGGATTACTACGAGATCAAGTTCGAAGGCCCCCGCGCCATGCAGAGCCTCATCCCGTCGTCCAACTTCGACGGTGATATCGAGTTTTCCGGCTCCTCTGATTTCGAGTACACCGTGGAGGTGATTCGCGGCGGCCAGGTCTCCAACGCCTCGGGCGCCGGCACGGCCCAGTTCCGCGTCTCTCTGGATGGCGGCCAGACCTGGCTCAAGGGCGCTGACGGCAAGGAAAAGATTTTCTACGCCCGGCCCGAAGGCGGCAAGATCGGCGCCGGCGACCTGGAGATCTGGTTCGAAAACGCGACCCAGGACCTCGAAGCGGGCGACAAGTTTTCCATCATGCCGCGCAGCGGCGTGTACTGGTACCAGAACACCTCCAGCTTCATGAACATCTCCCCGCAGATTCGCGGGGACGGCTCCGACGATCCCAGGCGGCTCCAGGGCGGCTCTGTCACCGGGCTCATGAACTTTGTGGGATACGTGGGCCAGTACCGCGACAAGCTCGACGGTCTGGTCAAGAGCATGGTCTGGAACGTGAACCGCCTGCACAGCCAGGGCACCGGACTGAACCCGGTCTCCCAGGCCACGGGAACCTACTCCGTGAGCGATCCCAATGTTGCGCTGGGCAGCGATTCCTCTGGCCTGCCCATGAGGGATTTCCTGGGCTCCAACGCCGGCAACGTCACCCTCTACGTGTATGACGAGTCCACAGGCGAGCTCGTCAGCGGCGGCGGTGGCAACCCGGTCTTCGGCCCCCTGGACTTCGACACGGCCACTCCCGGCATCCAGAACTTCGATCCCAACGTGCATTCCCTGCAGGATGTAGTGGATGCCATCGACAATACCTTCGGCCCCTATCTGGACGCCGAGATCGTGGACAACAAGCTGCGCATCAACGCGGCGGACGGCTACGATTTCGCCTTTGGCGCGGATACCTCCGGCCTGATGGCGGCCCTGGGCGTGAACACCTTCTTTACCGGCTCCAACATGACCGATTTCGGCCTGAATGACGCCGTGATGTCCAACCCGGAGCAAATCAACGCCGGGCAGGTCAACGGCGCGTTCGAGGGCAACGAGGGCGACAACGGCACAGCCCTGGCCATCGCCGCCCTGGCCACCAAGGCAGTCACCGTGGTCAGCTCCTTCGGCGTTTCCAATACGCAAACCCTGGGCGAGTACTACGGCAACGTCATGGCTCAGGTCGGCGCGGACACCTCCACCTGCAAGTTTACCTACGAGTACAACAGGGCCCTGGCGAGTGATCTGAACGATCGCCAGGAGCAGGTCGCAGGCGTGAACCTGGATGAAGAGATGGCCAATCTTATTAAATATCAGCATGCGTACCGCGCGGCGGCCAAGCTCGTCACCACCGCCGACGAGATGCTGCAGACCGTGCTCGGACTCAAGCAATAGCGGGCAGGAGAAGACGTCATGGCATACATGAGAGTCTCCCAGCTGAACCTGTACTCGAACTTCATCAGCAACATGAATCGGACGCTGACCGATTACATGGACTTGAACATACAGGCCTCCAGCCAGAAGCGTATCAACGCGCCGTCGGACGACCCGGCAGGCGCGGCGCGGGTTCGCGCCTACCGTGCGGAGCTCTCCCGGCTGGGGCAGTACCGGGAGAATGTGAGCACCGCCCGCGGATGGCTGGGACAGGCGGACAGCACCCTGCTGCAGGCCAACACCGTGCTCACCCGTTGCAAGGCACTGGCCGAGCAGGCCGCCACCGGCACCATGAGCAAGGACAACCGCGAGCAGGTCGGGTTCGAGCTCCGCGAGCTGTTCAACCAGCTCATCACGCTTTCCAACTCGGAGTTCGAGGGCAAGCACATCTTCGCCGGTCACAAGACCAACGATAGCGCCTTCGAGGCTGGTCTGGCCGTGACCACCAACGACGCCAATCTTTCCAGCACCGCCTTCTCCATTACCGGTGCGCGCGACTACACCACCGTGGTCCAGTTTCTGGACAGCGGCACAGTGGGCGGCGGCGCCGACCTCGACTACCGCTACTCCACGGACGGCGGCGACACCTGGACCGACGCGACCCTGGCCGCGGGCGACACCGTGCTGGACCTGGGCGGCGTGCAGGTGACCATGGAGAACGGCGCTGCCGTGACCGCGGTGGACACCGACCAGATGGACGAGTCCGAGAACAATGGCTCCTGGCTCTGGGTGCGGCCCACAGCCGTGTACAAGGGAGACGACAAGGACGCCATCGAGGTGGACCACTATGGCGATAGCCCGCTGGCGTTCACGGCCGACGGGCAGTTCAATGAAGATGTCTACGTGCGTATCGACAGCGCCACAGACCTCGGCTCCAGGATCGAGTACTCCTACAGCCTGGACGGCGGCGCCACCTGGAAGACCGGCAACAGCGTGTCCAACGCCGCCACTCCGGACGGCGCGACGCTTGTCCTGCCCGGCGGCACCCTGGATCTGGCCTCCAACGGCGGCAACACCCTGAGCGCAGGCGACCAGTTCATCGTCCGACCGCGCCGTGCGGACATAGATTTCGAGATTTCTCCGGGCGAACGGATCGCCGTGAACGCCGTGGGCAAGGACGTGTTCGGCGGCGTGTATTACGAGCCTTTCGCCTCCAACGCCACGCCTGCCATGAACGGCGATGCGAGCAACATCTTCGAAACCGTGGGCAAGCTGGTGGGCTATGTGGAGTCCAACAACCAGTCCGGCATACAGGAAGCGCTGGAGGACCTGACAGTCGCCAGCGAGCACCTGCTGACCCAGGCGGCACGCGTAGGTGGCAAGGAAAACCGCCTGGACGTTGCGGACAGCGTGCTCTCCAGCCTGGAGCTGAACCGCACGGAGCAGCTCTCGGACGTGGAGGACGTGGACGTAACCGAGCTGATGACCAAGCTCGCCCAGCAGCAGATCATCTACCAGAGCGTGCTCAAGTCCTCCTCGCAGATACTGCAGATGAGTCTGGTCAACTACATTTAGGACAGACGAATTCTGCACGGGGGGGGAGGGCGCTTGTGCGCTTTCCCGAAGCAATAGCAAGTTGTTTCAGATGGGAGCCGTGCCTCAAGGCGAAAATGCGCTAGACGCGGGTGGTCCCTCTTGGGTACACTCATAATTTCCGGGCGCGTGCGATCCGGAAACCTGCATGTTGCAGATCGCGGTGCACCGCACGCCGCGCGCAGATGATGGAAACCACAGGAATCGGCTTACATATTCCATGCTTATTCTGACCCGCAGACCGGGCGAAAGCCTTTACCTCGGCGACGACATCAAAGTCACGGTGCTCAGCGTGCAGGGCAAGCAGATCAAGCTTGGCCTGGAGGTGCCCCGGGACATGACTGTCTACCGCGAGGAGGTGTATCTGCGGGTGCAGGAGCAGAACCAGGACGCACTCGGCGCCTCGGATGAGGACGTCTTTGCGGTGACTTCGCTATGGCAGCCAACCAAGAAAAAGTGATTGAGACGCGCATGGGCGAGCGCACCGTGGATCTGTCCAAGGTGCTGCACTTCCCGCGCGGGCTTATCGGGTTCGAGAACCGCAAGGAGTTCGTCCTCCTGCAGCTCCAGGAGGACTCGCCGTTCCTCATGTTGCAGGCGATGGACGATCCCGGCGTGGGTCTCATGGTCGCAGACCCCTTCAGCTTCACCACGGACTACGAGATCAAGGTGGCCGACGCGGAGCAGAAGCTCCTGCAGGTGGAGGACCCCTCGCAGGTTGCGGTGCTGGTCACCGTGACCATCCCCAGCGGCGCGCCGGAGCGCACAGCCCTGAACCTGAGCGGTCCCATCCTGGTGAACTACGGGGCGCGCATCGGCCTGCAGGTTCCCCAGGTGGACACCAAGTATCCGTCCAAGCTCTTCCTCAGCGACCTGCTCAACGCGCAAAAAAAGTAGCCCGTCGCTGCTCCACGCATCTTCCGACCCCGCTTCCAGGCGGGGTCTTTTTTTGTGGGCGAGGGCAGGGGGACCGCCTTGCTCCACCAGGCAAGCCTGGAGGCTACGCTCCAGGCGCGGAAGTCCTGCGTTCGGAATACGAAAAACCCCACGCAAGGCGGGGTTTCGTATCAGAAGCACCTGCTGCAGATCCTGGCGGACCCTTGGTCTATGCAGCTCAGTAGCGGGTGAAGTCGCGCGTATCGGCCATGCCGGCTCCATCGTGACCGGCTGGCAGGGCAAGACGCGGTATCTCGCGCGGGGCGCGCACCTTGAAGTAGCTGGTGATCTCCTCCAGCTGCCGGGCCTGGGCGGCCAGCTCTTCCGAGGTGGAGGCCATCTCCTCGGCGGCCGAGGCGTTCTGCTGTACGACCTGGTCAAGCTGCTGGATGCTCGCATTGACCTGCGAGGCCCCGGCGTCCTGCTCGGAGGTGGCGGCGCTTATCTCCTGGATGAGCTGCGCCGTGCGCTGGATGTCCGGCACCATGCCGGCGAGCATGCGGCCGGCCTTCTCGGCCACGTCCACGCTGGAGCCCGTGAGCTCCATGATCTCGGCCGCGGCCACGCCGCTACGTTCGGCCAGCTTGCGCACCTCGGCGGCCACCACGGCGAAGCCCTTGCCCGCCTCGCCTGCGCGGGCCGCCTCGATGGCCGCGTTGAGCGCCAAGAGGTTGGTCTGCCGGGCGATCTCCTCGATGATGGAGATCTTCTCCGCGATGCTGCGCATGGCCTCTACGGTCCGGGAGACGGACTCCCCGCCACGTTCGGCCTCGTCCGCAGCCTTGGCGGCCAGCGTCTCTGTTTCTTTGGCATTCTTCGCATTCTGGCGGATGTTGGCGGTCATCTGCTCCATGGAGGAGGAGATTTCCTCCACGCTGGCGGCCTGCTCGGTCGCGCCTTTGGAGAGCGTCTCGGCCGTGGCGGCCAGCTCCTCGGCCCCACCGTTGACGTTGCGTACGCTGCCCTGGGTGTCGATGATCAGGCCGCGCAGCCGTTCGCCAAAGGTGTTCACCGAGGAGCCCAGGTCGTTGATCTCGTGGCCGGCCCCGCGTTTGAACACCTTGCAGTCCCGGCAGTCCGCGCCCTTGAGCACCTTGGGGCAGGATGGCGTGGCGTTGAAGGACCCGGCCTCGATCCAGCAGTAGGCGTCCTTGCCGAATGACGGGCACTCGTCCTTGCCGCAGCCCATGATCTCGGAGCAGGGCATGGCCTTGCCCATGGAAACGCGGTCCGCCTCCAGGTTGCCCAGGTTGTACTGTTTGAGCACCTCGGTGACGTGGGCCAGGGGGCGCGTGATGGAGCGCGAGAGCAGGTAGCAGATGAGCGCGCTGAGCAGGAACACGGCCGCGCCGGCCGCGATGATCCATAAAAGGATGCTGTCCATGGAGCGGGTCACGGTGGCGGCCGTGGCCTCGAACTCCGCATGCGGCGCCGCCGTCAGCATCATCCAGTCCCAGGGTTTGTAGTAGACCACGCCGCCGAGCATCTCGCGGGGAGCGCTCCCAGGCGTGTTCCGCGTATACGCCACGGTGACGGCCTCGCCCGCCGGCGCCTCTTTGGCGCGATCAAAGGCATTGGCAAGGGCGGCGCGGCCCTCGGCATCGGCATTGTCCAGAATGTTGGAGCCGACGCTTCCTGCGTCGGAGCTGATGATCACGGTTCCCTGGTCATCACCGGACCCTTTGACCACGAACGCCCGGCCGGTAAGGCCGGTCTTCATGCCAGCCACGGCAGCGCGCAGGGATGGGGCGCGGTCCATGGCCAGGCCCACGTACAGGGCGCCGATGATGCGGCCGCCGTTGTCGCGGATGGGCTCGTAATGGGTAAGGAACCAGGAGCCGACGATGTTGGCCACGCCGCGGTAGGCGTTGCCCGCCACGATGGCCCGGGCCACGGGGGAGTCGGCGGGGATGTACGTGCCCACAGCGCGCTTGCCGCCATCGGTGACGATGTTGGTGGCCACGCGCAGCAGGTCGCCTTGTTCGGTCATCCTCTGGAACACGGTGCAGGTCACGTCCATGTGCTCCTGCACGTCGTCCACAAAGGGTGTGGGCTCCCTCGTGTCGGCGTTGCGGCCCAGCCACTGATTGCCCAGGTACATGGCCGGCAGGGTGACGGACGAGGCGCTCTGCGTCTTCTGGTTCACGGCGTTCCATGAGACGTCGCGTCCGCCTTGGGAAAAGCTGCCCTGGAGCCCGGCCATGGCGCGGGCCGCGTTGCTGGCGGACTCGAGCTGGCCGCGCAAGAGCTCGTCCCCCAGGGCGATAGTGCGCTCCATATCCGAAGCGGCGCGTTTCAGCTCATGGCGCGCCTGCTCCTCGAACGAATCCTGGAGCGTACTGCCGAGAACGCCGCCGCGCCAGAGCAGGACGGCGACGACGCAGATGATGGTGAGGGCGACAACTCCGACTCCGGTAGCCATGACCTTTGTTCCGACCTTCATAGGCAGCCGTCCTTCGGATTCGAGAATTAAGCAAGAAAGGGAAAATACTATAGAAAGCGCTTATTATTCTGTGCGTTGAGTAGCAATATCAACCCGTGGTCGTCAAGAATTACGGGAGGTTTCGTAAAAAGGGTGCTCTGCTGGGTTGGGCGAGATAACAGTGCTGAATTGCACAGAAAATTCAAGGCAGGGTGAGAAGGGCGGGCCGGACAGGTCTAGCCGGCGGACGAAAAAAGCCCCTGCTGGGGCAGGGGCCTGGTTCCGGATACGGTGGGGCACGGGCGCACCCCTAGCTGAAGAAGTCGAGATCTTCCTTGACGATGTTCTCGGCAATCTTGCGCGTATTGATCTCGTACTCGCCGGCTTCGATCCTCGCCTTGATCTCGGCAACCTTGTCGTGCCGGATGTCGGACGCACTGCTTGCGGCGGAGTACGCCTCGGTACGCAGCTGCGCCTCGTCCGAGATGGAGACCTTGTCTCCGCGGGCTGACGAGCTTCCGGCGTCGGACTCCCGCTGGCTCTTAAGCTTATCGCTGCGTGTCTTCTCGAGCTTTGATTGATCGTACGGTCCCAGACCACTCAATACTTTCTTGATGTCCATAGTGTACCTCCCCCAGAAGGTCACATCCAGTTACAGCATGGTGTCGTCCACCTTGTCCAGGGTGACTTGCCACAGCCGATTCAAGATGCGGATTTTTTCTTCCGGCGAGACCTCCATTGGTCCGCCTTTAGTTTCCTTGAATATCTGCAAGTCCTGTTCCGAAGGTGGAAACGCGAACGTCAGTTGGTTTCCGAACTCGTTGTTCAGTCGCTCCTTGATTTCATTTACCACGGGGTTGTCCGTGCCGGACATGATCAGGTTCTCCACAATCTCCCGGGCGATGCGCTCCACCAGGTGGCGGCGCTTCACTTCCGGGGGAATGGGCTCTTCTACAGAGCCTGCGCCGAGGGCCCGCCGATACCGGGCCAACCGCCGCGCGGTGACAAGCTGCTTGTCGTAGCCGCGAAGCATGTTGCGCATGTAGAACGATTGCATGGTCATGACAATTTTACCCCTTCACGTATGCATATCGACCACTTCATGGCTTGACTTTAGGGAATGGCGGAAAAAAATGTTAAGAAATATTACCGAGTTAAGCGTCAATAAAATATCACACCATAACGTACGAAAATTCTTGGACCTTGCACGGGAAGTCGGAGCATGCCACTTTATGAGCGCTGGTTTTCCGACAGGGACGCGATTCTGCACCCCGGACGCCGAAAAAAATTCTGGAGACTATTGTATAATGACGCATCCCGAAGCCATTGTCGAGGGGGCCCCCTCGTTCATTCTCGCCTCGGCCTCGCCGCGGCGCAACGAGCTCCTTGCCTCGGTGGGGCTCGATTTTACGGTAATTCCCTCCACGGCCGAGGAGCCGCCGCCACTAGCCGGGGAAACTCCGGAGGAGTACGCCACACGCATGGCCGTGCTCAAGGCGCGGGAGGTGGCCGCGCGGAATCCGGGCCGGCTTATCCTGGCCGCGGATACCGTGGTGGCGCTGGGCAACGCCATTCTGGGCAAGCCGGCGGACATGGCCCACGCCCTGCGCATGCTGGAAGGGTTGTGCGGAAAAAAGCACGCCACGGCAGAGGAGCGCGTGGCCGGAGTGCGCCGCCACGCCGTGACCACTGGCTGCTGCTGGCTGGACGGCCGGGCAATGGCGAAGGGGGGCGGCGCAGGAGAACCCGCGGCGCAGGAACAGTCCTTTGCCGTGACCACGCAGGTGCTCATGTCGCTCATGGACACGGCTGTGCTGGAACGCTACGTGGCCACGCGCGAAGCCATGGACAAGGCCGGGGGCTACGCCATCCAGGGAAAAGCCGGGTTCATGGTTCGCGCCATCGACGGTTCCTATTCCAACGTCGTGGGCCTACCACTGGCCGAGGTGGTGGAAGCTTTGGTGGATTGAGGAGTATCCAGATAATTGGATAATTTCGGATATGATCCTTGGGATCCCGCCCATGGCAAATCCAAGAGAAGGGGTCAGAAGTGTCATCATATGAAGGATTAAGATTCTCTCAATTTGAGGAGAACGATATTCACGATATGACAAGGATCATGAAACGCTCCTTTGATGAGGACACCAGAATACATTTGAACAAAGAGGAGGGCGGTCCTCCTGGCTATGACAATGGCGATTTTTTACGGAAATGGGCATTGCATGAGGATAGTACGGCATTCAAGGTTGAGCTCGATTCAAAACTCATCGGAATGTATATTGTTTGGATTTTTCCAAATAATGAAAATATGCTGGGAACCATCTTCATCGATCCTGAATATCAGAATCAGGGCCTTGGGCTCAAAATATGGAAGCATATCGAACAGAAGTATCCGAACGCAAAAGTTTGGAGGACTGAGACGCCGGGATTTTCCAAGCGAAACCACAATTTCTATGTCAATAAATGTGGCTTCAGCATCGTAAAGATTCTAAACCCCGGCGATATGCTTGATGAGAGCTATGTGCTGGAAAAGCGATACTAGCATTTGTATGCGTTCATATGCATGATTACAGCTCAATAACGCTGATCAACGTGGTCGACCTGTCTCTGGCCGAGGAACTGGAAGCGCTGGTTCCGCAGGATATTGATTTCGCAGAAAGTCGAGCTGTCCCCACATGTATAAGGTGAGGGCAGGGCGGAGCTGAGGCGGAATGCGCCGATGCGCATGATGGACCGAAGGACCTTTCGAGAGATTGTCTCTTTCCAATCTCGTTCGTTAATAATTTCAAAATATTTAAGGGATATTTTTTCATGTGTTGACAGTTTTGTGCGGGCAATTTATTGACTTGTCAACGATTAGCGTACTGCCAAGGAAGAGAACTATGCCGCCAAAAAAATTAGTGAAATTCGAACAGGACTCGCCCGGGCGCAAGCTGTCGATATTGCACCGTCTGAGCAGTGTCTATCTGGCAGGGCCGCTGTCGGAGCTTGGTATTGCTCGCGGCAGCCTGCCCTTTTTGATGAAAATACTGCGTTGCGAAGGAATCATTCAGGAGGACCTGACCCGGTCCTTATGTATTGACCGGGCAGCAACCGCCCGCGCCTTGCAGAATCTCGAAAAGGAAGGGCTTGTCTCCCGCGAGGAAGATCCGCAGGACCGGCGTAAAAAACGCGTGTATCCTACAGCCAAGATTAAAGATCTGCAGGAAGATATCATCGATATTCTCCAGGCGCATAATGAAGCCTTGTTCGCCGAATTTGACGAAGAAGAGCAACTCCAGTTGCTCAACATGCTGGATCGTATGACCAGCAATATGCACGCGAAGTTACACGGAAAGTATGGACACAAAGAGTAGTGAGAAGCCTGTAGAGCTGTCTGCGGGCGTACCTGCGCGGATTCATCCGTGATACTCGTTCTACGTCAAAAATCTCTTGTTTCTTTAGGTTGGCTTGACACCACTTGCAAAGTGAAAGGTAACGTATGTTGAAGAGGATTGTCGTATTCGTTGTAGCTCTTTTTGTCATGGCCGTAGGAGTCGCCTTGTCGGTGAAGGCGAATCTGGGAGTCTCACCAATTTCATGTATTCCATATGTGTATAGCTTGAAAATTAAATATACGTTGGGCGAGTTGACTATCGCCATGAATACTGTCTTCATCGTCGCGCAGATTTTAATTCTACGCAAAAATTACTCTTTGCTGCAATTGGTGCAGCTGCCGGCAATAATAGTCTTTGGGTTTTGTATTGATCTTGCGCTGTTCCTTCTGTCCAGTGTCGAAGCCCCAACATACGCGCTGCAGGTGTTCTGGTGCCTGCTGAGCTGTGTGACGATAGCATTCGGGGTGTTTCTGGCTGTAAAGGCACGGATCACGTACCTGCCTGGCGATGGACTGGCCCTTGTTATTGCAGATGCGTTCAAGAAAGAGTTCGGCAAGCTGAAAGTTTGTTTTGATAGCTCCATGGTTGTCATAGGCGTCGTGAGCTCTTTTGTTTTGCTGGGCAAGTTGGCAGGGATTCGCGAAGGAACTATTGCTGCGGCATTGTTGGTAGGATATCTGGTCAAGGTTTACAATAAGAGGCTCGCTGTAATCGATACGTGGTTGCGTGGGAATACTCCGGCAGGGGAAGAGATCACGGCCGTGCCCGAGAGCAGTAATCTCGTTATCACAATCGCCAGAGAATACGGGAGTGGCGGCCATGGGATTGGCCAATGCATAGCGCAGAAGCTGGGAATTTCCTTTTATGATAAAGAACTTATCAATATAACTGCGGAGAAAAGCGGCTTTACCACAGAATACATTGAGCACAATGAGCAGAGACTGGCGAACTCCCTGCTGGACGAGCTCTACGCGCAAAGCTACGCGTATGTAGATGATAAGCTGCCGCCATCCGATGTCCTGTTCTTGGTGCAAAGCAAAATCATTCGAGAGATATGTAACAGAGAGCCATGTGTCATTGTCGGGCGGTGCGCCAACTTTGTTTTGAAGGATAATCCAAACTGTTTCAATGTGTTTATCCATGCGAATAAGGAGTACCGCAGATCAAAGCTCATCGGGGAATACGGTGTCGTACCGGAAAATGCGATGCAGGAGCTGGAACGATCAGATCGCGAACGGGCCAATTATTGCTCGAAGTACACGGGAAGCCACTGGCAGGATCTGACAAATTACCATATGTCGATCGATAGCTCCCTTTACACGACAGAGCAGGTAGCCCAGAAAATCATAGATGCTCTTCAGGGCACAGCGTTACAGCCGCAATTAGCGCCAGCAAAAGCCAAATTCTTTTCAAGGACAAAGCAGAATTTTACACAATCCGCTAGTATGGCCTCTGCCAGGAATTAGAGTGTCACTGCTGATAGAAAATGAATGGGCAAGATGGATGCGCCGCATAGTGTTGGCTTGCGGATGCGTTGAAAATATGTGGCGGCCTTGTCAAACATAAAAACATCATGTCTCAACGCGAGAGGTCTGAGTGAAGATAGAGCACGCTGATGGAGCGGATTATCCAGAGCTCATCATGGTATGGGAAGCCTCTGTGCGGGCAACGCATGACTTCTTGAGCGAGGAAGATATCGAGCTTCTGCGACCGCTGATTCTTACGCACTACTTCGATGCGGTCGAGCTGCGCTGCGTCAGAAATGTGCAGGGTGCGATTCTCGGGTTTTGCGGCGTTGCGGAAGACAACATTGAGATGCTGTTCGTTGTGCCGGAGCATCGCGGGCAGGGCGTCGGTACAGCCTTGTGTCGCTACGCTATTGAAAAATTGCATGCGACAAAGGTTGATGTGAACGAGCAGAACCCGCAGGCACTCGACTTTTACAAGCACATGGGGTTTCGGGTTACAGGCCGTTCGTCTCTGGACGGCCAGGGCAAGCCGTTTCCACTGCTGCACATGACGTTGGGCTGAGCCACACC
Source organism: Oceanidesulfovibrio marinus (assembly GCF_013085545.1). NCBI lineage: Bacteria > Pseudomonadati > Thermodesulfobacteriota > Desulfovibrionia > Desulfovibrionales > Desulfovibrionaceae > Oceanidesulfovibrio > Oceanidesulfovibrio marinus. Next base: position 4,019,408 of record NZ_CP039543.1, read on the forward strand.
CTGGCTGTCATGCAAAGACGCCGCAGGGCCGAACCCGACCCCACGGCGTTTTTTCTTTGCTGGTCATTCGGCGCGAAAGAATAAAGCCGACAACCACCTGTTACTGCTTAATAAACCGGATCAGATAAGGATACTCGCCCAGGTCGGCGACAGCATCCTTTTTGAATCCGAGGGGCGTGAGCAGGGCCTCGGCATCGGCTTCCCCGATGCGCGCCTCTATGTTCTTCGGGCCGGGGCCGTAGTCGAGCTTCTTGTACTCGATGATCACCAGGGCCCCGTGCGGCTTGAGCACCCGCCGGACCTCCTGGAGCGTGTTCACGCGCTCTGCTTCCGGGATGTCGTGCAGGATGGTGGCCATCAGGCAGACGTCTATGGAGCCGTCATCCAGGGGCAGCGGTTTGGTGGCGTCCGCCACCTGCGCCTTGATGTTCTCAAACCCCTGCTGCGTGGCGCTTTCCTGCAAGGCGGCGACGCCTTCTTCCCACAGATCCAGCGCATGGATAACGCTGTCCGCACCCAAGCGCTGGGCCAGGGCCAGGGTGTAGTTTCCTGCGCCGCACGCAAGATCCAGATATACCGAGGCGTTATCAGCGATGAGGTTGGCAAAAACTATATCCTGGTCAACGTGGGTGATGCTGCTCCGTCCGGCCGCTACGGGCTTCGTGCTCATGTGAAACTCCTGCAAGTATGTGCTTTATTGGTGAGTTGGGCAGAAAAGTATCCTGCTCGTAGCATCTTATTAGAAAGTATATCTGCTATGGCCACCGAGGTCCAATGGCGTTGCGGAACCTGGTTGACCAAAACAGGACGGCGGCACCAGCGGAGCGGCATTGCGAAAGATGTCCGGGGATACCCTGTGTCGTGGATCGCGGACCAGCACGGCCCGAAAGCGCCGGTCTTGGGCGACGGATGCCAATAACGATACGTAAAGGTTGCCAAAACGCCAGTTGTTCGGACATAACCGGAAACCGAACAACGGACTCGGTCAATCCGTGCACGACACCATTCATCCAGCCGGGGCGGCGCGTATGGTTCAGATATATCAGCTCACAGCACTTTCCGACACACAGTTCCACGACTTGTGCGCGTTGCTCATTGATTCCGTGGAGAGCGGCGCGTCCATGGGCTTTCTCGCACCCATCACGAAGCAGAAAGCCGCCGCATACTGGAGCGGGGTGGCTGCGGAGGTTTCGGACGGGCTTGTCCTGCTCGTCGCGGAGGAGGACGGCGCCATTGTCGGATCTGTCCAGGTTGCGCCCTGCGCCAGGGAAAACGGCTGCCACCGCGCCGACCTGAAAAAGCTCTTTGTGCTGCGCAGCCACCGCGGCAGGGGCATCGCCTCCCGGCTGATGCGTGCGGCAGAGGAGGCCGCGGCGTCCCTGGGGCTGACCCTGCTGATCCTCGATACGCACGAGGGCTCCAAAGCCGAGCCCATGTACCAGCATTGGGGCTGGCGCAAGGTCGGCGTCATTCCCGGCTATGCGACCGGCCCGGACGGCACCCTGCACAACACGGCCTTCTATTATAAGGATATAGCTCCTCGGAGTGAGCAGGGCCCGGCGTGACCGGGGAATCGACCTGGCGGATCTCCCGGGATCACCGTTCCAAAAGCATGCGCACGTAGCCGGAAAGCTCCTGCGCCGGGATGCGATCCACCGGCGTCAGCGTCCAGTCGTCGTATCCCAACATCCCGAACTCCTTTTCATATCGCCTGAAAAACGCCACATCCTCCGGTGTGAAGTAGCGCTTCCAGTTGTCGAATGCGCCGGTCCGATAGGTGCGCTTGTACGGCGCGCCCACGTCCCGATTGTCCGAGAGCTCCAGGTTCAGGTACGCGGCGAGCGCCTTGGTGTTGCCGGCGATGAAGTCCTCGTACTTGAGCAGCAGATGGTGGGCCTTGAGCCGCTGGCAGAAGTGGAGGTACCCGAGATCAAAGGACGAAAACTTCGACAGGCTCCGGGTAAAGTTGGCGTGGAAGAGGGAATCGAACATCTCGCACATGCGCAGGAAGGATATGGCGGCGGGGTTGCGCTCCTTTTCGCCAAGGAAGTCGATCCAGGTGTCGAACAGGCTCGGGTCCTGGACGACCCGCTTGAGGTCAAAGGGATAGTAGAGCAGGACGCTGATGATTTCGTCCCGGGGATCGCGGCGGATGAGCACGCGCCTGTCGAACTGCAGGCGGTGACCATTGTTGGCGATGCTCGCCAGCGCGCTCTTCCTGTCCAGCCAGTGGTCGAAGATGACCTTGGTTACGCTGTGCGGCGTGGTCTGCGCTTCATCAAAGGGCTGCGTGTCCGTGGGCTCGAAGATGAACTGCACATCCTCGGCAAAGGAGTTGCAGATCGTCCGCGAGATCACGGTTGTGCCGGTCTTGGATTTTCCCAGTACAAGTACATTCATGGCAGCTGCCCTGTGCAGAGCCGGGACGGCGGCGCCATCCCCGGCGTTATGAACAATCGGAGCAAGCGCGGTCCGCGCTTCTCCTTTCTGACTCGCACAACAACGGCCGCATGGGCAACCCGAAAGAGGGTGGCGGTAGCCGGAAGGCAGTTGAAACGGTTAGGAATCGCACGCTAGCGGTGCAGGGGAACGCCCTTCATCACCGTGTCGATGGCCTTCTTTTTTCCATAGAGCGCCATGCCCACAAGGTTCAGCGCCTCGGTGGGCACGGCCTTCACGGCGGCGCGGTTTTCCTCGTCGTTGGGGGTGGCAAACAGCTCCTCTGTGTACACGGTAAAGCGGATGTCCTTGCGCAACGCCTTCTCGTGGATGGCTTGCAGCGTACTGCCGTCCGCACAGAACACCATGATCGGCTGCTTGATCATGGGCAGGTACGTCTGACCGGAGCCGTCCTCGTACGCCTCGCCCATCACGTCCTGCGTGCCGGCAATGCCGCTGATGGTGAACGCCGTGACGTTCAGCTCCTGCCATGTCTCCAGATCGTCCCTGACCACAACGGCTATTTTCGTATCGAACTTCATAGGTATTCTCAGTCCAGGATTTTTTCGAGCTGGATGTTGCACTTCTCGTACGGGGAGGGCGGGCCGACCACACGGACAAAGCCCATCTTGGCGTAGAGCTTCATGGCCGCCTTGAGCTTGGTGTTGCTGTCTATGTGCAGCTTCTTCGCGCCCAGGGAGCGCGCCTTGTCTACGGCGGCGCAGCCCAGCGTCCAGCCGATGCTCCTGCCCTGGACCTTGGGCGTGACGGCCATCTTGGCCAGCTCCAGGGTCTCGTCGTCCTTGCGGAAAAGCGCACATACGCCCACGATCTCGCCCTCGTACCGCGCCAGGAGGATGGCGCCGCCGGGATTGAGGATTCGCTCGTTCGGGTGCTCCAGCAGCTCGCGGTCGGCGTCCTCCACGGTGAAGAACTTCTCGATCCACTCGTAGTTCAGGCGCTTGAAGTCGTCGTGAAACTCCGGCGTATAGTCGAGGATCTCCACTCGCTGGGACTCCCGCCGCTTGCGCTGCTCCAGCACACGGTCGTGCAGGCTCTTTTCTTCCAGCAGGTACTCGGTCTCCTCGATCGCTTTCAGGAGGTTGTGCTGCATCTGGCCTTGCAACTCATCCATGGACTCGGTCACGTCCTGCATCTGGGCCTCCAGGCCGGGGATGAGCGCCCGGCCGGCGTCCGAGAGCTTCACCACGTTCATCCGGCCATCCTCGCTGCTCTTGCCGGTCTCGATGAGCCCGGCCCTGGTCATCTCCTTGACTGCCTGGCTGACCACCGGGTGGGAGCAGCCGATGTCGGCGGCCATGGCGGTGATGGAGCTCTCCTCGGTCTGGGAGAGCAGGTAGAACACCGGGAACCACTTGGGCTGGATGTCCACACCATACATCTGAAAGATCTTTGCCGCGTCGCAGGCAAAGACATCACCCAGCCGCCGCAACCTGCTGCCCAAGGCCACCTTTCCAAGCTCCTGCAATACATCCATTTTCTTGTCCTCACGAATTTATGTAGTTGCCTACGTATGTGACTACGATAAGGAGAGAGGAGAAGAGATGCAAGAGGTTTTTGGCGAATTAGTTGACTCTTATAAAAATGAATGGCATCTTCATTTTTAATAATGAACGATAGATTCATTTTTATGGCAAGGAGCAACAGATGGTCCAGGTCCTGAAAGACTGTGTTCGCAACCAGATCGCCGAGGCTGCCGAGGTGCAGTTCGCAAAGGTGGGCTACACCAAGGCGACCATCGGCGCCATTGCGCGGGAAGCCGGCGTGGCGACAGGCACGATCTACAAGTACTTCGCGGATAAAGAAGCGCTTTTCCACGCGATCATAACCGCCGGGTTCGTGGAGGAGTTCTCCAGCTTGACTCGGCGCCGGATTGCCGCGTTCGCACAGCCGGGCGGTTTGCATGCCGGTCGGTCCATCCTGGAATCCGAAGCCGGCGAGCTGCTCCGGTTCTGGGTCCGGAACCGGCTCAAGGTCGTGATTATTCTGGCGCGTGCGGAAGGCTCCGCCTACGAATCGTTTGGTGCGAGCTATGTGCAGGACATGGCCGAGCAAACCATCGCGCAGGCTCGGGAGCAATTCCCGCAAATAGAGATCACCGACCTTTTCCGTTTCATGGTGCACAAGATTCTCTCCGATTCCGTACGAGGAATCGTCGCAATTCTTGAAAACTTCCGTGATGAAGCATCCATCTGCGAGGCCTTCTCCGCCAGCACGGCGTATCAGCTGGCAGGCATCAACGGCTTTATCGAATGGTCTCTTGCACAAGGAGCTCAGGATGCACGCATTTGACATACTCGCTGAAGCGAAAATGCGGCAGTGGGAGCAGGATAGACGTGACGGCAAGGTTTCGGAAAAGAAGAAGGAAGCCGCTGTAACTCCGGAGTCCTACGAATCGCTTGAGAAGCAGCTCTATTATGACATCCGCAAGCTCATGGTGGAATCATATCTGGCCGGCGAGGCAGGGCGACAGGAGATGCAGAGCAGGGCGAACAATATGCTGGTGCAGCTGGCCGCGCGTCTGGAGCGCGCCGGCTACAACATCATGTCGAAGATGTTTGCCGACGAGGTCCAGGCATTGAAGACCAGAGCGCATGCGGTCATGCACGACAAGAGCAAGCTCCTGGCGCTGCTGAACGATCTGGACTGAGAGGATTTGAAAGTGCGTCGCTTGCTTAGCCGTTCAAAGGACAAAACGAAAAAAGGCAGGGAAAGGCCGCGGCGCTTCCCTGCCTTTTCTGTGCGGAGTACTACTTCACGGTGAACACGATGCTCGTTTTTTCAATACGCGTTTCGCAATCCGGGTTGCCGCTGGGGCTCTCGATGCTTGTGCTGAGATACCACGTGCCGGCCTGCAGCGGTTTGAACTCGAACACGCCGTCGATGTTTGTTTTCGCGTAGAACGGAAAGCTCATTTCGTCTTCGGAGTAGCCGCTGAAGCTGCCCACGATGCTGGCCATTTTGACCCGCTCGCCATCCCTGGTCAGCTTGAACTTGATGGCTTCGCCCTGCCGGAACTCGCTTGCCTTGTTCAGCGGAGTGATTTCAAGCCCCTTGCCGAGCGGAGTCGTTGCATAGGAGCCGTCGTCATTCCCGACGACGACCACCGCCTTGGACTGCATGCTGGAGAGGTAGCAGATGCGAGGCGTGTCTTTGAAATCCTTTCGGGTCTTGTCCATGTGCCACGTGCCGTCGCTGGCTTCGACCCAGGGCGTCAGCTTGTAGTAGGCGCCCACCAGGTAGGTGCCCGCGGACAGCTTGGACGTGCCCTCGTAGTGATAGTTTTGAGGGTTTCAGTCAGGTCCTCGCCAGAGATCTGAACTGGCTCGAAGAGCTGGAGCCGTTCTTCTGCGATCTTTTCCGGTGTGGGGAAGTGATGGCCGTAAATCAGGTCGGCCTCGAACACCTCCTTGTTCTCTCCCTGGACCCATAGGTTATGGGCGGAAGCCGCTGTTGCCGTAAAGGCGATGGTACATGCGATTCCAACGGCGCCGATCATTCTTGCAACACTCATTTTGTTCCTCCAGATGCAAATTTTCCACGATGACAGATGGTTAATCAATTGTTCGGCCAGCCGAAAACATGCGGCAACGACAATGAGATGCAGACTCATTATCAATACGAAATATTGGGGTATGCAAAAGGCGGGATTTTGGCAACCCATTTAATTCATTAAAGGCACAAAAAAGAAGAGAGCAGCGCGACAACGGCAGGTGAGCGAGCTTAACGCGTTGTGATCTTTTGAATTTCTGGATTTCGGCAAGAGAAAGGCGGCAGTCGGCGCGATCACGTCCTGCAACCAAAAGGGGGCCGAAGCCCCCTTCCTTTATGGTCTCCCGCCTGAAGCCAGGCTACTGAATGCCCGGCACCGGGAAGCGGCTGCACAGGATCTGCACCTTGCGATGGATGACCTCGTGCAGGGTCGTGTCCTCCGGGTGTGTCAGGGCCTCGGTCATCCAATCGGCCAGCAGGGCGGCTTCCTGCTCCTGCATGCCGCGCGTGGTAGCGGCCGGCGTGCCGATACGGATGCCGCTGGGCTTGAGCGGCGGGTTGGGGTCGTCCGGAATGATCTGCTTGTTGGTGGTGATGCCCACGGCGTCCAGAATCTCCTCGGCGTTCTTGCCGTTGATGCCGAAGCTCTTCTCCGTGTCCAGCACGAGCATGTGGTTGTCCGTGCCGCCCGTAACCAGGGCGCCGCCGTGGCCCAGGAAGGCCTCGGCCATGGCCTTGGCGTTCTTGAGCACCTGGGCAGCGTACTCCCTGAACTCGGGCTGCAGCGCCTTGCCCATGGTGATGGCGATGCCGGCGATGACGTTCATATGCGGTCCGCCCTGCAGGCCCGGGAACACGGACTTGTCGATCTTGGCCGCGTGCTCCTTCTTGCAGAGAATCATGCCGCCGCGCGGTCCGCGCAGGGACTTGTGCGAGGTGGTAGTCATCACGTCGAAGCCGTGGTCCAGGGGGTTGGCCATCACGCCGCCGGCCACCATGCCGGCGTAGTGGGAGGCGTCGCACATGGTCAGGGCGCCCACCTCGTCGGCAATGGCCTTGAACGCGGCGTAGTCCAGGTCGCGCGGGTACGAGGTGTAGCCGGTCAGCACCAGCCTGGGCTTGTGCTCCAGCGCCAGCTTGCGGATGGCGTCGTAATCGAAGGAGCCGTCGGACGGGTCGGTTTTGTAGCGCACGAAGTTGAAGAGCCGGCCCATGTGGGAGACGGGCGCGCCGTGGGTGAGGTGGCCGCCGTGGGAGAGGTCCATGGCCAGGATGGTGTCGCCGGGTTCCAGCAGGCCCAGGTACACGGCCTGGTTCATGGGCGAGCCCGAGAGCGGCTGGACATTGGCGTGCTCGGCGCGGAACACCTCGCAGGCGCGCTCCCGCGCCAGTATCTCCACGGCGTCGGTGTACTTCTGGCCGCCGTAGTAGCGCCGGCCGGGGTAGCCCTCGGAGTACTTGTTGGTGAACACGGAGCCGAGAACCGCGAGCACCTCGGGGTAGGTGTAGTTCTCGGACGGGATGAGCTCCACGCCTTCGCGCTGGCGCTGCTCTTCGCCGATAAGGTTCTGGAAAACGGTAGGATCGGTGCGGGAAAGTAATTCGACAAACTCGTGCATGGGCCAGCCTCCAGTGTGCCCTGCGTAGCAGGGGTCGTGGATGCACGCCGTTGATCGGCGCGGCCCAGGCGAGCGGCGGATGCTCTCTCCTCGCTTCCCCGTGGTTGATTCCACGTCGTGTCGCCAGTTGCGGGAGAGATTCGATGGAAGAACTGCTTCCCCCATAGCCAAAGACAGGGCAGGGCGTCAACCGGTCCTGGTGTGGTCCGGGCGTCAAGGGTTGGCAGGACAAAGCGTTTTCGTGATACGCAGCAATTGGGCGCGGTTGCGGGTATGGATGCGGCGGAGGCCGGGACACGCGGGCCGGGAGTTGCCGCGGATTTTTCCTGATGGTTTCGCCGCATCCTTTGGAAGACACCACAACGATTGCGGGCAAGCACGATGAAAATCCGGGAGTTCGCCAAGCTTACAGGTCTAAGCGCGCACACCTTGCGGTATTACGAGCGCATCAATCTGCTCCAGGTTGATCGCGACGCCAGCGGACACCGCGCGTACACGAAGCAGGATGTGAAGTGGGCCCGCTGCATCCGGCGGTTGAAGGACGCCGACATGCCCCTGAAGGACATCCAGGAGTTCGCCTCGCTACGCCACCACTGCTGCGGACCGGAGTGCCAGCGGCTGCAGGTTCTGGAAAAGCACAGGGAACGGCTCGAAGCGCTGCGCAAAGAAATACTGGAACATATTGATTTGATAGATGAAGAGGTGGCGCGATTCAAGGAGTGGAACAAACTGGAGTAAGTTCAGCATGAGCGCTTGACTTCGAGCGAACTCAAAGTGCTAGCGGTGTGATTTGGGGGATAATCCCACGCCCCGGATCCTTCGCTACCAAGGAGGTCGCTCGGATGAATTCTGAACAAAAACAACGGGATTTGGCAGCAGCCGGACAGAGAGCCGGTCATACGCACGAGGTTGCCGCCCAACCGCATTCTGCCGTGAACGCCGGTGCGCTGGCTCTGCCCATGGCCTGCGTCATCACAATGATCGCCGTGGCCACGGTGTTCATGAACCAGTCCATTTTTGTGGACATCGCGCGATCCTTTGCGCTGGATGCAAAAGAAGCCCGCTTCGCCTTCAGCATCGTCTCCCTGAGCTACTCGTTCGCATTCTTCGTTGTCGGTCCTCTCGCAGATATGTTCGAGTCCAGGAGGCTGGCCGCCGCCGGGCTTGGCGCGCTGGCCGTCCTGCTGTTGGCCGCTGCGCAGGCGCAGGATTATATATGGTTTCTTGCGTGCATGGGTCTGATGGGCGTGGGTGCCGCCGCCGTCCCGGCCTCCATGTTCCCCTATGTTGCCCGCACGGCGTCGCCCCGCACGGCCGGCATACACATCGGCGCCGTGGTCGCCTCGGCCACGCTGGGAATCGTCGTGGGCCGCGCAGTCCTTGGGGCATCCACAGACCTGGTCGGGTGGCGGGGTTCGTATCGCCTCCTTTCCCTGGTCTTCATTCTTTTTTCCCTGGGTGCGCTTTATGTCTTGAAGGAATCAAACAGGCCCGTAAGCAGGAGCACGCCCGACGTGCGCGGGCTGTATGCGGCAATGCTCAGGATTCTTGTTGCGCCGGCCACGGCGTCCCTGCTTCTGACAGGCTTTTTGCTGTTTTTTGGCTTTCTCGGCGTCATCACCTTTCTGACTTACCGGCTGGCCGCGCCCCCGTTCTCGTTCAGCGCCGCACAAGTGGGGTATATCAGCCTCGCGGGGATAACGGCCGTCATCGCGCCGTTTTCCGGTGGCCAGGCCCGGCGGCTGGGCGCATACGGCATCATCTTCCCCGGCCTGGCAGTCTGCATCGCAGCCATGCAGCTTCTGGGCTGGAGCCAGAGAGTGGGGCCGATGGTAGTGGGTATCCTGCTGCTCTTTCTTGGCGTGTACGCCTGCCAGCCGCTGCTGTTCATGCTCATGGGGCAGAGGATTCCGCCGCAGGCCATGGGCTGCGCATCATCCCTGTACATCCTGTGCTGCATCGGCGGGGGCAGTCTTGCCTCCATTGTCCTGGGCGGCGTATGGGAGAAGCACGGCTGGGCCGGAATTACCCTGGCGTGCTCCGGCTCCATCGTGCTGGCGCTTATTATGGCTGTTGTGAGCGCGAGGAGCGGCAGGGCGCGGTGCTCGTAAGGCATCGTACGGAGTCCAGCTTTAGCTGGGTCGAGTTCCCCTGGCTCGTCTTCGAGGAGCCGGCGCACCTGCCGCAGTACGTCATCATGTTCGCGCGCCTACGCCTTCCATGACCGACTGTTTGGGCAGCTCGCGCCGCGCGCCGGCCATAGTGCCTGTGCTGGTACGCACGCACAGGAGAAATACCGCCCATTTTTTTGGAGGCGCGGAGCTGTCCTTTTTCTGGCGTCCTGATTCCCTTCGATCAAGCGACTGCGCCTTCTTTATCCTTTTATGCGTCGTTGACCGAAGCCGCAGGCGTCGTCGATGATGAAGATTTTCAGTGAGGTGGCATTGCCGAGTTCCTCAATTCGGGTTACCTGAATAATACTTAACGAAATTTTACCTTCAGCGCGATGCAAGTCCTGACTCCAATCATCCCCGCCCACGCTCCTGTTTTCATGCCAGAAAAATCCGGGCCGGGAGCAGGGAATCCAGTCCGCCAGAACCGCTGTTTCCACACCTTCTGACACCCATGAGGTATCTGCATGACACCCCCTCGTGAGCGGCTCCACTACATCGACAACCTGCGCGTACTCCTCACCTTTCTGGTCATCCTGCACCACTCGGCAGAGGCCTGGACAACCGGCCCCCACTCGGTCACAGGGCACACCATCAACCCCCTCATGAACCTCTTGTGCGGCATCAACGGTTCGTTCTGCATGGGCACGTTCTTTTTGGTGTCCGGGTACTTCCACCCGCCGGCCCTGGCCAGGAAAGGAACCTGGCCCTTTATCCACGACCGGTTCATGCGCCTGGCACTGCCGGCCCTGGTCTACTCGTTCACGATTCGTCCGCTGCAGTGGTACTTCATAGAGTACGTAGTGGACGGGACCACGCCGAATCCCGGCATTATCGGCTCGCTGCCCAATTTTTTCTGGGACCACTACGGGTTCAGCCACCTCTGGTTCCTGCTCGTGCTCTTCTTCTTCGGGATCGGGTATGCGCTGCTGGATCGGACGTGGAAGCGGTTTTCACCGATTACGCCCAAGTGGGCGAACCCCGAGACGGTGGGTATTCAAAGACTGCTGATCGCCGTCCTGGCCGTGTACATGCTCGCCTCGTTCGTGGTCCGGATCAAGTTCGAGCCGAACGCCTGGATACGCCTTCCCTGGCCCGTATCCGTGCGGGCTGCGCACGTGCCGCAGTACGTCTTTATGTTCGCCCTGGGCCTCTATGCATACTATGGGCAGCTGTTCAAGAAGCTCACTGTGCGCACCGGCGTGGTCTGGACCATAATCGCGTTCATTCCCACGATCATTTTCACGCCGATCTTCCGGGTCGACGCCTACCTGGGCTGGGGCTGGAACATTACCGGCGTCGTCTCCACGATCCGCGAAACGGTCATGTGCGTGGGCATAAGCATTGGCCTCGTGGTGCTGTTCCGGGAAAAGTTCAACATGACAGGCACGGTGCTCAGGTTCCTACGGCGCACAGCTTACGCCGCGTACATCGTGCACCTGCCCATCGTGTTCGTCTTCCAGTACCTGGTGCTGGACTGGCCCCTGAACCCCTTGCTGCTGTTCATGGTGGTGGGCGGCGCGACTCTGACGCTCACCTTTGCCATCAGCGCGTTGCTGGTCCGTCTTCCGGGCGTGCGATCCGTGTTGTAGCGGGCCGGCAGAACGATTCGGGCCTGGCGTCCGGTCTGGCTCGGCGGCTTCGGGGCCGTCAGAGACCAGGGCGCCAGGCCGTGCGGAGCAGGGCGGGTGCCTCGCCGGAAGGCTGGTTGGCGCGGTGGAGCCGATCAGGGCTGGCTCATGCTGATACGCCGCGCCCAATGCTGCGCATTCCGGGTCAGGCCATCTCCCGCTTCATCCGGGCAATGCCGTCGTCCCTGGCAGCGGCCAGGGCGAGCGCCGAATCCACGCCGTAGAGCCGGGCGTTGTTGTCGCCCAGGATGGCGCGCTTGGTCTCGGAGTCCGGGCCGCCCAGCTCGGGCAGGTCGTACTGTGCGCGCAGATCCTCGGGAATCTCCAGGCGGCGCAAGCCCTCGATCTGCCATTGGGGCGTGCCGGTCCAGAGGGCGTCCGTGCCCCAGCAGACATGGTCCGCGCCCAGCCCCTTGACGAGCTGGCCCAGGATCATGGCGGCAAGGCGCGGCTCGGCAATGACGGTCTGCGCAAAGGTCTGCCCCAGATCGGCGTAGACGTTGGAGACGCCGTGTTTGGTCGGGATCTCGGCCAGATCCGTGACCCATTCGATGCGGCCTGTTTTCTGGAACGCCTTCCAGGCCTCCTCGGCAGTGCCGCCACCGGCGTAGCGGTAGCCGGCGTGATAGATGACGAAGTTGAGCCCGGGCCAGTCCTTTGCCGCTTTGGCCACGTCGCGCACGTCGCAGTAGGGCGCCAGATTCGGAAAGCGCCGCTCCGTGGCCGGCGGGAACAACCCCTTGTGTACGCAGACATTGACCAGGCTGGCCTTCTGGAACTTCTCGTACGCCGGATAGACGAGGTCCTCGTCATCCATGAACCAGGGATGCTCGGAGAGGTCCTTGTGCGTGTTGTCGCCGATAGTGTAGCCCTTGAAGGAGTCTGGTTTCAGGGTCTCGATGGCGTAGTCCACCTGGTCCATCCAGCCGTCGTAGCCCGGCGCGAACACGGCGTGGGCAAAGGAGCGGCGGGTTCCGGCCAGGCCGTTGATCACTTTGCGGCCCTCGGCGATCATGTCATTGGTCAGGAACCAGTCCTCGGTTATCTCGGACGGCGCGCCGCTGATGCAGGCCATGGTGGTGTCGCTCTTCAGATACATCTCGTCGAGATAGTTCTGGAACATGAGGTCCTGGATGGTCTGCTTCTTGCCTTTCAGGTCCGGGTTCCAGCCGCGGTCGCGGGCCTTCTCCCGCATGGCCACGAACCCGGTCAGCCGGGTGTCCGGCCGCAGGAAGTGGGTGTGCATGTCGATGACGAGTTGGCTGGACAACCTGCCGGCGCGCTCGGCGGCGCGTTCCGGATCGGCCGCCTCGGCCAGGTCGGCCTCGAAGAGCATGCCGAAAGTCTGGTTCATGGCCACAAAGGCGGCAGCCATGCCGGCAGCCGATCCCAGAAACTCCCGCCGGCTGATGCCCTGGCGTTTGGCGAGTTCGCTGCCCAGGGAGTCGATCCGCGCGGCAAGCTCCCGCTGTCTGGGCGTGCGTGGACCGGGCGCGATCTCGTCGCTGCCGCGGTCGCGGGTGGGAAGGGGACGATTCAGTCGGTTTCCAAAACGGCGCAGTATCCTGGGATTCTTGGGACTCCGGGGCATGGCGGCTCCATATTGCTGGCGGCAGGGTTGCAATTCAGGGGATCAAACCCTGACATCCTACCATAGCGGAACCGCGGATGCATGCCTGCAGACCGGGGAAAATCGGGAAGGGCGGGAAGATCAGGCGGTCTCGCCCTGCATGACCTCCAGCAGCACGTTGCGCAGCTCTTTCATATCCACGGGCTTGGCGATGTAGGCGTTCATGCCGGCGGAAAGGAACCGCTCGCGGTCTCCGGCCATGGCGTGGGCCGTCATGGCCACGATGGGTATGTTCTGGCCGGGCCCCAGGGAGTCGTCCGCGCGTATGGCCTCCGTGGTCTGCATTCCGTCCATGCCCGGCATCTGCACATCCATGATCAGGATGTCGAACTCCTCCACGCGCAGGCACTCGATGGCCTCCTCCCCGGTGGAGACGACCACGGCGTCGTAACCGAGCTTTTCCAGAAAACGCTGCGTGGTGAGCTGGTTCAGCCTGTCGTCCTCGGTGACGAGGATGCGATGCGCCGCATTGGGTTCCGGCGTGCACGGACTCTCTGGCGGGACGTCCTCGCAGCGGGCCGGGAACTCCAGGGTGAAATGGACGGTGGTGCCGCCGTCCGGAACGCTCTCGATTCCGACCTCGCCGCCCAGGCGGTCCACAATGCGCTTCACCAGGCTGAGACCGATGCCGGCGCCCTGGTAGCGGCGGGTGTAGGATCCATCCACCTGGGCGAAGGGTTCGAAGATATCGTTCAGCTTGTCCTTGGCAATGCCGATGCCGGTGTCACAGACCGAAAAGCGTAAGCGAGCCAGCCCCTTGCTGGAGCTTTGGATCCGCTGGACAGAGATGCGCACGTGGCCCTGGGGCGTGAACTTGAGCGCGTTGCCCACGAGATGCAGGAGAACCTGCCGCACCCGGCCCACGTCTCCCAGCAGTGTGGCCGGAACATCCGCATCGACCTTTGAGAACAGGGAGAGCCCGCGCCTGAGGGCTTCGATGCGGAAGTTGTCGATGACGGTTACCACGGCCTGGGCTGGAGAGAAGGGCGCGACGACGAAGGTCGCCGTTCCGGTGTCGAAGCGGGAGAGCTCCAGGATGTCCTCGATGATGGTCAACAGGCTCTTGCCCGACTCCAGAGCGACGTTGATGTACTGCTGCTGGTCGTCGTTGACGTGGGTGTTGGAGGAGAGAAGCTGCAGCATGCCGAAGATGCCGTTGAGGGGCGTGCGTATCTCGTGGCTCATGTTGGCCAGGAACTCGCTCTTGGTGCGGCTGGCGGATTCGGCCTGCTCCTTGGCGGCGATGAGTTGCGACTCCGACCGCTTGCGGTCGGTGATGTCCCTGGATACGCCGATCCAGGCGTTGATCTCGCCGGCTTCGTTACGCAGGGGCGTTGTCACCATCTCGGTCCAGACCGTGGAGCCGTCCTTGCGAATCTGCACGTACTCCTCGCGGACAGCCTCCTCATGGGGCTTGGCGTCCGGCAACCCATCCATGAAACCTTGCAGCATGCTGGCCCTGAGCCGTTTGAACGACTCCGGCAGGAAGTGGTCCTCAAGCCGCAAAGCGAGCGCCTCGTTCGGGGTGTAGCCCAGAAGCCGCTCCACGGACGGGCTGATGTACTGGTAGCGAAAGTCCCGGCCCACGATGCCGATGACGTCGCCGGCGTTGTCGGCCAGCAGACGGTACAGCTCTTCGTTCTCATGGGCCTTGCGCTCCGCATCCTTGTACTCGCTGAGGTCCGTTGCGGACCCGATGATACCCTGGAGGGAACCGTCGGCGGCGCAGTACACCGCCTGCGAGAACTGCACCTCGCGCACGTTGTCGTCCGTATCGCGCACGATGGCCTGGTAGCGCTGCACCCCGCCGTCCTCATACAGGGCGTCGTCATGGGCGCGGTACACGGCGGCGAGCTCCGGCTGCGCGATGTCCTGATCCGTGTAGCCAATGATGCGCTCCTTGGGCAGGCCCACCAGCTCGGCAAAGGCTTCGTTGCAGTTCTGGTACACGCCGTCCGTGTTCTTGTAGAAGATTGCGGTGGGCAGGGCGTCGGAAAGGGTGCGGTTGTATCGTTGCTGCTCGTCCAGCTGCTCGCGGGCGTTCTTGTGCGCCTCGATTTCCTGGCTGAGTCGCAGGTTGGCCAGCCCCTGGCGCGAGATGAGGCCCACGAAGTTGCGGTGAAATTCCAGGATGCTGCGCACCTGCTCCCGGCTCAGGCGGGGAGTCGCGTCGTACATGGCGAGGTACGCTTCCTCGTCAAAGCCGTAGCGGCGCGCCTGCTCGCGCAGGCGGCCGGGGTCCACCGTATCATCGTCATACAGGAAGGAGCAGAACATCAGGGAGGCGAGATGTTTGCCTTCGATTGTAATGGGGACGTCTATATGCCTGAGGCCGTTGGGGCAGTGCCGGTGGATGACACCTTCCGGAGTGGACTCGGCCTGCCCGGCGCTGCGGTCCGGACTGCCGCCGTTACGCAGGCATGCTGCTGCCGCCTCGGGGTGGGAGGCGTGGAACGCCTCGCAGAGTTGCGACGCCGCCGTGGAGACGAGGCGATTGGCGTCGCGGTCGATAATAATGGTGGGGATGGCGCTTGCTTTGTATAAAGCGTCGGCCATGGACTGAAGGTCGTTAATGTTGACGAGTTCGGCAAAAGAGTATCCCGGCACGTCGTATCCCCCGTAAATTCAAAGTCGTGACTTACGGGTACTTGATATTTAAATCAAACTCAACAGATTTGAGTAGTGTGGAATGAGTAACACGAATATTGAAACGTGTAGTAAATATTCGGAGAGGACGAGGCCCGCAACGCTTCTGGGGTGTGGATTGTTGCGGCTGGCTGTCGGACGCGCCTTACTCCGCAGGCAGCGGCAACCCGTGCATCCGCAGGAAGGAGAGCTTGTCCCAGTAGCCGCGCTGGAACACGATTCGATCGTTTTGCACATGGAAGAAGCCGCAGCCCCGGAGGCCGAGCGGGTCCTTCCATTCAAGGATGGCCCACTCCCCGTCCTCGAAGATGTTCTCTACGATGCAGACCATCTCGGCGCTGGCGAACTCCCGGGCGAACATATCCCGTATCGCATCCCGGCCCTGTACCAGCGACTCCGCCACCTGGTGGTTCACAGCGTCTTCGGCGTAGAAAGCGGCAATCGCCTCGGCATCTGCAGCGTTGAATGCCTCCACCCACCGGGTCACGAGCTCCTTCGGGTGCATGTCGATCCCTCGATTCGTCTGAGATGGCAGGAAGTGTGCCGGCAGGATTGCGTTCGCGCGCAACCTGGGATTCCATAACTGCGCGAGCCGGTTCCCGGACTACATCTCCCGAGCCTCTTCCTCGCGGTGAATGCGGCAGGCGTTCGCCGCCTGGACCATGGCGCGGAACAGCCGCCGTTGCTCCTTTTTCTGCTGCAAAAACTCTGGATGCCACTGCACGCCGATCACGAACTCGCGCCCTATGTGTTCGATGGCCTGGACCACGCCGTTGAGCTCCTGCGCAGAGATGCAGAGCCCCTCGCCCAGATCGTCCACGGCCTGGTCGTGCAGGGCGTTCACGCGGAGCTTCTCGCGCTGAAACACCTTCTGGAGCCGCAATCCGGGTTCCAGCCGCACCAGCACCTGTGGCAGGATGGTGCGCACCTGCGGCTCCTCCATGTAGAACTCGGTGATGCTCTTGAACAGGGTGCCGCCCAGAAAGACGTTGAGCAGCTGCATGCCGCGGCAGATGCCGAGCACCGGAATGTCATCGTCCAGGGCCTGCTCCAGCAGGGCATACTCCAGCTTGTCCCGCGCCGTATCGCCGGAGGCCGTGCGCTTGCGCGAGGAGAGCAGCCAGCGCAGCGAGGCCACCAGTGGATACCAGACCAGGCCGATGAGGTAGTGCACGGTTTCGGGCTCGGCCGCGTCCAGGTCGTCCAGGGGGTGCTCGCCGCGTTCTTCGTACAGCGATTCGGCCACGTCGGCCCCGCCGCTGATGATCAGGCCATCGAGCTGCACCTGCTGCTTGGGGTTTGCCGGATGCAGGCGCACGGGCCGGCCCCCGGCCAGGAAGATGGCCAGGGCGGTGAAGAACCACATGCCGGCGCCGCCCTTGTCCGGCCCGCTGACGCCTATGCGCGGCCGAG
Source organism: Oceanidesulfovibrio marinus (assembly GCF_013085545.1). Classification (NCBI taxonomy): domain Bacteria; kingdom Pseudomonadati; phylum Thermodesulfobacteriota; class Desulfovibrionia; order Desulfovibrionales; family Desulfovibrionaceae; genus Oceanidesulfovibrio; species Oceanidesulfovibrio marinus. The sequence continues at coordinate 4,036,470 of NZ_CP039543.1, forward strand.
CCATACCGGCACCTTTTCTTTCCATGACGAGGTGAAGAGATCGAAGGGAAAGCCCGGAGTGTTCTGGAAGTCCTCGGCCATGGCGGCCAGGGTGTCCGGCCTGCGGGAGAGCTCGTCCACCTCGGTCCAGAGCGCCCACTCGTCGGCGATGCGCCAGTTTGGATCGTCGATCAGGCAGTTGGGCAGGCGGTAGTGGAAGGCCGGCCGCGGCTTGATGAGGTGCTTCTCCCTGGCTCGGGACATCACACGGTCGCGGTCCAGATGGGCGAAGAGCGGCAGGCAGTCAAGCGGCCGGTTGCGTGTGGAGTTGCTGTCCAGATAACTGTCGATGAGGAACTTTATGTCTGCCGGCATGTACTCCGGGTCGGTCACCAGCCGGGTGTATCCGGACGGAAACTTGTCGATGAACGGGCTGAGCACGCGCGACACGTCGATGTCCGCAGCTTCGCGCAGCCAGGGGTAGCAGAGCAGGAAGGCCTTGAGGAAGTTTGTCAGCGTGGCGACGCTGAGGTCCGGCGGCTCGATGTTGAACTGCAGGCCAAAGGCGTAGAGGATGGAGGCGCGGGTGCCCTTTGCCTTGCGGCGGTGCAGCGCCTCGCGCAGATCGTCCATGGAGTCCAACTCGGTCATGGGTATGGGCGGAGCCACGACCTCGTAGGGGACGAGCTCTTCGGCCACGTCCAGCAGGAAGCGCTCGATGCGCTTCTCCTGCGATGCGTCGAGGTCGATGCCGATATCGCGCAGCAGGGAGATGTAGCCCTTGCTGCGCAGCAGGGAGGAGTCCAGCTCCACCGAGAAGTTGCCGTAGGCCGTGTTCTCCACGCGGCAGACAAAGGTCCCGTCCTCGCAGGGCGTGCCGCCGAAGACCTCGCACACGGCCGCCGCGGCCTCGTTGATGTCCATCCCGGCGAACTCGAACTCCAGCCCCACGTGGCGGGGGGAGCCGTCGCTCTTTTCGGTGACTGTTGGCAGTACGAACGTCATCCATCCTCCTCGTTGCGATCGCCTACCATAATGGTACATCAATTCGCAGGCTTGGTGGAAGAGTTAGTGGAGAGACAATGGCCGGAAGACCGGCGCCTTGCAACCGAAGATTTGCAGACGCCTGGACCGGAACACCCTGCGAACAGTGTCGATTTTTCCGCGAGGGCCGGTCGCCAACGCCCCCGGAGGACAGTTGCCGGACTTTCACTTGTACGCCTTTGCGCAGGTCTGTTACATGTGTGAGGAGCATACCGCCGCGCTCCGTGAATCGTCCGGCGGTCGTCCATGCCCGATTCGCAACCAATCAGACACCGCGAGATATATTCATGAAGACGCGAGCCTGTGGAATACTGCTGCACCCCACTTCCCTGCCGTCCAGGTACGGCGTGGGGGATATGGGACCGGAAGCGTACCGTTTTGCCGAGCTGCTGGCCGAGGCTGGCATGCTGTACTGGCAGATGCTGCCCCTGGGGCCCACATCCCCGGCCCTTGGCAACTCCCCGTACGCCGGGTTCACCGCATTTGCCGGCAACCCTCTGCTCATCAGCCCGGCGGCCCTGGTCTCCGACGGCTTCCTGCGCCAGGACGACCTGGGCGATCCATGGCCGGTGCACCGCAACGCCCTGGACTACGCCGCCGTGGAGCGCGACCGCGGCCGGATACTGACCATCGCCTTTGAGCGCGCCCGCTCCGGCCTCGACGCCGACCCGGAGTTTAAGGCCTACTGCAGAAAGTCCGCGTACTGGCTGGATGACTGGGCCCTGTTCACCAGCCTCAAGGACAGCTATGGCGGCAAGCCCTGGAGCCAGTGGGCCGAAGGCCACCGCTTCCGCGATCCCAAGGCCCTGGACGAGTGGCGCGAAAAGGCCGCGCGGGAGATTCTGGCCGAGAAGTTCACCCAGTATCTTTTCCACAAGCAGTGGGCCGAGCTCAGGGACTACTGCCGCTCCAACGAGGTGCACCTGTTCGGCGATATGCCCATCTACGTGGCGCATGACTCGGCCGATGTCTGGGCGCATCCCAATCTTTTCAAGCTCGATGCGGACCGCAATCCGCTGTACGTGGCCGGGGTTCCGCCGGACTACTTCAGCGCCACGGGCCAGCGCTGGGGCAACCCGGTGTACAACTGGCGCGCGCACCGGGAGAGCGGCTTCTCGTGGTGGCTGTCGCGCATCGGCCATGTGCTGGACCGCTTCGACATGGCGCGGGTGGACCACTTCCGCGGCTTTGTGGGCTACTGGGAGATTCCGGCCGAGGAGGAGACCGCCATCAAGGGCCGCTGGGTGGACTCACCCGGCGTGGAGCTCTTCACGGCCATGGCCCGGCGCTTCCCCTCGCTGCCCATCGTGGCCGAGGACCTGGGCGTGATCACCTCCGAGGTGCGGGAGCTGCGCCAGCTTTTCAGCCTGCCGGGCATGCGCATCATCCAGTTCGCATTCGGCAAGGAATGGCCTAAGCACGTGCCCCATTTGCACACGTCGGACAGCGTCGTGTATACTGGCACGCACGACAACAACACCTTCCGGGGCTGGTACCGCACCGAGGCCGGGGACAAGGAGCGCTGCACCTTCCACGAGTACCTGGGCCACGCGCCGGCCGAGGAGCGCGTTCACCTGGAGGGCATTCGGCTGGCCATGTCCAGCGTGGCGGACACGGTGATCGTGCCCATGCAGGACGTGCTCGGCCTGGACGAGAGCTGCCGCATGAACCGGCCCTCCACTCTTTCCGGCAACTGGGAGTGGCGGCTGCTGCCGGACGAGGCGGCCACGGACAGCTTTGCAGAGATGGCGCGCATGGCGCGCTTCTTCGACAGGGCCGGCTAGGAGCTACCTCGAAAAAGCCCTTTTGCCCTGTGGCTGCGTCAGGCTCTTCCTGTGCGGAGGTCGAATACTGTCAGGTATACTCCCTCCGCCCGGAGCTCGGCTTCCTTGCCGCAGAACAAAAGTACTATTTTTGATAACGCTTCCGGGCGACGGCAAAGATCCATCCACAACAAAATACAGCTGCGAGAAAGCGAGACCCAACACGATGCCGGCACCGCGCAAGTACTTTGACGACGATCCCCAGTGGTACAAGGACGCGATCATTTACGAGTTGCACATCAAGGCGTTCCATGACGGCAACCAGGACGGACTGGGCGACTTCATGGGCCTGCACGAGAAGCTCGACTACCTCAAGGAGCTGGGCGTCACCGCGCTGTGGCTGCTGCCGTTCTATCCCTCCCCGTTGCGGGACGACGGCTACGACATCGCCGACTACATGGATATCAACCCAGACTACGGGACTCTCAAGGACTTCAAGGCGTTCCTCAAGGCGGCGCACGACCGCGGCCTGCGCGTCATCACCGAGCTGGTGCTGAACCACACCTCGGACCGCCATGTCTGGTTCCAGAAGGCGCGCACGGCCAAGCCCGGCGCCGTGGCGCGGGACTTCTACGTCTGGAGCGACACCTCCCAGCGCTACACCGAGGCGCGGATCATCTTCCAGGACTTCGAGACATCCAACTGGACCTGGGACGCCAAGGCCAACGCCTATTACTGGCACCGCTTCTACTCCCACCAGCCGGACCTCAACTTCGACAATCCGCGGGTCAAGAAAGCGCTCTTCAAGGTCATCGACTTCTGGTTCAACATGGGCGTGGACGGCATGCGCCTGGACGCGGTGCCCTACCTGTATGAGCGCGAGGGCACCAACTGCGAGAACCTGCCCGAGACCCACACGTTCCTCAAGGAGCTGCGCGCCTATGTGGACGCCCGCTACACGGACCGCATGTTCCTGGCCGAGGCCAACCAGTGGCCCGAGGACGCCGTGGCCTACTTCGGCGAGGGCGACGAGTGCCACATGGCCTACCACTTTCCGGTTATGCCGCGCATCTTCATGGCCTTGTGGATGGAGGACCGCTTCCCCATCCTGGACATCATCGAGCAGACTCCGGACATCCCGGAAGCCTGCCAGTGGGCCATGTTCCTGCGCAACCACGACGAGCTGACCCTGGAGATGGTCTCGGACGAGGAGCGCGACTACATGTACCGGGTCTACGCCCGCGACAGCAGGGCGCGCATCAACCTGGGCATCCGCCGGCGCTTGGCTCCGCTGATGAACAACAACCGGCGCAAGATCGAGCTCATCAACTTCATCCTCTTCTCCTTCCCGGGCACGCCCATCGTCTACTACGGTGACGAGATCGGCATGGGCGACAACTACCACCTGGGCGACCGCGACGGCGTGCGCACCCCCATGCAGTGGAGCCCGGACCGCAATGCCGGCTTCTCCCGCGTGAACCCGCAGAAGCTCTACCTGCCCACCATCATCGACCCGGAGTACCACTATGAAGTGGTGAACGTGGAGAACCAGGAGTACAACCTCTCCTCCCTGCTGTGGTGGATGCGCCGCGTCATCGCCATGCGCAAGCGATTCAAGGCGTTTGGCCGCGGCTCCATCGAGTTCGTCAAGTCCGACAACCCCAAGGTCCTGGCCTTTCTGCGCATCCACGAGGGCGAGCACATCCTGGTGGTGGTCAACCTTTCGCGCTTCTCCCAGATCACCTCCATGGATCTGAGCGCCTACGCCGGCCGCACGCCTGTGGACGTGTTCAGCGGAACGCGCTTTCCGGACGTGAAGAACGATGCATACGTGCTGCCGCTGGGCCAGTACGACTACTACTGGTTCGACCTTTCGGAGACGTCCGAGCAGGAGGAGGCGGCGCCGCTGCCGCAGGTAGTGCTCAAGCGCGGCGCGCGGGATTACATGGGACCGGCCATGCGCAAGCGGCTGGAGGAAGCGGTCATCACCAAGCACCTGCGCCGTGTGGGCTGGCCGGGCGCGAGCTGGCGCGGGCTTTCCAGGGCCAAGGTGCTGGACTTCTTCCCGGTGCCGGGGCTCCACCACGTGCACTTCCTGCTGGTGGAGCTGGGCTACAAGAGCGGCACGCCGGACATGTGCTTTGTGCCCCTGGCCACAGCGTATGGCGACGACGCCAGGTCCTTCCGTGAGCAGGAGCCCCAATCCGTGGTGGCCGAGCTCAAGATCGGCGCGGACGAGGGCGTGCTCATCAACGGCTACTACCGCCGCGACGTGCGCGAGGCGCTCTTCGCCCTGTTCCGGCGCAAGCGCAAGCTCAAGGGCCAGTACGGCGACGTGGCCGTGCACGTGGGCAGGCAGTTTGCCGAGCGCATCAAGGAGTTCCCGGTGGGCATCGGCTCCGACGTGTACCGCGGCGACATGAACAACACCGGCCTGCTCTTCAACGACGCCTTCTTCCTCAAGCTCTACCGGCCCATCGAGGACGGTGTGAACCCCGAGGTGGAGCTCCTGCGCTACTTCACGGAGTCCGGCACGTTCGATGAAGCGGCTCCGTACCTGGGCGCGGTGGAGTACCGCCAGTCACCCAAAAAGCGCACCAGCCTGGGCGTGCTGCAGGGGTTCGTCCCAGACGCCATGGATGGTACGGCGCTGTTCAAGGACGCGGCGCGCCGCTACTTCGAGCGCCTCACGGTGAGCGACGGCGTTCCGGCGGAGCGGCCCTCCGACCAGCAGGAGCTGGACGCGGCCTGGCCGGGCGACCTGCCGTGGGAGCTGCGTTCCGTGGTGGGCGAGTATATTCTGGAGATGGCGCGCATCCTGGGCCAACGCACGGCCGAGTGCCACCTGGCCATCGCGGCCAACCCGGCCTTTGCGCCCGAGCCATTCACCACGCTGTACCAGCGCTCCGTGTACCAGTCCTTCCGAAACCTGGTGCGCAAGACGGCGCTCTCCCTGCGCAAGGCCCAGCCGGAGATGGACGACGAGGAGGCCGGCCTGGCCTCCTCCTTCCTGACTCTGGAAAAGGACATCCTCGCGCGCATGCAGGACATCACCAAGGCGCGCGTGGACGCGGAAAAGACGCGCATCCATGGCGACTACCACCTGGGGCAGGTTCTGTTCACCGGCAAGGACTTCGTGCTCACGGATTTTGAGGGCGAGACGCACCGCTCGGTGGGCGACCGCCGGCTGAAACGTTCCCCCCTGCGCGACGTGGCCGGCATGCTGCTCTCCTTCCGCTACGCCGCGCATCAGGCCTATCGCGAGAACGGCGGCATCTTTGCGCCGGGCGAAGGGCCGGGCATCGAGGACGTCAACGTGTTCAGCGAGGCCGTGGGCGCGGCCTTCCTGCAGTCATACCTGGATGCGGCCGGCGGCGCAGGCTTCGTGCCCAAGAAGGAGGCGTCGCGCAAGGCCATGCTCGCATGCTTCGCCTTCGAACGCATCCTCATCGACGTGGAGCGCGCCCTGAGCGAAAACCGCGGCCGGGTGGCCCTGGCACTGGGCGCCATGGAAGCGCTCATGGCCGGCCGTGGCATCTACACCGGGGCCAAGAGCTGACAGCCGGGCCACGGGCAGGGGCTGTCCTTCTGCGATGAAGGACGGGCCTGAACGTTGCTGGGTGCGCCACTGCGTGTGAGTTTCTCCAGGAAGAGCATCCCTGCGCGTTGTCTCTGACGGCGGCCCGTTTGCGTCTTCAGGAAAGATACTTGGCCACGAGGATGGTGGAATCGTCCTCCGGGCTGTCCTTGCCGCGGAATATCCGCAGATCCTCGATGATCGCGGCCACGATTCCGGCGGCGGACTTTTTGGCGTGGGTGCGGATCATCTCCTCCAGCCGGGTGTGGCCATACATGACGCCTTCGGGATCGGTCGCCTCCCAGACGCCGTCCGTGGCCAGCACCAGAATGGAGCCCGCCTGAATGGTCTGCTGCTCGTGCTGGAAGTGAATGGAGGAGTCCACCCCCAGGATGGCGCCCTGGCCGCGCAGGTGGGTCACGGCGTCGCGGTCCGCCAGGTAGAGCAGCGCCGGCTCGTGGCCGCAGCGCACCCAGTGCACCACCGGGCTGCGCTCGGCGATCTCCACGGCAAAGAGCGAGAGGAAGCGGCCTGTGCCGTAGGTGTCGCGCGTGAGCAGCCAGTTGAGCTCCGAAATCGTCTCGGAAAGTGGCTTGCCCAGGGAGAGCAGCGCGCGGAACATCGCCCGCGCCGTGGTCATCAGGAGCGCGGCCTGGATGCCGTGGCCCGTGGCGTCGCCCACGGACAGGGTGATGCGCTGGCGGCCGTCGCCGCGCGGCGGGATCAGGATGAAGTCGTAGATGTCGCCGCCGGTCTCCTTGCTGTAGAGGCTCTCGCCGGCGATGTCCCAGCCGCCCAGGGGCGGCGCGGTCTGCGGCAGGAGCCGCCGCTGGATGAGCCGCGCCACATTGAGTGCCTCCTTGGTCCTCTCGTGCTCCTCGATGTTCTCGGCCATGTCGTTGAAGGTGCGGCGCATGGAGTCGATCTCGTCCTGCCTGCGGCGTTTGCGCGCCTTGACGCGCACGGTGTAGTCGCCGGCGGAGATGCGTTGCATGGCCTGGGCCAGCTCGCCCAGCGGCTGCGTGACCATGCGCGAGAACATGGAGGAGAGGAGCACCAGCAGCATGGCCATGGCCGCCAGCACGTAGCCCATGAAGCGTATCTGCTCCTGGAATGTCCGGTCGATGGTCTGTTGCGTCCGCTCAACCGTGCGCAGGTAGGGAGCCAGCGGCGAGACGAGCACCAGGGCCAGCGGACGGCCGGGTACCATGCCGTAGGCCCAGAAGCTCGGCACGCCCTGGTTGGCCATGAGCACCACGCCGCGGCGGCCGCTTTTCAGGTCCTGCAGCATGTTCTCGAAGGGAATGGCGTCCGAGGAGGAAAGCAGGGGTGGGGCGCTGCCCACGGCCGCGGCAAAGGCGTTCACTGGCAGACCCGCCGACGCGCCGTCCGTGGCGTTGCTTTCCTTGGCGGCGTACTCCGGCGAAACCAGGAACGCCTGACTGCCGGTGGGCAGGGTACCGTCGCTGAACAGGCTGCGCGGCGGGGAGAAGTCGTAGGCCATGGCCACAACCGGCACATCCGGGTCCCGCAGCCCGGACAGGGTCGACTCATCGGAGCGCACGGCCATGGCGAGCACGACCACGCGCCGCCGGGTGATCGGGTCCTCGGCGTCGCCAATCCAGCACGGCCTGCTGCATTGCCGGGCCGTGTCGATCCATGGGGCGACCTTGCCGACCTCCAGCCGGAGGATGGCGCCGTCCGCATCCGCCTTGGGCCGCTGCCGGATCAGAAAGACGTCCTTGCCCGGCAAGTGGATTCCTTCCCAGATGATGTGCTGCGTCGCGGCCCGCCTCTGGTGCAGGAGAACCTGCCTGGCCGCCACTTCCGGTTCCTGCATGGCGCGCAGCCGGAGGCGCATGGAGTCCACGTGCGCCGTCAGAGACGATTCCAGGAGGGACGAGGACAAATCGATGGTCTCCAGAAATCCGTCGAGCACGAGGCGCAGACCGCGCTCCGCGCCCTGCAACGTATTTTCGCGCGACCGTTCCAGAATCGACTTATTGAGCTGCAGCGTCGTGGTGTAGTCCAGGCCGATGGCCACAAGACCGGGCACCAGTGCCGTAACAAGGAGCAGGGCGAAGAGTTTTGTGCGATAGGACATGCTGGGGCCTGATATATCGGAACTGGTTCGGGATGTTACAATACTTGCGGGAAAGCACGCATTACGTCAAGAAATTGTAAGGGTTTTGCGCCTTGACTTCCCCGGTCGCTGAACTAAATTCAGCATCGTGCGTATCACGAAACACCCCATGTACAGACAGACGGTTCTTGGAGTGGCGATCCTCGCCTTGGTCAGCCTCGCCCCTCTTGCCGGCGTGCGTCTTGCGTCCGAGGGCGGCGCGCGTGCCGTTTCCGGCTTGGCCAAAGGCGTATCGGGCGCGGCCTCCGCTGTGAGCGCGTCCATAGCCCCGACGGCGCATGGCATCGCGAACGGCGCGGCAGGCCTGGCGATGCGGGTCTCGGCCACGTCCAGGGCGTTGATCGATATGCGGATCTCGCCGCTGTTGGCCGAGCTTCGGGATACCATGGGCGACGGTCTGCAGCGTTGCCGCCGGATCGCCTCGCGCGTGACCTCCGGGTGGTACCGCGTCACGGCCTCGCTCCAGCCGCGGCTGGGCCCGCTGCCGAACATGAAATCGATGCGCGACATCATCAACGCCACCTGCGCCAAGTACGGCATGGAGGAGGCGCTGGTCATGGCTGTGGTGCGCGCGGAGTCCAACTTCAACCCGCGGGCCGTCAGCTCCAAGGGCGCGCGTGGGCTGATGCAGCTCATGCCGGCCACGGCGCGGGATCTGGGCGTGAGCAACAGCTTCGACCCGGCCGAGAACATCGACGGCGGCGTGCGTTACCTCAAGTGGCTGCTGCGGGTGTTCAACAACGACACCAAGCTGGCCCTGGCCGCCTACAACGCCGGCCCCACCAATGTGCGGCGGCACAAAGGCATCCCACCGTTCCGCGAGACCAAACGCTACGTGAAACGGGTGCTGCGCTTCTACGACAGCTACTCGGCCAGCTAGATTCGGGAACCTTCCAGAGGATTGAGAGCGTGGACCCCTGCCGTGCGCAATGCGTGGGCAGGGCGTTTTGTTGCGTCCGCGGCACGGGTACGGCCGGTGCTGCGCGACGCCGGCGCGTAGATGTAGTGTGCGCGTGTTCGCGCTGAATCGCGTGTGACCGTCAGCCGCGCGTTGGCCGCAAGAGAAGGAGCCGGACGCAACGGAGCGTCCGGCGGTGTTAAACAGTCCAGCGGTATCGAGGGGCGGCGGCGTCCGACCGTGGCGGTCGGAGATGCGTCGCAGTGCGGGCGGCTACTCGGCGTCCGGCTCGCTGTACGCGCCGCGGTGGCCGGTGGATAGCTCAAGCTGCTCCACCCGCGCCAGCAGGGCCTCGTACTCCTCGCGGCTGACCAGGCCGATCTCGCCGAGGGCGGACTGCACCTGGTCCTTGCCGCGAATCTCCAGGTCGTCCATGTACTTCTGCAGCTCTTCCATGAACTTGCCCTTGCGATCGGCAAAGCCCTGGGCCTTTTCCCTGCCCTTGGCCAGCAGCTCTTCCAGCGAGTCTTCCACGCCGTCCTTGATCATCAGGCCCACGCCGAGGCCGGTCAGGAATCCATTCTTGAAAATGTTGTCCATATCGCACTCCTGTGCAGATTATTTGCGTGTAAACACCATACGGAGCAGCAGCCATGCGCCGAAGACGCCGCTCAGGGTGAAACCGACCAGACCGAGGATGGGAATGCCGTGCCACTTGGGCCCCAGGCCGGAGATGAACAAGAGGGACGAGCCCACGATGAGGCTAGCCACGATGAGCCCGGTAGCGATGCGGTCCGCGATGGAGCCCATGCGGTCCACCATGCGGCCGAAGTCGTGCTGCTCCATCTCCACCTTGAGCTGGCCGTGTTCCATGATCCGGAAAAGCTTGTCGATGCGCTCGGGCATCTTGGAGATGAGGCGCAGGTTGCTGTCCAGGTCGCCCAAAGGGGGCCGGTCCGAGAAGAGCACCGAGTAGCGCTTGACCATGAAGCGCAGGGCCACGGGCTTGAGCGCGGCCACGGCGTCGAACTCCGGGCAGATGGTGTGGCCGGCGGCCTCGGTGGCCAGCAGGGCGCGCGCCATCAGGATGTAGTCCGAGCGCAGGGACACGCCGTACTGCCGGCAGAGGCTGGTGAGCTCCAGCAGGAACATGCCGAAGTTCGGGTTGTCGTTGATGGGCGTGCGGATGCGCTCCAGCAGGAACATGATGTCGGACTGGAAGCGGACGAAGTCGATGAGCGGCGGCGCCTTCACGGCCATGTCCAGGGCCACGCGGGCGGCGCGGCGGGCGTCCGATTTCACCACGGCGATGATGTAGTCCACGATGGCCGACTGCATCTCCGGGGTGAAGCGGCCCACCATGCCGAAGTCGTAGAACACGAGCTCGTCGTTCTCGCCGAGTTTGAGGTTGCCCAGGTGGGGATCGGCGTGGAAAAAGCCGAAGTCCAGCATCTGCTTGATGGCGCAGTCCAGCCCGCGGTTGGCGATGGCCAAGCGGCGGTCCTTGTCGGCCGTTATCTTGTCCAGTCGCGTTGCCGGCACGTACTCCATGACCAGAACGTCGCTGGTGCAGTACTTGCCGTGGACCTTGGGCGCGCGGACCGTGGAATCATTCTCGAAGCAGTGGTTGAAGTAGGTCATGTTCCGCGCTTCGTTGAGAAAGTCGAGCTCCCGCATGAGGGACTTGCGTATTTCGTCCACCACGTCCGGCAGGTTGGCCGGCTTGAGGGAGTAGACCCGCTCGTGCGCCAGGGAGGCGAGGTAGGCCATGACGTCCAGGTCCGCCTCCACGGTCTTTTCCACGCCGGGTCGCTTGATCTTCACGGCCACGGTCTCGCCGGTCTCGCGCAGCACGGCCCTGTGCACCTGGGAGAGGGAGGCCGAGGCGATAGGCTTTTGCTCGAAGCTGGAGAAGACCTTTTCCAGGGGCTTGCCCAATGACCGTTCCACGCGCGTTTTGATGGCCTCGAACGCCACGGGTGGCACGGTTTCCTGGAGATTCTGGAGCTCGTTGGTCAGCTCCGGCGGCACCAGGTCCGGACGCATGGAAAGGATCTGGCCGATTTTGATCATCGTGGGGCCGAGCTCCTCGATGATGTGGCGGATCTTCTCCCACAGCGTCATCTCGTGGCTGATGGGACAGGCGTTCCGCCGGCAGCGCCATCGTGTGAAACGGCTCAGCCCGAGCAGCTCCGAGATTTCGCCGAAGCCATACTTGATGAATACCGTGATGACGACGCGGAGCCGGTTGGCCGCCTTCAGGGTGGAGAGTCGGAGTAAGCCGGTGTGGTTTTGCATGGTCCCCTCTGTTTGTCACTGCGCAGTACGCGAGTGCAACATGAGAGATACCATAGGTGGGATGCGATTTCCAAGACGGAGGTGTGGCATTTCCCGAATCATTTCGATTCGGTGACGAGGTGGTCGCTGACGCGGCGGGTGAGCTCGGGGATGAAGTTCCCTCTGTTGCCCGTGCCGGTGACCAGAGTGACCAGGACAAAGGTATGGCCGTCTGGCAGGCGGATGATGCCGGCGTCGTGGAAGGTGTCGCTGGTGGTGCCGGTCTTGGAGTAGACCTTGGCGCCCTCGGGCGCGCCGCCGGCGATGCGGCGTCTCTGGTAGGGCTGCTCGGCCACGTTGCGCTGCATCAGGGTGCGCATGGCGTCGCAGCTCTGGGGCGAGGCAAGCCTGTCCTGGGCCAGGAGCTGGAGGTAGCGCGCCGCGGACAGGGCGGTCATGGAGTTGCGGTTCACCCAGGGGCCGCCGAACTGCCCGCCGCTGAGGAACTGGCGCTCGGCGTCCGGAATGGTCCCGCCCCACGTCTTCTGGTTGGCGTTCACGTCCTCGATGCTCAGCACGCCTTGGAGCCAGCGGTTGCAGGCGTTGCGCTTTTCCGAGAACTCCCGGAACTCGTCGGGCTGCATCAGGCTCTCCTCGTGGGTGTCGCTCCAGGTGTCCACGATCTTGCCCGTAGCCACGTTGGAGGAGGGCCGGATCATCTGGGTGAGCTGCTTGCGCAGCTCCGGGGTGATCTCGATCTCGCCGCGATCCGCCAAGTGGTAGACGTAGCCCATGTAGAACATCTTCACCACGCTGGCCGGGTAGACCGGCTCGTCGCCATGGAAGTGGGCAGAGCGCGGAGCTTCTGGGTCGGCCAGATCGATGAGCGCCACGTGCACGCGGTCCTCGGCAAGGTCGGAGACCTCGGCCAGGGTCTCGCGGACCATGCGGTCCAGCGCGGCGTTCAGGGCGGCGTCGGGCACGGGCTCCGGCGGCAGCTCCGGCATTGCCAGGGCAGTACCGTTGCCCACGGCATTGGCGTTGCCTGTGCCGGCTATGCCCACGGCATCAGGTGCGGAGGCGTTGCCGGCCAGGGCTGTGGAGCAGAGGGCAAGGACGATGGCCGTTGTAAAAAGAATACGGATAATCAGGGTGCGCATTCACTTGAAATAAGCATTGCGCGTGGCTTGAAAAGGGGGCCGGAGCGGCGGGAAATCAGGTCAGTCGCAGCACGACCACGGTGATGTTGTCCTCGCCGCCGCGCTCGTTGGCGATCTCCACCAGCTGGCGGCAGGCCGATGTGGGGGTGGAGAAGGTGGCGATGCGCATGATCTCGTGGCCCTCCATCTTGTCGGAGAGGCCGTCGCTGCAGAGCACCACGATGTCGCCCAGCTGCAGGTCCAGGGGCGTGATGTACGGCTCCACGTCCGAGCGGGTGCCGATGGAGCGGGTGAGGATGTGGTAGTAGATGGAGGAGGGGAAGCCGCCTTCGGGTACGCCGCGCTCCTCGGCCACGGTGTGTATCTGGCTGACGCAGGTGGTGGTCCCGTTGCGTTGCAGATAGGCCGGGCTGTCGCCCACATTGGCGATGACAAAGCCGGACTTGTCCTGGAGCAGGGCGGTGATAGTGGTGCCCATGCCGCTCCACAAGGGGTTGGCGAGGGACTTGCCGCGGACGGTGCGGTTGGCCGCGTTCATGGCGAAGCGCAATCGCTCGGCCGCCGAGAATTCGCTCCCGGCGGTGCGGCGCAGAGACTCGCCGAACACCTCCACGGCCAGGGCGCTGGCCACTTCGCCGGCCATGTGCCCGCCCATGCCGTCAGCCACCAGGTAGAGGCCCAGGTCACGGTCGATGAGGTAGGAATCCTCGTTGGACTTTCTGCGCCGGCCCACGTCGGAGAGCGCGGCGACCTCGATTTTGACCATGCTCGCCCGTTATCCCTTGCCCAGGAGGCGGCCCATGATGGTGAAGATGCTCGGCTTGACGCGGAAGCCGTCGTCCTCTTCTTCCTCGTGGGTCTCGGTTTCCATGGCGCGCAGCCGGACCACGATGACGCAGATGTTGTCCTCGCCGCCGCGCTCGTTGGCCATGTCCACCAGCTCGCGGCAGGCCGCTGCCGGCTCGTGCTGTGTGACGACAGGCAGCATCTCGTCCGGGTCCAGCTTGTTGGAAAGTCCGTCGGAGCAGAGCAGTAGTATGTCGCCGTCCTGAATCTGCACCTTGCGCATCTGGACTTTCAGGGTGGGGGCCACGCCTACGGCGCGGGTGAGCACGTGGCGGTAGCGCCTGTCCAGGGGCGGGGAATCCGGATCCAGCTCGCCGGAAGCTATTTTGGCGGCGTGCTCGGCCTCCACGGTGTGGACCACGGAGATCAGGTGTATCTCGCCGTTCCGCGCCAGGTAGATGGGGCTGTCGCCCACGTTGGCCACTTCCAGCATGTCGTTGTCCAGCAGCACGGCAGCTGCGGTGGAGCCCATGCCCCGCAGGGCCGGATGCTTGGTGGATTTCTCGAACACGGCGCGGTTGGAGGCCAGGAAGGCTCCTTTCAGGAGGCGGCCCCGTTTGGCAAGGTGGGTGTCTTCCCCGTCGTTCAGCAGCAGGGGCTCATTGGGGTCCGGGGCCGGCGCATCGTGGTCCAGATGACGCCGCAACACCGAGCTGATGGTCTGCACCACAAGCTTGCTGGCAACGCCGCCACCTTGGCGTCCGCCCATGCCGTCCGCCACCAGGAAGAGCCCAAGGCCTTCATCGATAAAAAAAGTATCCTGGTTCGTGTCTCGTCGTCGGCCGACATCGGTGGTTCCGGAGGCGTGTGTATAGATGGCGATGGGCACCGTGGAGCATCCTCGTGGGCGGCGCGCAAAAAGGACGCGTGATCCGAGCGTTTTCTGAGCATGGATCATGGATCACCATCCTATGCCGCCGTTGATTTTTCTAGCTCATGTAACGGGGGTTTACAAGCATTCATGCAGGGTTGGAGTCGATAGGGCGGTTTTGACCGGGACGTTGCTTTCCTTTGCGGATACGCATGGCAACCGGCGCTTTGGAGGAGGCGTCGTCGTCCGTACTGGCGTAACTGGCCGACGGAACGTGACGGCGGGACGGGTTGACGCAATCCCTCCGTGTGGCATGCTGGACAAGGTCGGGGATTACGCCGCAACCGGCCCTCCCCCATCCACGAACCCCACACGCTGCGAGGATACCACCATCATGAACGATACCCGGCACATCCGCGACGAGCTGCAACAACGCGCCCGGGAATGGGGCGCCGATATCGTACGAATCGCCGACACCTCCCGGCTGGCAGGCATCGAGACCGAGCCGGCCGACCTGCTGGACGGCTTTCCACGCGCCGTGACCATGGCCGTGCACCTGGCCGACGGCATCATGGACCAGATCACCGACGGCCCCACGCCGCTATACTCCTCCCACTACCAGCGGGTGAACGCCCTGCTGGACGACATCGCCGTGCGCGTGGCCGGCTTCCTCCAGTCCCACGGCGCGAAAGCCATGCCCATCCCGGCCAGCCAGATTCTCGACTACGAGCGCTTCGTCTCCTACATCTCGCACAAGGCCGTGGCCATTGCCGGCGGCCTCGGTTGGCAGGGCAAGTCCCTCCTGCTGGTCACGCCCCAGTTCGGCCCGCGCGTGCGGCTGGTGACCGTGCTGACCAATATGGACCTGCCGGCCGACGAGCCCGTCAAAAATCGCTGCGGCACCTGCACCTCCTGCACCGACGCCTGCCCGGCCGGCGCCATCCGCAACGTGAACACCACCCTGCACTACGCCACCCGCGAGGAGGCCATCGACTTCGACGCCTGCCTCCAGCAGCTCGAAACTTTTGGCCAACTCGAGCACATCAACCCCTATATCTGCGGCGTCTGCATAGCTGTCTGCCCCTGGGGGAAGAAAAAGGCACGGAAAGCAAAGGCGGCCTGAAGAATCCTAGAAAGGAAAGAGCCGAGGGCTCTGCCCTCGGGCACCCGCCAGGGAGCTTAGCTCCCTGGACCCAAATTTTGGGGTCCAGAGGAACAGTGTTCCCCCGGCCGCCGGAGGCATGCCTTAAGTCACTATTCCAGTTAATTTTCCTGATGCAGCGCAACAATCTCCGGATAGCGGAAGCAGGAGACGACGTGGTCGTTGACCATGCCGGTGGCCTGCATGAAGGCGTAGCAGATGGTGGGGCCGACAAAGCGGAAGCCGCGTTTCTTGAGGGCCTTGCTCATGGCCTCGGACGCCGGGGTCTGGGCCGGGATGTCGGCCATGGTTTCCCAGGCGTTGTTGACCGGATGGCCATCGACGAAGCTCCAGATATAAGCGTCGAAGCTGCCGAACTCCTTCTGGACGTCGAGGAAGCAGCGGGCGTTGGTCACGGCGGCTGTGACCTTGAGCCGGTTGCGCACGATGTCGGGGTTCTGGAGCAGGGCTTCGATTTGTGCGTCGGAGTACTGCGCCACAGTCGCGGCGTCGAAGTTGGCGAAGGCCTCGCGGTAGCCGTCGCGTTTCTTGAGGATGGTGGACCAGCTGAGCCCGGCCTGGGCGCCTTCCAGCACAAGCATTTCAAAGAGCAGGGTGTCGTCGTGTACGGGCACGCCCCATTGCTCGTCGTGGTACTGGATATCCAGGGACGAGGCGTTTGCGGCCCAATCGCATCGTTTCATGTGGCGGCGTCCTTGTTGGGGTGCGGTTGATGGATCATGGTCTGGCACGTCCCGGCCGAGACATCAAGGGCGGCAGGGGGGCGGTTGCGGCTCCGATGCTCCGTGAGCAAACAAAAAACGCCGGACGGAAAGCTTCCGCCCGGCGTCGTGCATCGGGAATCGGTTCGGACCGGCTTACCAGACGGCCTGGAACTCGTCGCGGCGGTTCTGGGCCCAGGCGTTCTCGTTGTGGCCGATAACCGCGGGGCGCTCTTCGCCGTAGCTCACAGTTTCGATCTGCATGGTGGGCACGCCGAGCATGACCAGGTACTTCTCGGCGGCTTTGGCGCGGCGTTCGCCCAAGGCCAGGTTGTACTCCTGGGTGCCGCGCTCGTCGCAGTGGCCTTCGATGAGCACCTTGAGATTCGGCTTGGTGCGGATGAGCTGGGCCTTGCGATCCAGGACCGCGCGGGCTTCGGGGGAGAGCTCAAAGCTGTCGAAGGCGAAGTAAATTTTTTCGCTCAGAACGATACGTTGCGACTCGGACAGGTTGCGGGCTTCGAATTCGCTCTGGTTCATACCGGCGGAGCCTTCCGTGCCACCGGCGGGAGCCACTTGCTGTTTCGCACAGCCTGCGCTCAGGAGAAACGCGAGACAGACGAAAAGCGCGAAAACGGACAGTTGCTTGATGCGCATGGAAATTTTCCTCCTCACACAGGGGTTTTGTATGGTTGTTTTGCGGGTGGCGAGATCGTCGCCCAGCGGCCGGATTGTTGTCGCGGAAGCCCGCAGACGTCAAGGGACGCAGCCCGTTGGATACACAACATTTACATTATGGCGCGTCCGTCAGTCCCCATGCCGGGAAGTTGGCCGGCCCGCCTGTGGGAACCTGGATGGGCTCCGTGCCGTGGCGGGTGGTCAGGAATATCTGCTTGGAGCCGGAGCGCGAGGAAGCGAAGGCGATGAAGTAGTTGTCCGGGGCAAAGGAGGGCTGCTCGTCGCTGCCGGGGCCGAAGGTTATCTGCTGCTCGCGGCCGGTCTTCATGTCGAAGAGGAAGATGCGGTGGCCGGAGCCGGTCATGCGCGTGAAGACCACGAGGGAGCCGTCCGGGCTGATGGACGGGTCGGTGTTGTAGCCGGAGTAGGTGATGCGCTGGTCCGTGCCGCCGGCCAGGTTGCGCACGAAGATGTGGGGCGAGCCGAAGCGGTCCGAGACATAGGCCATGAGCCGGCCGTCCTTGGAGAAGCTGGGCGAGACGTTGATGGAGGCGTCCTCCACCAGCGGGCGCTGCACCTTGAGGTCGGCCCCCAGCAGGTAGATGTCCGGCTGGGTCTTGCGCGTCAGGCTCACGGCAAGCTGGCCCGAGGGCAGGAAGTCCGGGCTGATGACCGTGTTGCCGGGGAAGCGCATCTTCTTCACCTCGCCGCCCTGCCACAGGCCGAGGTAGTGGTAGCGCTCCGCCACGATGCTGAAGGCGATGGCGTTGCCGTTGGGCGACCACGCCGGGGAGAGGCACGCGCCCTCCACGTTGGATATCTGCCGGAGCTCCCGGCCGGTGGGCCGCACCGTGTAGATGTTGCGGTTGGTGCCGGGGCCGCTGGCCCGGACAAAGGCCAGGGTGGAGCGGAAAAACTCGCCGCTGCCGGTGAGCGCCTCCATGAGCGCGGCGCAGAACTTGTCGGCCACGCGGGGCAGGGTCTGCTTGTCTACCTGGGCGTAGGCCTTGCCCACCACCAGGTTGGTGCCAAAGGCCTCGTACACGCGCAGCTCCACCGTGTTGGGCGAGGGCCAGCCCGTGGAGAGCAGGTAGTCTGCTCCGGCAAGCTGGAACCGCCTGAAGTCGATGGTCTCGCGAGTCACGCCGTTGAGCCGGGTGCCGCCGAGCACGCTCTGGCTGGGCACGATGCCCAGGAACGGCAGGAAGCTCAGGTTGGTGTGGATGAGGTTCTGCAGCTCGCCGGCCAGGGGCGGCGCCGCGCCGTTGGGCGTGGTCATGGGATCGGCCAGGGCGATGAACGACCGGGACTCGCCGGCGCCGTAGATATTGATGTTCAGCTCTGCTTTCTGTGCAAGGGCGGAAGCGGCCAGGCACAGAGTCAGCATGATCGCAAACGCGAGGGAGGTCAGGATACGGTGGGCGCGCACGGGTAGGCTCCTTACATCTCCTGCGAGTTGAAAGTGATGTTCAGGGCAATGTCGCCGTTGATGGGCGGAGGTTCGAGCATGGCATGCTGCTGCGCCATCTTGATCGCCTTGATGGTGGACAGGTCGAAGTCCTGCCGGCCGGACGAGTTCTGCACGTAGAACTGCTGGATGTTCCCATTGCGGTCCACGGTAACGCGTACAACGGCGGAGTAGTTCATGGAACGGTCAATGATCGGCGGCAGGGCCCAGTACTGCTTGATGAGATTTCGCACGTAGTTGCCGTAGGCCGTGAGGGGGTCTGCGCCGCCACCGCCGCCGCGTCCGCCGCCTGTGCCGCGTCCGGGGCCGACGCCTTCTCCTTCGCCGCCGCCCACCGAGCCCTTGAGCGCTTCAAGCTCGCGTTCCAGCTCGGCGCGGGCCTCGGCTTCCTGGGAGGCGGCCTCCTTCTTGGCGGCGTTCAGGGCCGAAGCGATGATGTCGCGCGAGGAGGGCCGCTTGGGCGTGGTCTTCTTGGCAACCTGCTTCTTGGGCTGCTCCTGCTTCTTCTCGACCTTCTTTTCAGGCTCCGGCTTTTTCTCAGGCTCAGGCTCGGGCTTTTTCTCGGCGACCTTCTTCTCGGGCTTGGGCTCCGGTTTCGGCTCGGGCTTGGCCTCCGGCTTCTTGGGCAGGTCCTTTTTCTCGGCGCTGATGACCTTGCCCTTTTCCACGGGCTGGGCCTGGGGCGCGGGCTGCGGCTCCGGTTTGACCTCGGGCACGGGCTCGGCCGCTATCTCCTTGGCCGCGGGCTTGGCCGGTCCGCCTTCGGGCTCGGCCGATTCCGGCTTGTCCGGAGCGCCCTTGGGGCCCAGGGGGAGCCCCGGCGTGCCCACGATATCCACCGTGTACACCTGTTGGGTGAGATCAATAGGTTTGGAGCCGCCAAGGCCGCCGCCGAGAATGACCGCGGCGAGGACCGTGACGTGCACCAGGATGGAGAGAAGCAGAGGTATTGTGCGCATTGCCGGAAAGGCTCCGACGGACGGCTACGAGCCGGAAGCGTTCTGAGATTGCGGTTGGGCCGGGGCCGCCTGTCCGGCAGGAGCATTCGCGCCGGCAGGAGCAGCGTCCGGAGCCCCAAGGTCGGGTTCCGCCACCACGCCGAGCTTCTCCAGGCCTGCTGCCTTGATCTCGCCCATGGCGCCGACCACGACGCCGTAGGGCACGTCCTTGTCCGCCTTGAGGAAGAGCTGCTTTTTCTGGGCGATCACGTTGACTTCCACCTGGGCCTTAAGATTCTCCAGGGTCACCGGGTACTGGTCCAGGGTCATGGCGCCGTCGCGGGCTATGTTCAGCACGAGATGGTCGGAGTCCGTGGGCAGAACCTCCACGGTGCGCGTCTGGGGCAGCTGCACGTCAAGGCCCTGGGTCAGCATGGGGGCCGTGACCATGAAGATGATCAGCAGCACGAGCATGACGTCCACGAACGGAGTCACGTTAATGTCGGAGAGCATGCCCCCGGCGGAACGGGTCTGGATGGCCATGGGACGATCCTTTGTCAGCGGTCCGTAAAGCGTTTCTCGGCTTGGCGGCGGGTCGGGGCCTGTGCCTCTTCATCGCCCATCAGGACCGGCAGCTCGCGCTGTACGCGGTTCATGAACACGCCGGCGAAGCTGGAGAGCTCGGCGTCCACGCCGCCGATGATGCCCATGAAGTAGTTGTAGGCCACGGTGGCCGGAATGGCCACGGCAAGGCCGATGGCCGTGGCGATGAGCGCTTCGGAGATGCCGGGCGCCACGGCGGCGAGGGCCGCCGTCTTCATTTGTCCGATCTGGTGGAAGGAATGCATGATGCCCCAGACCGTGCCGAAGAGGCCGATGAAGGGCGCGGCGTTGGCGCAGGTGGCCAGGAAGGGCAGGGAGCCCGACATGTTCGCGCTTTCGCCTTGCACCCCGCGCGAGAGGGCGCGGTCGAGGTTCTCGTTGAGCGCCTCGTACGGCGTGTCGTCGCTCATCTCGCCGAAACGGTTCAGCTCGGTGACGCCTTCCACGGCCACGCGGTATGCCGGGGAGTTCTGGTCGCGGCCCATGCGGGCGATGGCGCCGTGCAGGTCGTCGGCGTCCAGGAACTCGTCGGTGTCGCGGCGCACCTTGCGGCGCGCGCCGGTCAGCGTAAATGCCTTGGTGAATATGATGGCCCAACTGGTGAGGGACATCACAGCCAGCAGGATCATCACCGCTTTGACCACGATGGTGGCCTGGCTAACGAGCGCCCATAACCCCATTTCCATACCCAATCTCCTTGAATCTCCGCTTACCGCGGCAATGTTGCGCTGGGACGCGCCTCACATAAGATGTTTCGCAATGGCGGGCAAGACCATCTCGCAACTGGCGCGGATAGCCACGTCCGCCAGGGAGCCGAAGCTCGACGGACCGAGGTTTACCTCGATCATCTTCCCGCCGCGGTTTTTGACCTGGCCGGGGATGGTGTTGGCCGGGGCCACCTCGCCGGAGGTGCCGACAACGACCACGAGATCCGCCTGCTGCGTCATGGCGAAGCTGCGCGCCATGGCCTCCTTGGGGATCTGCTCGCCGAAAAAGACGATGTCCGGCCGGACAATGCCGCCGCACTCGCACTCCCAGGGCTTGTCGTCCATGGTCATGGCCGCGGCTTTGGCCGGGTCGAGCCTGCGCTTGCAGCGCATGCAGTAGAGCCGGGAGCCGTTGCCGTGGAACTCGATGACGTTGCGCGAACCGGCGGCCTGGTGCAAACCGTCGATGTTCTGGGTGATGACCGCGTCCACCATGCCGGCCTGCTCCAGCTCGGCCAGGGCGACGTGGGCCGGGTTCGGCGAAGCCTTCTCGAACATGTCCAGGGCGTCGAACAGGAACTCCCAGACGCGTGCCGGGCGAGTGCGCAGGGCCAGAATCGTGGCGACCTCTGCCGGATCGTGCTTCTCCCACAGGCCGCCCGGGCTGCGGAAATCCGGAATGCCGCTGGGTACGGAGATGCCGGCGCCGGTCAGGACGACGGGCCGCTCGGCCTCTTTCCATATCTCGGCGGCTTCAATGATGGCGGCATGTTGTGAATTATTCAGATGCATTGTCGTGCTCGCGGATCCGGCGCGCGGAAATGCTGCAGACGGATCACAAGAGACCCGGCTACCACATTTGGCTTCCGGTTGGGATCCGGTAACAAGAACCTTACGAAATATTTAGATTCTCTCTATACTTTTTTTAGCATGTTTTTAACCGCTCACGCAAGAGAGAAAAACGCGCCGCGGAAGGGGGTATACCGCGGCGCGTCCGGACCGTGGGGATGACACGCGTACCTAGTCGCGTGCTGCGCTTTTATCGCGCCGGTCCATGTATCCCTCGTACTGGATACGCTTTCCCGCCTCTTTCTGCTTGGCCATCTGCTCGGTGGCCGAGCCGCTGAAGCTCTCCTCCACGGAGCTTTCGAGCTCGGACACTTCGGAGTCCAGGTTCTCCTGCACCTTGTCCGAGCCCACGGCCTGGTTCTGCTGTGCAGTCTTCTGGCGGTAATTTTTTATGGCTTCCATGGCCTCGTCCTTGTCGCCGTCGGACACGGCTCGGGCCACGGTTTCCTTGAGCTTTCCGTAATCCTCGCGCAGCACCTTGCGCTCCCAGGCGGCCGGTGCGTAGGACGCCTCGGCCTCGGACTCGTCCGCCACGGCGGCTATGCGCAGGGGGGAGGCGAGGGTCTGGTTCATTGTCGCGTTCTCCTGCATGTAGGAGACGGCCAGGGAGTCGAGCACGTACTCCGCGGCCTTGCGGGTGTCGGCGCGCAGGGTCAGGTGGATGGTCCGGGAGGAGCCGGCCGTGATGTCGCCCACCAGCAGGGAGGCACCGTCGCCGCTGCGGGTGATCTCGTAGCCTGAGGCTTCCTCCAGGGAGACGCCGCGCGGCAGGCGGATGTCGATGGACATGGAGGTGGCTGCGATGCGCCGCGCCGCGTGCAGCTCTTCCATGAACAGATCGGCAAAGGCCTGGGGCTCTTCCAGAAAGTGGTAGGTGCCGCCGCCGGCGTCGGCCAGGCAGGTCATGAGATACTCGTTGAAGTCCAGGCCCACGCCCACGGCGCTGACGCTCCAGCCCTGCATGGCGGCGCGTCGGGCCATGCCTGCCAGCGCGCCGGGATCGGTAACGCCCCGGTTGGCCAGGCCGTCGGAGATCAGGATGACGCGCCGAGTGCGGCCGCTGGGATGGGGCGGACAGCCTCGGCAGTCGTCAAAGGAGATCGGTGCGTCGTCATCCAGCATGGCCACCTGGCGGAGCTGCTCCAGGCCAGTGCGCAGGCCGGAGCCCAGGTTGGTGTTGCCACCGGCCACGATGCGCATGACGGCCTGTTGCAGCAGGCTGCGGTTGCCGGCGGTGACCTGGATGGGCGGGGTGTGCACCTGCACGCCGTCCGCGTAGGAGACGAGGCCCAGCCGGTCGCGGGGGCTCAGCGTGTCCACGAGCAGGGCCAGGGCGTTGCGCGCGTCGGTGATCTTGGCCCCGCGCATGGAGCCGCTGCGGTCCAGCACGACGACGAGGTCCACGGGCTTTTCCACAGGCGCCGGCCTGTCGTCCGGGTAGGTGTCCGGGGCAAAGAAAGTGAGGGCCAGGGAGAAGCGGCCGTCCGAGCCTACGGCCACCTTGCTGCGGGTGAGCGAGGCGCCGAGCTCCAGGGGGCCTTCCGTGAAGGATGCGTCCGGGGTGTTGACGGCCGACGAACCGCTGGCTGTGGCGCCGGGACCGAAGGCCAGCGCCGCCGTGAAGCACACGACGAAGAGTATGATGAGCAGCAGGGTTTTCCGTCGCATGGCTGTCCTCCTTGCTTTGGATGCATGCCTTGGCGGGTGTATCCGCGACATGGACAAAACATACCCCAGCGGCCGGAGCGCTCAAGGCGGCGGAAAGTAAAAGATGCCGCACGCTTTTTCACAGTGTGTTTACGTTCTTGCAGGTGACTGTCAGGATGGACCATGCTAGCGTGCAGCGCACGCGCAGCGTATTGGTACAGCGCGCAATTTCAGGAGAAAGGAAATATGGCGGAAGCGAAGACACGCATACTCGTGGTGGAGGACGACACGGCCATCCTGGGCGGTCTCGTCGATCTGCTGGTTTTCCACGGGTACGAGGTGGAGGGCGTGGAGGACGGCGAGATTGGGCTGGAGCGCGCCCTGGAGGGCTGCTTCGAGCTCGTCCTTCTGGATGTCATGCTGCCCGGAATGGACGGTTTTTCGGTGTGCGAGGCCCTGCGCAAGCGACGGCCCAGCCAGGCCGTGCTCATGCTCACGGCCAAGGGCTCCGAGGAGGACGTGGTGCGCGGGCTGAAGACCGGTGCCGACGACTACGTGACCAAGCCGTTCTCCATCGGCGAGCTGCTGGCGCGGGTCGAGGCTCTGCTGCGCCGGACCGGCAAGCCCGGCGGCCAGGAACGGCTGGCCCTGGGCGGCGTGGTCTTTGACAGCGCGGCCCTGACCGCCTCCGAAGGGGCGAACTGCGTGGACCTCACCCGGCGCGAGATGGACATCATTCTCCACCTGCACGCCAAGGCGCCGGCCATCGTCTCCCGGCAGGAGCTTCTGGCCCAGGTCTGGGGCTACGGCGACGCGGACATCGAGACGCGCACCGTGGACAGCCACGTGGTCAAGCTGCGCCGCAAGCTGGAGCAGCTGGACAGCGCCATGCAGTTCATCGTCACTGTTCGAGGCGAAGGGTACCGCCTGGCGCCGGAGCTCTTGTCCGAAGGATAGATCGTGCGCCGTCTCACCCTGCTCATTCTCGTTTTTATCCTGCTGCTCGGGCCGCTGCTGGGCTACGTATTCTGGTGGAGCTACGGCGGCATGAAGCGCGAGGAGGCCTCCACGCTGCGCTTCTTCGCCACGGCCCTGCTCGACTCCATGGAGGACGAGCTGGCGCGAGTGGTGCAGCAGGAAGAGGCGCGCGCCGTGGACGAGTACGCCTCGGTGCTGGCCTCGGACCGCGGCGCCGGAGAGGGCGAGCTCTCTCCCCTGGCCAAGCAGCCGGACGAGCCGTGGATCGTGGGCTACTTCCAGTCCAACCCGGACGGCTCCTTCCAGACGCCCCACGTGGATCTTTCCCTGGACCGCATCGCCCTGCTGGAGGCAGCGCATGCGGAGCTCCTGCGCATCCGGGAGCAGCCGGAGCGCGCGCGGACAGCCGGCTCGCGGCGTACTCTGGAAGGCAGCGAGGCCGGCTTTTTCATTGCGCCGCGGCAGAACGCCACGGCCAAGGAGGCCGCCCAGGCCGAGTCGACCATCATGGAGCGCTACCTGCGCCGGCGGGAGCCGGAAGAGGAGCGGCGAGTGCTGGGCAAGTCCAGGCAGGAGACCAGGCAGATCACACCGGGCCAGGCCCTGAACCTGAGCTCCGGCAAGAGGACAGCGGCCAAGGATCAGACTGCCTCGTCAGGGGAGTCGGAACCCACGGTTCAGGCCGAGTCGGACGAGGCGTTCAGCGCCGACAGGACGCCGCTTCTGGAGTACGATCTGGGAGGCTCCGGAAACGGCGCCGTGCTGCCGGAGCTGCCGGCCGCCGGCTCCAGCTTCCGGGTGGAAATCGCGCCGCTCACATCGGTGCTGCTGGGCGACGACCGGGCGCTGGTCTACCGCCGGGTGATGGCCGACGGTAAGGTGGTGCGCCAGGGTTTTCTCATCGATCTCTACAGCTTTCTGGAAAGCCTCATCGCCCGGTACTACATGGACCAGCCCATTGCCGGGTACACGCGCCTGGCCCTGACCGTGACCGACGGCGCCGGGCGCACGCTGCTGACAGGCAAGTCCGGAGAAGGTCCGGAGCCGGGCTTTGCGCCGGCCGTGGACATCTTCCGCACCTTCCCCAGGCCGTTCTCCTTCCTTGGCGCGCGGCTCTCGGCCGACGAGGTGCCTGCAGGGCAGGGCCGTCGGGTGCTGGTGGGCGCGGCTGGCGTGGCGGCGTTCATCCTGATGGCCGGTCTCGCGGCCATCTACCTGTCGGCGCGCAAGGCCGTGGAGCTCTCCAGACGCCGCGCCGGGTTCGTCTCCTCGGTGACGCACGAGCTCAAGACGCCGCTGACTTCGATTCGCATGTATGCCGAGATGCTGGAGCAGGGCGTGGCGCGGGATGAGCCCTCGCGCAAGCGCTACCTGGGCGTCATCGGCTCGGAAGCGGCGCGGCTCACCCGACTCATCGCCAACGTGCTGGAGTTCTCCCGGCTGGAGCAGCGCGAGCGGCCCCTGGAGCTGAAGAACGGCAGGCTGGACGAGGTAGTCTCCGAGATCAGCGCGTCGCTCCGGCCCAAAATCGAGCGCGAAGGCTTCGAGCTCCTGGTGGACAACCAGCTGGAGCGCGGCTTCTCCTACGACCGCGAGGTGATGGTGCAGGTGCTGATGAACCTCGTGGAGAACAGCATGAAGTTCGGCAGCGAGGGGTCGGTGAAGCGCATCACCGTGACGGCGCGGGAGGAAGGCCCGCGTGCAGTGGTGACGGTGCGCGACACTGGTCCGGGCGTAGAGCCGCGGGACCTGGCGCGGATATTTGACGATTTCTACCGCGCGGATGATTCCCTGACGCGCAAGACCCAGGGCACGGGCCTGGGCCTGGCCCTGGTGAAGCGGTTCGTGGCCGCCATGGGCGGCACTGTGACCGCGCACAACGCCGAGGACGGCGGCCTGATCGTGGTCATGAGCTTCCACGCCAGCCCGCTGAAGGCGTAGAGCCACTCAGCAGCTGTCGACTCTAAGGATTCCCCGGGCGTTTCAACTCTGCAAAGCACTCCCTAGACTCTCGCGTCGTCCTCCCACACCTCTATCCGGACAACTCGCCAACCGCGCCTAGCTCGTGGCCGCGGTCCGCGCCTGCTCGAATGGCAGCGGCGCCGGGTCGTACGCCTTGCCCTGGCGGATGTCCTGGAGCAACCGCCGCTCCGTCTCCGCCGCCGGCTGGCGCTGCTTGAGCCCCAGATTTTCCCACTGCGCCAGCTCGCCTTCCATGAACCTGTGCTCCATGTTGCTGTCCTGGTCGTAGAGCGTGCCGATGGTGTACCACGCCGCGGCTGTCTCGAAGTCGCCCTGCACCCGGCTGGCCAAGCCCAGGTAGTAGGCCACCTCGCCGCGGTTGTGGTCGTTGGTGGCGTACTCCAGCAGCGGCGCGGCCGGCGCCTTGCCCAGCAGAAAGCGGATTGTTTTGGCGTAGATGTCCTGGGGAACGCGGTCCAGCCTGGTCAGGATGGTGGCGTCGTAGCCTTGCGGCGTGCGGTCGTTGGCGAGCCAGCCGATGGTCTGCAGCAGAAGCATGTAGGCGTGGAACCTGGGGCGCGTGTCGTACGTGAGCAGGTCGTCCACCATGACGGGGCGGTAGTACTGGCGCTCCATGAGCCCGGTGGCCACGCCGAGGTACATCTTGCCCCTGGTGCTGGAGCGCAGGTCGCGCAGGGCGGCGTCCTCCCCGTAGCCGGGGTGCGCGGCCAGGACCATGTAGCGGAGAATCTTGCCCGTGGGTCCGGCGTTGGTGAAGGAGGCATGCTCCATGTAAGCCAGGGCCGCTTCCGGCCGGTTTGCGGCAAGGAGTTTTTCGATTGCGTCCTGGGCGAACCACCAGGGCAGCCCCTTGCCCCTGTTGACCGCTTTGGAGAACGCGCCGATGCGCTGCACGGCCTGGTCGTACGGCATGTGCTTGGTCAGCTCCACCATGGTGTCGCTCACCCAGCGCCGGGGTATGTGGGTGTTGTCCTCGGCGCGGGTCTGGGCAAACGCCGCGGCCTCGTCAATGCGGTCGGCGAGTATCAGGCTTTCCAGGTTGTAGGCGTAGTAGAAGCTGGCGGTGGGGTAGCGTTCGTGCAGGGCGCGGAATATCTCGTCGCTGCGCTCGGCCTCCCCCATGCGGGCCAGGGCCTGGGCCGTGGTGGCCATGACGGCTCCGATAGCGCTGTCCACGTTGTGTCCCACCAGCTGGAGCGCCTTCTCCGGCTGGTCGTGCTCGATGTACAGAACGCCCAGGGTGCAGCGCGTGTTGTACGCGCCCACGGTATTCTTCGACATCTGCTCGCCCATCTGGTCGAGGTAGAGCTTCTCGGCCTCGTCCCACATCTCCAGCTTCTTCATCACGCGCAGGGTGTTGCGCATCAGGATCCTGTCGCCAGGGTTCAGGGAGATGGCCTGGCGGTAGCAGGCCAGGGCGTGATCCAGCCCGTTGCCGCCGTGCTCGGCGTAGAAGTCGCCGGCTTTGCGCAGCAACCGCCCGGCCGTGACGGCCTTGGGGTTCATGCCGTTGAGCGAGGCTCGGAGCACAGCCTCGTCGCCTTCCAGCTCGGCCAGGAACACGGCGCGGTCGCCATAGGCGGGGTTCAGCCGTATGGCGCGCCGCAGTGCGCTGGCCGCACGGGTCTTGCTCTGCTCGTCGATCTGTTCGGCCCACTCGGCCAGGCCGCTGGGCCGGGAGTCCAGAATCTGCGCAAGCCACGGCCTGGACGCGGTCTCCTGCGCCGGGAAGATGAGGAACTCGTTTCCCTCGACGAGAAACGGCGTGCACTCCGGGCTCTTGAACAGGGGCGAGATCGCGGCTTCAGCGTCCTTGTGGCGTCCCGCGGATTGCAGGGTTCGCGCATTCATGGCGATGACCAGTGGGTGGTTGTCCATGGCCGTTGCGAAGTCTTCCAGTATTTCCCGGCCTTCCTCGGCAACGCCGCGGCTGAAGGTGTGCGTGTGGTGGAAGTTGTAGAGAATGGATTCGTAGTAGCTCTGCATCACGTTGCGGCACTCCGCCGCCGTGGCGAATGGCCCGTCGCCGCCGCCGGCCAGGGGGTCCCACAGCGTGAGCCGCGCCGCGAACCGGCGCATGTCCGGGAACTCGTCCTCGTCCACGTCCGCATCGGTTTCGAGCCATCCGCCCGGCTCGTTGGGCCGGCCGACCACGTGGTTGACGTACTCCAGCGTGAAGAACGTGAGATTGAGCCGCTCGGCAAGGGAAGCGTCGTCGGCTAAAGCGGCGAGGACCGGCAGGGTCAGGGGCAGGAAGTCCCGGCCCGCGTTCACGTACCCTCCGATTCTGCCATGCTCTCCGGCCTGGGCCAGGAGGTCCATGTACAGGATCGGGGCCAGGGTGGATTGTGCCGCGCGCTTCTCGTCCAGGGCGGCGTCGGCAAGGCCGGCGCAGTCTGCATTCAGGGCCAGATCCATCAGCTGGTCGGCGTCGTCGCGCGGGGTGATGTCTTGCGAAGCCAGCAGCGCTCCCTGCATCTGGGCGTGGCTCGCGTAACCCATGGCCAGGGCGAGCAGCCCTTCGTCGCGGACAAGCTCGCCAGGCGTATTATCCGGCGCGGCGTGGCGCGCCATGGCCAGGAAGGCGACGCCGCGCGTGGCCAGCGGCTCCATGCGGGCCAGAGGGTCATCAGGCAAGCCCATGAGCATGAGGGCGTAGCCGCGGACGGCGCGGCGCAGCAGGGCGGGATGCGGACCGTGCTCCACCCCCAAACCGTTCAACGCAGCTAGGCCCAGGAACAGCGCGCGTGGCTCGCCCTGGTTCAGCAGATCATCCGCCATGGCCAGCGCTTTTTGCGGCGGTACGCTATAGCTGGGCAGCGGCCCGGCATGTTTTTCCAGCAGGGTGATCCATTGCTCATACGCCTGGAGCCAGTCCGCAAAATCGGCGTCGTAGGGCAGCTCCACCGCATCCAGCTCCTCGCCGTCGCGTTGGAGGCTGGCGCGGATGCGCGTTGCGTCGTAGCGGATGTCCGCAGTCAGACCGTCCGGGCCTGCGCTATCCGCCCGGGCCGGCGGCCAGACATGGTAGAGGTCCAGCAGGCAGGAAAAGACGTTGGCGAGCCGGCGGTCCGGGTCGAGCAGCAGGGCGTCCTTCCAGTACTGGGGCTGGTCCACGAAGGCGATGTCCTGAAAGCTCATCTGCCGCCAGCGCAGGGGCCGCAGGCCGCCGGGCATGTATTCGACAGCGGATACTGTTTGCCGGGGCGGCTGGGTAAAGGGGTTGGGCGTAGGCTTGGGAGTTGCCCGAGCCGTGGGCGCCAGCGGAACCGGCACGGGCAGATAGTCTCGGAGCAGCTCCGGAGCCGTCTTCCAGACCACGAACAGAGCGAGGCAGAGCGCGGCCGCACCCACCAGTCCCCAGCGGAAGATTCGCCGCAGCAGGCCGGGGCCTTCGGGCTCGTCGTCATCCTGGTCGATTACATAGTTGCTGGACGCGTCGGGCCGGGGCGCAGGGTTTGCGGCGTGCGCAGACGGCGCAGCGCGTGGCGTGGGGCTCGTGGTTTGCGCCACCCAGGTGGGCACCTGCACGGCTTCGAGGTCGACAACCGCGCCGCGTTCGCGCAGGAGCGAGGCCAGACGCTCCGCCGTGTCGCGGTTCATGCGCTGGGAGATGATGCACGGCATCTCCTCCAGCCGGTTCAATGCTTCGGGCCTGGAGGCGCCGAGCTTTTCCAGAACGCGCAGGGCAAGCTGCCGGCTCGGCGCGGTGGGTGTTTCACGGAGAATTACGCGGACGAACTCCTGCGCGGCTGCAGACATGGAAGGACCTCCCGGGGGATGAGGAGCCATGAGCATCGGCGACGTCAACGTGCTGGCGCGTCGGATTCTATAGTGGGGCAGTCTGATGCATAGGTGATCAACATAGGATCGTTTATATGGAGGGGTAGCACGGCCGCAGGCGAAGGGCAACCGATACGGAGGGAAAATGCGGTGTGCCGGTTGGAGCCGGCAGCGGGGCAGGGATCAGCCGCGCGGGGCGGCGAGCATCTGCATGATCAGCGCGCGGGCGTTGGCCTGGGTAGCGTCGTACTCGTCTTTGCTGAGTCCTGCGCCCAGGGCCGCGGCGCGGCGCACGTTGGCCGGCAGGAAGTCTGGCGCCTCGTGTGCGCCGGAGTTAATCAGAAGCTTAACGCCGTGCTCGCGGGCCAGGCTCGCTACCAGGCCGTTGGCCAGACAGTGGCCTGCGCGCAGGGATATCTCCAGATGCACGCCGCGTTCGGCCGCCAGTGCCGCTTCCTCGTGGGAGAGGATTCCCGGGTGGGCCAGAAGGTCCGCGCCGGACTCGATGGCCGCGAGGTTGGTGCCCTGGGCCACCGGGGCAAGGATGCTCTCGCCATGCACGGCCACGAGCTGCGCGCCCAGCTCCCGCGCCCGGGCCACGGCGCCGGACAGCAGGGCCGGCGGCACAAAGGTGAGCTCCACGCCCACGAACACGTCCACATCGGTGTAGATGGAGTCCTCGGCGGATTTGCGCAGGACCTCCACGGTGTGCTCCAGAGTGGCGGTGTCGGCGTGGTCCAGCAGAATAACGGCGCGGCAGCCGGCGGCGCGGGCTCTGGCAGCGGCCTCGGCAGGCACAAGCCGGCCGTCGGAAACAGTCGTATGGATGTTGCAATCTATCATGAGCAGAGGGGGCGGTGGTATGTACGGCTGTGCAGAGGGGGCGTTCAATCGGAAAAAAGAGCAGGGGCGAGCATCGCGAGCAGAGGACGCAGCCGTCCACGGTACGTCGTCCAGGCCTCCGGCCGCATAGGGCCGGATAAGCACCGGAACCGACGCGCCTACATCTTGTACTTGTTCTCGTCCACGTTGAGCTTTTCGAGCAGCTCGTTCCACTCCTTGGCGTCGTCGGACTGCAGCACGGGCTTGCCCTCGCCGATGGAGTCGGTGGAGGCCTGTTCCAGCACATCCTCGGCAACGGCGATGGGGGCAGAGGCGCGCAGTGCGAGGGCGATGCCGTCCGATGGCCGGCAGTCGATCTTGCGCACGGAGCCGCCCTGGTCCACCTCAATCTCGGCGTAAAAGGTGCCGTCCTTCAGGGAAACGACGTTGACGGAGAGGATCTTGCCGCCCAGGGACTCAAGGGTGGAGAGGAGCAGGTCGTGGGTCATGGGCCGCGGCAGCTTCACGCCGTTGAGGGCCAGGGAGATGGCCATGGCCTCCATGGCGCCGATCCAGATGGGCAGCGCGGTTTTCTCTTCAAGGTCCTTGAGCACCAGGACCGGGACCTGCGAATCTTCGTCGAGAGCCAGTCCGAATACTTTCATTTCTACCATGGCTCACCTACCAGTTCTCCCAACAGGGAGTGTTTTTTCGCCATGAGGATGCGGGCCCTGGCCAGCGAACCCGAGGCGATGGATTCCGGGTCGCATTCTTCGGGCAGCCGCATGTTGACCACGTGGCCGTATGGGTCCCGGCCGCGTACACAGGCGCTGGTAACGCCGTCGAACTCCGGTCCGGCAGAGGCGGAAGCCGCTTCCTTCCTGGCCGCCGTGCCGGCGTTGTGCCGGGACTCCGGCTGCTTCTTGCTGACGCCTTCAATGAGCAAGAGCGACTCGCTGCCGACCATGTTCGCCAGGGTGCGCGTGGTGAGGTCGTGCTGCAGGGTCTGCAGTCGGGCAAGGCGCTCGGCCTTCAGCTCTTCGGGAATCTTGTCCAGCATTCGGGCGGCGCGCACACCTGGGCGATCAGAATACATGAAGGAGAAGCTTTGGGCAAAGTCTGCTTCTTCCATGGCCCCGAGGGTTTGCAGAAAGTCCTCTTCGGTCTCGCCGGGAAAGCCCACCATGAGGTCCGTGGTGATTTGCATGCCCGGACGCACCTTGCGCAGCCGGCGCACGATGCGCATGTAGCGCTCGCGGTCGTACTTGCGGCCCATGGACTTGAGGATGCTGTCCGATCCGGACTGCAGCGGCAGGTGGAGCGCAGGGCAGAGGGTTTCGAGCTCGCCGAAGGCCTCCACCACCTCGGGGGCGATGTCCTTGGGGTGCGATGTGGTGAAGCGCAGCCGCTCCAGGCCGTCGATGGCCGCGACCTGCCGCAGGAGCTCGGCGAAAGTGGGCTGGCCCGCGCCGGCCGCGTCCTGGCCGTAGCTGTTCACGTTCTGGCCCAGCAGGGTCACCTCGCGCACGCCGCGATCCACCCAGGACTCGCATTCCGCCAGGATGGACGCCGCCGTGCGGGACTTCTGCCGGCCGCGCACATAGGGCACGATGCAGTAGGCGCAGAAGTTGTCGCAGCCCTGCATGATGGAGACAAAGGCCTGGCCGGCGGTCCCCGAGATATCACCATCGCGCGACTCACCAGCCAGGGTGTCGCGCTCGGCGTACTCCTCGGAGAAGTCCACCAGGGAGAGGGAGAGACGGGGCTCGCGCACCAGCCGCTCGATGGCCTGTGGCGCCATGGCCGCGCCGTCCGCGCCGAAGACCAGCCGGACATAGGGGAAACGCTTGGGCAGGGAGTCGCCAAGCTGCTGGGCCACGCAGCCGCCCACCGCCGCAAAGGCCTCGGGATTCCTGTCGAAGATCGAGCGCAGGCGGCCGAGCTGGCTGTACACCTTCTGCTCGGGTTTATCGCGCACGCTACAGGTGTTGAGGATGATAACGCCGGCGTCTTCGGGCCGGGCGGTCTCCTGGAAACCGCGTGCGCGGAGCGATCGGGCGAGCCAGGCCGAGTCGTTGACGTTCATCTGGCAGCCGAACGTGATGATGTGAAAGTTGGGCAGGGATTGAGACATGTAATAACTACTAAGCATCCTTACGCAGAGAGAAAACCCCCTGCGCGGTTGTAAAAATTGAAAGGGTGGGGGCGGGTCAGCAGCTGTCGGTGGAGAGCTCGTCGGGCGCGTCCGCGGAATCGAGCATGGCAAGGATCATGTCCTGGGCCTCTTCCGGAGAGACTGTGTCCGCATCGATAACGAGCTCGGCGTCGGGATTTTCCTCGTATGGGCTGTCCACGCCGATGACCTCGCCCAGGCCGTCCACCTCCTCGCCGGTACGCTGGCGCTCCAGGGCCTTCTCGTACAGCCCGGCCATGACCAGGCCCTCGGGCCGTTCGCCTTCGCGATGCATGGCCGTCTCCAGGGCGCACTTGAGGTAGACTTCGAAAAAGCAGGGGATGAGCTTGCGGGCGTACTGGCGCATGAAAAGCCTGTGGCCGGTGCCGTCCATGACCACGATGAACCCTTTGGCCGCAAGCCGGGTGGCTTCCTCGACGAACTGTGCGTAGGCCGAGCGCCTGTCCTCCGGGGTGTATGTGGGCCGGGGCACGTACTTGCGCCGGCGCTCGTCCATAGAGAGCAGGACCACGGGCTTGGAGCGCGCCACCAGCTCGTCCCGAACCAGACTCGCCACCGTAGACTTGCCCGATCCGGGCAGTCCGGTGATCCATACGACACAACCAGGCGCCATGGCCGCCATCAGCAGCTCCCAACGAGATATTTGTTCACGCACGTCGGATCAAAAACGTCCTCGGCCAATACCCGCTCCATAAACTCGAACAGGCTGCGCCGCACGGCGGGCGGGTGGTTCGGATACCATTCCGGCGACGCCACCACAAGACAGCGGAAGACGAAGAACGGGGCTATGACCTCCAGGATCTCGCGGTCGCCCGTGGCCTCCAGGTACTCCTCAAACAGCACCTCGAAGAGCTGGCGGAAGGGGCCGCTCAGACGCGGCGTCGCATCCGGGTCGTCCGGATGGTCGTCCAGGATGCCGAAGAGCAGGTAGTTCATGGCCATGGAGGCGACGTCGCCGGCAGGCTCGCCCCACTCGCCGCGGCTGCGATCCAGCACACGGAAACCGCCTCGCTCGTCGATAAGCACGTTCCAGGGGTGGAAGTCGCCGTGCACCTCGGCCAGACGGTGGGCGTAGCGCTTCAGCTTCCAGCGCCAGTCGATGAGCCGGCGCTCCAGGGCCTGGAACCGCTCGGGCGGATAGTCTTCGTAGCCCTGGGGATAGGCCTCGTCCACCAGGCCCAATACACACTCGTCCGAGCCGATGAGGTTGCGGATGCGGCGGTAGTACAGATGGGGATCGTCCAGCCGCCGGCTGTGGATGCGCGCCATCCAGCGAGCGGACTCCCGCACCTGGTCCACGTCGGACGGCCGGAAGTCCCCGGCCATGATGCGCTCCAGGTCGCGGTAGTAGTCGTAGCCCGGCAGCTTCTCCACCAGCAGGAAGAACTCCTGCACGTCCCGCACCGGATGGAGCGCGTCGTCCTGGTCGATGTAGCCGAGGGCCAGGGACCTGGCGTGCTTTTCCAGGCCCCCGCCCGTCTCGTGCTGGAACATCAGTATGGCGGCGCGGTCCCAGTAGAACTGGTGGCCGTACTTGTCGCCGCGCATGGTGGAGAGCACCGCCTCCTGCGGCTCGCCGTCGATCTCGTAGCTTACGAGGACAGGCTTGCCATAGCCGAACTGCTTGACGCCCTGTTCGCCCGGCTTGCCGATCTCGCTGATGCCGAGAAGCCGGGCCTTGGGGCCAAAGGATTCCTGCAGGAATGCCTGGAGTTGGTTCGTCTTGAGCTCGATCATGGAGGGGTGCTCCGTGTGTGTCCGGGTCCGGTCCTACCAGGTGCTGCCAAAGGAACGGCCGTAGCGCTCCTTGCAGGCGTCCAGGGTCAGGGTGTGCTCCTGCGTGCCGTGCTGCTCCACGCAGTAGGCGGCGCAGATGGCGCCGATGCGGCAGGAGGTTTCCATATCCAGGCCCTCGGTAAGGCCGTAGATCAGGCCGGCGCGGTAGGAGTCGCCAGCGCCGGTGGGGTCCAGGACCTGCTTGACCGGAGCGGAGGGCACCTCGGTCTCGCCGTTCTCGCCGTAGATGACGGAGCCCTTCTCGCCCAGGGTGACGATGACCGTGTCGGCGCGCTCGCGGATCTCGGCCATGCTCAGGCCGGTGTTCTTGCGAATCATCTCCATCTCGTAGTCGTTGGCGATAAGGATGGTCGCGCCGTTGATGGCCTTGGCCAGGTCCTTGCCGTCAATGGCCGTGATCTGCTGGCCCGGATCGAAGATGTAGGGGATGCCGCACTCCTTGTAACGCTCGGGCAGGCTGAGCATGTCCTCCACGTTGCCGGGGGAGCAGATGGCCCAGGTCTTCTCGATGTGTACGGGATCGATGGTGAACTTGGCCGACTGCTTCATGGCGCCGGGGTTGAAGCCGGTGATCTGGTTGTCCTGCTTGTCCGTGGTGATGTACGCGCCGGCCGTGAGCTCCTCGTCGATGACGCGGATGCCGTCCAGGGGCATGCCCAGCTTGCGCATGTGCTTTTCATAGGGGCCGAAGTCGCGGCCGCAGCACGAGATAACCGTGGGCTCCTTGCCCAGCAGCGAGAGCGTGTAGGCGATGTTGCCGGCCGTGCCGCCGAACTTTTCGGTCAGACCGTCCACCAGGAAGCATACGTTAAGGATGTGCAGCTTGTCCGGCAGGATATGGTCGGAAAACTTACCGGGAAAGGTCATGATGCGGTCGAAGGCTACGGATCCGGAGATGTAGATTGCCATGTACGTTCAGGCTCCTCGTTGTTGGTTTGCAGGCGGACCGGGTCGTGCGGCGGAATCAGACGGTGGTGCGTGTCTGCTCGACTATCCAGTCCAGGAACTCGGGGTTGCCGTCCACGATGGGCAGGGCCACGATGCACGGGACATCGTAGCTGTGCGCCTCCAGCACGGCGGCTTTGAGGTCGTCAAAGCGGTCCGTGGTCGTCTTGGCGATAAAGGCCGTTTCCTGCTCGCTCTGCACCGCGCCTTCCCACCAGAACACGGCGTGCATGGACTCGAAGATGTTGCAGCAGGCGGCAAGCCGCTTCTCGACAAGCATGCCGGCAATGCGGCGCGCTTCATCAAGACTCCCGGCAGTCATGTAGACGATGAGCTGGGACATGAAAGCCTCCTTGCAGGGTTGCGGATTGCGCGTGTATGTCCTCGGTCAATGGACAAATGCGTTTGTACGCTGCCGCCGTGTGCTATACTCAGCCCCGGCAGGGCACGCGGGCCGGGGCGAAACGCAATACGGATACTCCCGCAGTGCGCTTCCGGCGCCGGAAACCATGCCGGCAAGCGCATGCGTACAAAACGAAAATCATCCAACTCATAGCGAAAAATGCGCCGCTTGTCTTCACCGCACGGCGTCGCCCACACGGAGGACGAACTATGGCAGCGACAATCACCCCCTCGTCCGCGCCCGAAACGCGCGCCCAGGAAGTGCTCAAACGGCTCGGCAAACGCTACGCCCACCCCACATCCGCGCTGACCCACCACTCCCCCTGGGAGCTGCTGGTGGCCACGGTGCTGGCCGCGCAGTGCACGGACGAACGGGTGAACAAGGTCACGCCGGAGCTCTTCCGCCGCTGGCCCGACCC
This sequence comes from Oceanidesulfovibrio marinus, assembly GCF_013085545.1. Classification (NCBI taxonomy): domain Bacteria; kingdom Pseudomonadati; phylum Thermodesulfobacteriota; class Desulfovibrionia; order Desulfovibrionales; family Desulfovibrionaceae; genus Oceanidesulfovibrio; species Oceanidesulfovibrio marinus. The sequence continues at coordinate 4,073,044 of NZ_CP039543.1, forward strand.
CGCTGCCCTGGGTCAGGCCGACGTCGGCGCAATCGAAGAGGTCATCCACTCCACCGGCTTCTTCCGCAACAAGGCCAAGAACCTGAAAGCCACCGGGCAGATAGTGGCCAACGAGTACGGCGGCGAGCTGCCCAAAAGCCTGGCCGAGCTCACCAAGCTGCCGGGTGTGGCGCGCAAGACCGCCAACATCATCCTCGGACACGCCTTCGGCATCAACGAGGGCGTGGCCGTGGACACCCACGTCAAACGCCTCTCCTTCCGCCTCGGCTTCACCGAGTCCCAGGATGTCAAACGCATCGAACGCGACCTCATGGCCGTGTTTCCCCAGGACCGCTGGGGCAACCTCAACCACTACCTCGTCTTCCTGGGCCGCGAGGTCTGCAAGGCCCGCTCACCCCAATGCCCCGAGTGCCCGCTTGAGGATATCTGTCCGAAAAACGGTGTGTAGGGCCGAGGGGTTGGGTTGGGGGACGCTGTACTGCCCCCGTTTTAGCAAGCCTCTTGTAAGGGGAGGTTTGGGTTGAGCAGCTCCTGCTCGACAGCCAGGGGCGTTCGGTAGCCCAACGTCGAGTGCAGGTAGTGCGCATTGTAGTCGTCAATCCAGCGGCTTAGCGCCTCGCAGAAAGCCGTGGGGCTACGCCATTCGTTCACCCACACGAGCTCCTCCTTCAGCGTCCGCATGAAGCGCTCCGTATCGGCGTTGCCCTTGGGGTTGTTGTACGCCGTGAAGGCCTGCGTGATGCCCAGGCAGTGGCATGTCTTCATAAAGCTCAATGATGTCGGCTGGCTGCCGTTGTCCGACATCAGGTGAAGGCCGCCGCCGCGCACGCCCTCGGGGAACTGCCGATTCACGGCCTGGTCCAGCGCCGCGAGCCAGTGCTCTGTCCTGGCTTGCGCCCCGGCGTAATGCCCCACGACCTTTTTGGTGCGCCAATCCAGGACGATCACGACGTACATCCAGCCAAAGCCGTCGATCATGACCTTGGTCATGTCCGTGCCCCACCACTCGTTGGGCCGCGTCGGACGCGGCTTGGGGCGCGAAGGCTTCCGATTGGTCGCGGGCACGGCGCCGCGCTTCACGCAGAGGCCGTGGTCGCGCATAAGCCGGTAGACGCGGTGTTTGCCGATGGACATCGTGTCCACAAAACGCAAGTGGGCCCAGATCCGGCGGTAGCCCCAGTAGGGATGATCCGCCTTGATGGCGCGAATTCTCTGCAACAACAGAGTGTTGCGAGATGCAACTTTGGGGTATGGGCCACGCTTCATTCGAACAGATCGCTTTTTTTAAGCTCCAGAGTCAGCTCGCCCACCAGCCCCTTGAGCCGGGTGTTTTCGCGTTCGAGCTTTGCCGTGCGCCGGGTGTTCTTGTCCGAGATAAAGACCTCGTGGGCCTTCTCCAGCAACTGATCCCGCCACCGGTAGTACATGTTCTGAGTGATGGCATGCTCCGTGCAGATTTCTGTGACGGATCGTCCTCGAAGGCCTTCGAGGACGATCTGGGCTTTCTGTTCCGGGGTCCATTTTCTCAACGCCATGGGAACCTCCTTCTGCTGAAAATCTCAGCCATGGATGCTCCCCTCTGGTCAAGGCTTCTTCAAACTGGGGGCAGTATAACGCTGTCCCCCACGCCCCCTGCCGGGGACCACTGGTCCCCGGACCCCATTTATAGGGTCCAGGGAGCAATGCTCCCTGGCGGGTGCCCGAGGGCGGAGCCCTCGGATAATTCCGAGTACTTGTTTTACTGCGCGGGGACGGAGTCCAGGGAGCCGCCGGCGGCGGCGCTCTGGAGGCGGTGGGTGATGTGGCCGATCCAGCGATCGCGGCGTTCGGAGCCGTCGTTGCCGCGGACGATGCGGAAGATTACGTCGAGGTCGAGGTCGGCGCCGAAGAGCAGGGTGCCGTCCGGCACGCGGCGGGAGATGGTGTAGCGGCCGCGGTTGGGGTCGCGCTCGATAAGCTTGAGCAGGTCGGCGGCCAGGGCGGCGTTGGAGATGTCGCCGGGGCGGTTTGGCGGTGCAGCCTGGGCTGGCGCTCCGGCAGATGTTGAGGCGGCCTGACCCGGTGCGGTCTGGTTCTGGCTGGCCTGGCCTTGCGCGGGGGCTGCGGAGCTCTGCGGCGAGGCGTTGGGCTGGGAGGACTCCTCGGGCAGCGGCGGTTCCAGCGGGTCCTGCACGCCGAAATCCGTGCCGTTGGCCCCGGCGGCGCCGGGCATGGGCGTCTCATTGGAGATGACCGGGCCCTCGGCCTCCTTGCCCGGGGGCGGCATGGTGATGGTGTCGGCCAGGTAGAGCACGCCGCCCAGCAGGATCACCAGGAAGATGAGCAGCCCGCGGCGGGTGCGCCTGCGGCGCATGGGTTCGTCGGCCTCGCCCGGCGTATCGAAACGGACGGCCTTTCTGGGCCGGCTGGCCTGGGCCGCGGCGGACTTCTTGCGGCGGTAGGGGCGGGATTTTTTCTGGGCAGAAGGCTCAGTATCCGGCAAAGGCTCCGGTCCGGCCGGACCTGTTGTCGGGGCCGCGGCATGGTCCACGGTCCGGGCCTCGGGTTTTACTGCGGCCTGCGGCGTTTGAGCGGCTCCGGCCTGTTGCGCTGTGGGGCCGCAGGGCGTTCCCTCGGCCGCCGTGCGGGCGGTCTGCTCCTGGATCATGGCCTTGTGGATGCGCAGCTCCAGCGCCTCGCGCACCGGGTCGGGCGGCGGTTCCCCGTTGGCCCAGCGGTCCTCGGCCGGGTGGTAGCGGAAGGCGGCGGCGCCGATGAGCACCGTGACCCACGGCGTGGTCTCGGGGTCCAGCGGAAAAAAGAGGTCGGCGGAAGCCTCCTTGCCCTCCGGTTCCTGGGGAATGGCGACCGGCACGATGCGCCGGCACAGGGGGAAGCCTTCACGTTGCGCGGCGAGCCGTTTGAGGCGGGAGATGGTGCGCGGCTGCCCGGCCAGAGCCTTGGGGCCGTGCTGCGGATCGCGCGCCAGGGCGTAGACCAGGTGCTTGCAGCAGCGCCGCAAGTCGCCCGCATCGAATCGCGAGCGGTTCTCGCGCCACTCCTCGCAGGTGCACTCCAGAGAGTGGAGGTCGACCTGGTACGAGGCGTCGCGTCCGCTCAGGCTGTCCACAGTTATGGACGGATTCTCGGTGTGCGAATCGTTGCTCATGGCATGGGCCCGGCAGTATTCTCGCGCGGACAGCCCGCTATGGCAAGGGGGCGCGATACAGGGCCGCGTCGTCGATCCAGACCGTGCCCGGGCCTTCGATCACGAGGTTCAGCAGCACCTGGTCCGGGTTCTGGCCTTCTTCCAGGCGGAAGGGCGCGGTTTGCAGCGTCCAGTCCGTATCGCCGGTAACGGCCGTGTCCAGCGCGCGGGAAAAGTACTGGCCGCGTCCCTTGAAGATGCACCACATTTCGATATACGCCGTGCCGGTCAGCCCCTGGGAACGCACCCTGGCCTGGAAGAGCAGCAGGGCGTCCTCTACGTTCAGATTATCCAACGCAAAGAGCCGCACCTTGCTCGGGCCGGATGTCTCCACCCGCAGGCATGCGCCGCCTTCGCAGGCCGGGTCCTTTTCCACGCGCACCAGGTTCGTGTCCACGATGGAGTCCGGCGAATCCATGGAGAAGGATTGGAGACGGACCGGTTCGGGCGGCGGTTTGGAGCATCCGGCAGCCAGAATCAGAACGAAGCAGGCAAGCACAAGCCAGTGACGCGGAGCGCGTTTCGCAGCAAGGTGTCGCATGAACATTCCTTAATATGTAGGGGCGTCGTTAGTTCTCCAGGGGGATGTTGGGGTCGATCTTCCGGGCCGCCGCAAAGTCTCGTTTCGCCCTGGAGTCCTGGCCCATGTCCTGGCGCAGCATGCCGCGGCGTTTGTAGGCCATGGCGTCCTTGGGATTGAGCTTGATGGCCTTGGTGTAGTCCTCCACGGCCTTCTGGTACTCCTGGATCATCTCGTACGCCGCGGCGCGGTTGAAGTAGGCGTCGCCGTACTGCGGATTGAGCTCGATGGCCTTGTCGTAGTCCATGAGAGCCATGCCGTACTGCTTGGACTTGAGCAGGGCGTTGCCGCGGTTCATGTAGGCCAGGGGGTCCTGCGGGTTGAGCTCGATGGCGCGGGAGTAATCGTCCGTGGCTTTTTGCAGTGATCCCTGTAGCTTGTACGCCAGGCCGCGCAGGATGTAGAGGTCCTGGGACTGCGGCGCGAGGAGCAGGGCCTTGCTCAGGTCGGCGATGGCCGCGTCGTACTGGTCCGCGTCGATGTAAGCGTTGCCGCGCTGGGCAAACCCTTGCGCTGCCAGGGCCATATCCTTGTCGGCCGCGGCCTTGTCACCCCTGGCTTGCAGAATCTGAGCACGATTGTAATATATGTCAGGGTCGCCGGGAAGGAGCTTGCTGGCTTGGGCAAAATCGCTCAAGGCCTTGTCTTCATTGCCTGTGTCGTGGTAGCTGAGCGCACGAGCCTTGTACGCCATGCCGGTGTCATGCGGGGAAAGCTCCCCGGAGTCGATGGCCTTGGTGTAGTAGCGGATGGCCGCCTCGTGGGCGCCGCGTCGGGCTGTCTCCAGGCCCACCAGGATGTCGTCCTTGGCGGTGTTGTTCTCCTGGGCGCGCGCCGGCGACGCGGCGACAAGGCAGGTGGCGACCAGTGCGAGCACGAACGCGCCGGTCAGCACAAGGGTGCTTGCGGCAGAATGGTTCCATGCACGAACGTTCAATATACAAAGGATACGCTCCATGAAAATCGCTCCTCGAAGAAGTCTGGCTGTGAGCAGGATACGGCCGTGTTGTCGAACCATTCATGTACCCCACTGTTCGGGTTCGGGCAATGGGGTGCTGTACGATATGCGGCTGCTAATCCTGGGTCTGGCGCTGGCGTGCGCCGCGTTCCTCGCCGTGGGCGGGTGCTCCGTGCAGGAGCCGCTCGTGGGCGACGGCGGCGAAGACGCCAACGTGGATCGCGTGGACGGGCGCGAGGTCATGGTCTGGCGGCCGGCATCCTCGGGGCCGCATCCCACCATTGTGTTCCTGCACGGCAGCGGCTGGGAGCCGGCGGATGTGGAGCGCATCACCGGCCTGCCGTCCCACGCCACGTACGAAGGCTACCTGGTGCTGGCGCCGCGGGGCACGGGTCCCGAGGGCGGGGCCACCTGGAACGCCGGCAACTGCTGCGATCCGGCACTTTCCAAAGGCGTGGACGACGTCCAGTTTATAAAGGATGTTCTGAATCATTATTATGACACGGGCGAGGCGCGCCAGGGCAAGGTCTTTCTGGTGGGCTTCGGCGCCGGCGGCAAGATGGTCTACCAGGCGGCCTGCGGCGGAACCAAGTGGCTGGCGGGCATGGCCGTGGTGGGTGGCACGCTGGAGTCTCCGGGCTGCAATCCGGCCGAGGCGCTGCCGCTCATGGTCATCCATGGACTGAAGGACGAGTCCGCGCCGTACTTTGGCGGACCGGTGCCCAATCCGTGGGACGGCCGCCAGCGGGTGGACAACTCCGTGCTTCGCTCCACGGCGTACTGGGGCAAGCTGGCCAACTGCGACGTGGAGCCCTCGCGGGACTCCGGCGAGGGCTGGGTGGAAGATCGATTCGACATGTGCCAGGATGATCTGGTAGTGAGCCTGCTCACGGTGACGGAAGGGGGCCATGCCTGGCCGGGCGGACGCCAGGTCGAGCCGGACGCGCCGCAGCCCTCCAGACGTCCGGACGCCACGGCGCGCATCCTTGAATTTTTCTCGGCCTACCGCTAATTTTTCAGTAAAAGAGGGGTTGACGGTCGGCCGGAGATGGGGCATATACCCCTTCTTCCAACAACGGAGCTTTTACCATGTATGCCATTATCGAGACCGGCGGAAAACAATATCGGGTGGAGCAGGACCAGGTGATTCGTGTGGATCGGCTTGAGGCCGAGCCCGGCGCGGAAGTGACCCTGGACAAGGTGCTCATGAAGGGCGGCGACGCTGTCGAAGTCGGCGCGCCCTATCTGGACAACGCCAACGTGACCTGCGAGGTTGTGGACCACGGCCGCGGCAAGAAAGTCGTGGTGTTCCACAAGTGGCGTCGCAACGACTCCCGCAAGAAGCAGGGCCACCGGCAGAGCTACACCACTATCAAGATCAAGGCCATCAACTAACGGGTTCATCCTTACGGACCCTCACGGAGGCAGGCCATGGCACATAAAAAAGCAGGCGGCAGTTCCAGAAACGGCCGCGACTCAGAAGGTCAAAGAAGAGGCGTTAAGCGCTTTGCGGGCCAGCAGGTGAAGGCGGGCAACATCCTCGTCCGTCAGCTCGGCACCAAGTTCCACCCCGGCGAGAACGTCGGCGTGGGCCGGGACTTCACGCTGTTCGCACTTATCGACGGCGTGGTCCGTTTCGAGAAGTATCGCCGCAACCGCAAAGTCAAGACGCGTATCTGCATTGACCCCGCCGCGTAAGCGGGATTTTTGCGCATATTTCCGTTCGTGACGGGGGTGGAGGGCGCCAGCGCTCTCGCACCCCCTTTTCATGTCCAGAGCCGGGTTCTTCCGGCGGGATTCATTCGCCATGCGATTCGTCGATGAAGCCGTAATCACTGTCCGCGCAGGAAAAGGAGGCAATGGCTGCCTCTCCTTTCGTCGTGAGAAGTTTGTCGCCAAGGGCGGACCTGACGGCGGCGACGGCGGCGACGGCGGCGATGTCGTTTTTCGCGCCACCGAGCGCCTGCTCACGCTCTACGACTTCCGGCTCAAGCGGATGTACGAGGCCGAAAACGGCAAGCCCGGACAGGGCCAGCAGAAGTACGGCCGCGCCGGCAAGGACCTCGTGATCGAGGTGCCGGTGGGCACGCTCGTCTACGAGCTGCCCAGGGATGACGATGAGCTGGCCAAGGCCGGACTGGGCACGGACGGCTACGCCGGTATGGAGCGCGACGGCGCCCTGGTCTACGAGCTTCCGGACGAGGATGAGGACGACGAGTCCGAAGAGCGCGTCAAGGAAGGGTTGCTCGTGGCCGACCTGGACCACGACGGCGCCGAGTACGTGGCTGCCGAAGGCGGCCGCGGCGGGCTCGGCAACATCCATTTCAAGTCCTCCACCAACCGCGCGCCCCGGCGCACCACGCCCGGCCGGTTTGGCGAGGACAAGCGGCTGCGCCTGGAGCTCAAGATCCTGGCGGACATCGGCCTCATCGGCCTGCCCAACGCGGGCAAGTCCACCCTCATTTCCGCCATCTCCGCGGCGCGTCCCAAGATCGCCAACTATCCCTTCACCACGCTCACGCCCAACCTGGGCGTGGTCGAGTCCGACTCCGGCGAGCGCATGATCGTGGCCGACATCCCCGGCCTCATCGAGGGCGCCTCCCTGGGCCACGGGCTGGGCCACTCGTTCCTCAAGCACGTGGAGCGCACGCGCTGCCTTGTCCATATGCTGAGCGTGGAGGACGTGCCCGAGGACGGCGACGTCATGGCCGGGTTCAACCTGGTGGACGACGAGCTCGCCGCCTTTGACTCCATTCTGGCCGCCAAGCCGCAGATTCGCGTGGTGAACAAGATCGACCTCATCGACGAAGAGGAGCTGCGCACCCTGCGCGAGCGCTTTGACAAGGCGGGCGTTCCGGTGCATTGCATCTCGGCAGTCACTGGCGACGGCGTTTCCGAGCTTGTGGCGGAGATGCAACGCCTGGTCCGTGAACTGTCCAAGAGCGAGGAAGACACAGAACCATGAGCGAGGACGACCGTTCCAGCCATCTGTCAGGCGTGCGCCGTGTGCTCGTCAAGATCGGCAGCGCAGTCCTGACGCATCAGACCAAGCGGGGCCTGGAGCTCGACAACCTGGTTGTGGAAAGCCTGGTGGCGCAGATAAGCGAACTTCACGACAGGGACATGGATATAGTGCTGGTCAGCTCCGGCGCGGTGGCCGCCGGCCGCGGCGTGATCTGCATGAGCGACGAGTGCCCCGACATCCATGGCCTGCCGGACCGTCAGGCAGCATCCGCAGTGGGCCAGAGCCGGCTGATGCACGCCTATGACCAGGCCTTTGCCCTGCGCGGCAAGGTCAGCGCGCAGATTCTGCTGACGCGCGACGACCTGCAGAGCCGCCGGCGCTACCTCAACGCGCGCAACACCTTTGGTGCGCTGCTGGAGTGGCGCGCCATCCCCGTGGTCAACGAGAACGACACCGTCGTGGTGCGGGAGCTGGAATTCGGCGACAACGACCACCTCGCCAGCCTGCTGCTGAACCTGGTGGAGGCCGACCTCTTCGTCAATCTGACCTCGGCCAAGGGCGTGTTTACCAAGAATCCGGACCAGCATCCGGATGCGGAGCCCCTCTCCTGCATTTCGGACATCGCCTCCCTGAATTTGAACGCCTCCTGCGGCGGCAAGACCACGGTCGGCTCCGGCGGCATGTACTCCAAGCTGCTGGCCGCCCGCCGGGCAGCGCGCCTGGGCGTGCCCACCCTCATCGTCTCCGGCCGGGAGCCGCAGGCCCTTATCCGCGCCATCAACGGCGAGAATATCGGCACCTGGGTGACGCCGGAAAAGAAGAGCATGTCGCGCCGCAAGTTCTGGCTGGCCTACAACCGGGAGCCCAGCGGCTCCATTTATGTGGATGACGGCGCTGTACGGGCGCTGCGCGAGCGGGGCAAGTCCCTGCTGCCCATCGGCATTACGGATGTGCGGGGCAACTTCGCCCGCGGGGCCGTGGTGCGCATACTCACCGAGGACGGCGGGGAAGTGGCCATCGGCATGGCCAACTACCGCGCCGCCGAGCTGCGGCGCATCATGGGGCTGAAAACGGACGCCATCGAGGCGGTCCTGGGGCCCGGGCTCTACAGCGAGGCTGTGCACCGCGACAACATGGTCGTGGATTGCAACACCGAAAAGCCGGAAGACGATACCGCCTATTAAAGGATCAGCAGTCTGATGTTGAAGAAAATACTCGGAATCACCTTGCGTTGGGGCCTGATGGGCCTTTGTCTGTTCTTACTTTTTCGGGGGCTCGACTGGACCGAGTTCTGGGTATCGCTCAAGAAGCTGGGCTTTCTGCCGGTCATCGGCGCCGTGTTGTTCAGCCTTATCCAGTACATTCCCGTGGCCATGCGCTTCAACTACCTCACGAAGTTCCGCGCCGGCTTTGTCACCGCGTTGAAGGCCAGCGTGTTCTGCCTGGGCATCAACAACCTGTTCCCGGCCAAGCTGGGCGAGGTGGCCAAGGCGTTCTACCTGCGCAAGAAAACCGGCATCCAACTGGGCGAGGGCCTGGGCCTGATCTTCTGGGAGCGGCTTGTCGACCTGAACATGCTGATGGTGGTGGGTCTGGTGGCCGCCGCCTCCCTGGGCAAGGACGAGGGCGTGCTGCTCCTCTCCCTTGTCGTGGTTGGCCTCTGGGCGTTCGTCATCGCGTTGCGCATCAACTTCAAGGTCCACGACCTGGTGCTCAAGTTCGTGCCCGGACAGAGCCTGAAGCTGGTGGCCAGCGACGTGATGCACCAGCTGCACAACGGCATGAATCCGGTCTTCTTCCTCTCACTCTTTCTGTACAGCCTGGTGAGCTGGTTTCTGTTCGCGGCGATGTACTTCGTGGTTCTCTGGGGCGTGGGGCATCTGGACATCAGCGCCGTGCAGGTGATCTCGGTGTTCGCCATCGCTACGCTGGGCTACGCCGTGCCGGCGTCTCCGGGCGGCATCGGCATCTTCGAGTGGGCCTTTGTCACTACCCTGGGCGCCTTCGGCGTGACCAAGGGGCCGGCCCTGGCCTGTGCGCTGGTGATGCGCTTCTGCATCTACGTGCCGCCGGTGCTGGCCGCGTTGTGGGTCATGGCGCAGTCCGGCATGAGCCTGAAGGGCATCCGCGAGCAGCAGGCCGAAACCCTGTAGCACGCAGGCTGCCGACAGAGGGCCGCGAGCTGGTTCCTTTGTCAATTCATCCTTACGTACAAAAAGTACGCGTCGTCCTTGAACTTTATTTGTGCCTTGCTCTCCACCTTTTCTAAAGCATAGTAAGCTTGAGAAGGTGGAGATGCCTGTATGTATTTATCTGAAACAGTCGTGAATTGTTTCAGGTGGATGTCTTGCCCAAGATAAAAATGCGCGAAGCAGCCTGCCAGATTGCACGATGTGATTAATCTGGGGCGCCGCAAGCGCCATTGGTTCTCTCGCAAAGGAGGACGACAGTGCGCGAACCGATTGCGCCGCCTGTGATCATGACCATCGCCGGGTCCGACTCCGGCGGCGGAGCAGGAATCCAGGCGGACCTCAAGACCATAGCCGCCAACGGCGGATACGGCGTCAGCGTTATCGCGGCGCTTACGGCGCAGAACGGGCTGGGCGTAACGGGCATCCACGCGCCGCCGCCGGATTTCGTCGCCCTGCAGCTTTCCACGGTGCTGGACGGCTTTCCAGTAAGGGCCGCCAAGACGGGCATGCTCTTCTCCGCGGCCATCATCGAGGCCGTGGCCGAGATTCTGGAGGCGCGCAAAGATTTTCCCCTGGTGGTCGATCCCGTCTCCATCAGCCAGAGCGGCCACCGTCTGCTCGAAGAATCGGCCATCCAGGCGCTGATGACGCGTATGCTGCCCCTTGCCGCGTTGGTTACGCCCAACCGTCCGGAGGCCGAGATGCTCTCCGGCGTAGAGATTGCCACGGCAGAGGATGTTGCGACCGCCGGTCGCCGTATTTTGAGCCTGGGGCCCGAAGCCGTGCTCATCAAGGGCGGGCATATAACCGCCGCCAGGGAGGCGGAGGCCCTGCGCGACTGGCTGGTGCTGCCGGAAGGCGAGGTGCACGAGCTTGTCCACCCGCATGTGACGACGCAGAACCTCCACGGCACGGGCTGCACTTTGTCCTCGGCCATTGCCACCTTCCTGGGCGCGGGCGTGGAGCTGCCCGAGGCCGTGAGGCTGGCGCAGGAGTACCTCAGTGCCTGCCTTGCCGCCGGATACGCGCCGGGCGAGGGCGCCGGTCCGCCCGACCATATGGCCGCCATCCGGCCGCTGCTTGGAGATTGATAAAGAAAGCGCCCGCCTTCCGCATAGAAGCGAAAGACGGGCGCCGGTGTTTCCAAGGGCTTGCGCAGCTTAGGGGGCTGCGCTGATGGTGCTCACGAAGTCGATTTTGGCCCAGTCGTAGTATGTGTTTATGGTTTCCCCGTCCTTGCTGGTGACGATGCGCACGAACTCTTCGCCAAGGAAGATGACCGCATCGGTATACACAGGGCCGGCGTTGATCTGCAGCTTCACTTCCTTGCGCAATTTGCGGGAGAGCGTCCCGTGAACGGGCATGGACGCGTATTCAAAGACTTTTTCCCAGGTCGCTTTCATCAGCTTCTCCTTGAGTAACAGGTGCGTATGTACAGCCTGGCAGCTGCGTGATAATACTCCATGCCTATTATCTACACGGTAACAGGTTCGATTACAAGGCGCTTTACATAAATGTCTAAAATGCAGACAAGGCGCCGGGGTGGACCCGTGCGCTGACACGCGTTATCATCCTGTGTAGTTGTTCGGCGATTTCGCTACTCAACAAACAATCCGTCAGTATACGAGAAGTCAACAATGCCCCTCTTCGCCTCCCCGGATGGATCCGCCAGCCCAATTGAGTTGCCGCCTCTCGGCCAGCGGAGCGACGACTTTACGCTGAAGCGCCAGAAGGAGATGTTCACCAGCTCGCTGCCGGCTGCGTTGCTGGATACTGTGCTCAGCTTTGTCCTCGTGCTCAACAAGACGAGGCAGATCATCTACGCGAACAAGAATTTTCTGGACTTCCTGGGTATTGAAGATCCGGCGGATATCGTGGGCAGGCGTCCGGGCGAGGCCCTGGGATGCGAGGGCGCAACGGAAGGCCACCTTGGCTGCGGAACGGCGGAGCGGTGTTTGCGCTGCGGCGCCCTGACCGCCATTGTGGAAGGGTTTCGCAAGGGCGAAGCCACGCATGAGGTGCGCATCTCCCGCCACGGCCCGGAAGGGTTGGAGGCGTTCGACTTCCGCGTTTCGGCTACGCGGCTGCACCTGGACGACGAAGAGTTCCTGGTCTTTGCCGTGGAGGATATCTCCAACGAAAAGCGCCGCCGCATTCTGGAGCGGATTTTCTTTCACGACCTCATGAACACTGTGGGCGGGCTGCGCAACCTGGTGGAGTACCTGACCGACGAGCTGCCCGACGAGCATCGCAAGCTGGCGCTGATGATCCACGACGTGTTCAAGAACATGGTGGACGAGATCGAAACGCAGAAGCTCCTGCTGGCCGCAGAGACCGGCGACCTGCATGCGAACTACCTGCCGGTGATCACAAGGGATCTGCTTCTTTCCGTCAAAAAGGGTCTGGAAAACCACGATGTGGCGATGGACAAGGAGATTCGCCTGGACGAGGACAGCGCTGTTGTCAGCATGATTACGGATGACAGCCTGGTGCGCCGTGTGCTGGTGAACATGCTCAAGAACGCCCTGGAGGCCGAGTCGGGAGGCAACACGGTGACCATGGGCTGCACCTATGACGAAGCCGCAGAGGCTGTGGTTTTCCGGGTGCACAACCCCACGGCTATGTCCAGCGACGTCAAGCTGCAGATATTCCAGCGGTCGTTCTCAACCAAGGGCCTGGACCGCGGCATCGGCACCTACTCCATCAAGCTGCTCGCGGAGCGCTACCTGGGCGGCACGGTGTGGTTCACGTCTACGCCGGGAGAAGGCACGACATTCTACGCCCGCTGGCCCAGACGTCCTGTCGCGACAGCGGGGGAGTAGGCCGACTCAGAACTTGCCGGCCGCGCGCCGGAAGGCGTCGGTGACTTCTTCCAGAGCCCGCTGCAACCCGCCCTTGATCTCGCGCAAAGCGCCGCCGCCCGCATGGGCGTACCCTTCGAGCTTGCCCATGAGCTCGTTGTAGGACTGCGTGTATCCGGCGATCTTCTTGGAGTAGTACTCGCGGGACTCGGTGCTGCGGATGTCCATCTCGGATTTCGTCTTTTCCAGGGATGAACGCATCTTGTGTATCTCGCGGGAGATGCGCTTCCAGTTCCAGGAGTCGGACGTACGGATTCGCTCGGAGAACTCCTTGCCAGGGCTGAAAGCGGGGCGGCTGTGCTCCGGAATGATGATGGGGTCGCCGGTCTGCGGATTGCGGCCTTTTTTTGCGGCCATGGGCCGGACCTCGAAGGTTCCGAAGTTGCGAAGCGCCACATGGTCCCCGGCGGCAAGGGCTTCTGTAATGGAGTCGGTGATGGCGTCCAGGACGTCGGCAGCCTGCTTCTTGGATTCGAAACCGACCTCATCGTGAATCAATTGTATCAGATCCTCTTTGACCATATCGCACTCCTTTTCGACAGAATATACATCAGTTATCCAAAAAATCCAACGGAATCGGCGGTTGCGCGTGTAAAAAAGTGCATTGGCGCGGGGTAGGGTTGGGATGGCGCGCCTTCAAAAAAGTGAGATATATTGGAATGTTATGCGAGAGTTGTTTTTGTTGATTAATGTAGGTTTCAGTTGACATCAGTTGTTTCAAAGTGATAACTGCTGATTGAAGTGTAGTACGGTTGAAAATCGGTATGGTTACTTTGGGTGGAACGCTCACGAGCACATAGTTTCCTACCCCCAGCGGATGCATGGAAGAACGCACTGTCTTTACCTTGAAGCAGGCCGCCGAGCTGCTCAATTGCCATACCGAGACGTTGCGCCGGGCCATCAAGGACGGTCACTTGTTCGCCGCGAAGATCGGCAAGGAGTATCGGATCTCC